>DASSGB010000001.1:0-4830 GCA_035693825.1 Anaerolineales bacterium
GGGCATCCTCTTTCGGTTTCCCCTCGGGAGCGTCATCAGCTCCTGCTTTTCTTCCTTCTGTCAGCCAAAGGACCCCTCACGCGCTTCCAACTGGAGGAACGGCTCCCCGTCTCGCTTGCGACGGTTTCCCGAGACCTCACGTGCATCGAACCGTGGCTGGCTGGCTTCCGGCTGGCCGTGGAGCGGAGGCCACGCCTGGGGATAAGTATCAGAGGGGAAGAAGAGGATCGCCGCAGGGCGCTTATCACCCTCGTGCTGGAGGCCGATGTCGACGGTCTCTTGCTTCACCTTGCCCTGTGGGGAAGGGCGCCCTCATCGAGAGATTCGCTTCTCGAGCACCCGTTCGACGCCGTCCTGGTGCGCGAGCTCACCGACTGGGGGCTCGATGTCGCCTGGCGATACATTTCGCGCGTCGAAACGGGTCTGCAACGGCACTTCAGCGACGCGGACCATTTGGCCTTGTCGTTGTCCTGGGCACTGGCGGTACGGCGAGTACGAGACGGGCACGCGCTCGGCGCCCGAGAATCAGTCGGCAACCCGCTCGATTCGCCGGATCTGATCGCCGTAAATAGCGCCGCCGACTTGCTGGAACGGGACACTCGATTTCACCTGCCGATGGCCGAACGCCAGTACTTGAGCCTAGAAGTGCGAACCTCCTGCCTTCAGCCGGGCCGACACGACGCGACCGAGCCTGTGGGGGACAACGGCGCGGGTGAGTTCGCGGCCCTCTCGCGCCACATAGCCGCCGAAATCGGCACGCGCGTCCGCGAAGAGCTGGCACATCCGGAGGTATTAGACCGACTGGCGGAGCACCTTTCGCGAGCCATGGACCGGGCGCGGCATGGGCTCCTCATTCGAAATCCACTGCTGACCCAGGTCCGCCAGGCCTATCCCGAGCTGTGGCTGGCTGCGGCCGAAGTCGTGGAGGAGCTTTCATCGCGGATCGGGGTCCCGATCCCGGACGAGGAAGTAGGCTACATCACGATGTACATGGGGATGGCCCACGAACTCAACCTGCGATCGGGGGCGACGCGACGCCCGCAGGTTGTCGTGGTTTGCCCCACAGGCGGCGTGACCGTCTGGATGATGGTCTCTCGGCTGCAACGCCGTCTGCCTGAAATCGAGATTGTCGAGGTCACCTCTGTTCGGAACCTGAGCCGTCTGGACCCGAACCGCGTGGAGGCGGTGATCAGCACGGCGCATGTCACCTGCAAGCAGATCCCTGTCATCACGGTGAGCCCGCTTGTCCGGGAGGAGGACGTGGAACGCATCCGGACTCATTTCGCTCGGAAGGCCCCGGCCACGATGGAAAAGGTCAAGGTCGGAGCAGGCTGACGTTCAGGCCGGGCAGACCGAGGGCCCGGCCGAGGCGGGGGAGATGGACTACCGGATCCCCGAGTTCGATCCAAGCACCTGGGAGGACGTGGACCTCCCCATCTACCGACGGGAGATCGAGCCCGCGCTCCCCGCCCGCATCTTCGATTTCCATACCCATGCGTGGCGTCGGGACGACTTTGCCCAGCCTCCTTCGGAGGAAACACGGCGATCGAGTTCTCTGGTCTTTGTGACCGACCACTTCCCCTTCTCGCTTCTGCAAGAAACGCTGAGCCTCCTTTTCCCCGGGAAGACGTGGGAAAGCCTGTCGTTCGGCTTCCCGTTTGCGGAAATGGATGTGGACCGGAACAACCGCCACATTGCGGAGGCTGTGCGGGAGAACCCAGGACACTCCGGGCTTGCCCTTGTTCGCCCCGAGCATTCCTCCGACCAGGTGCGCCAGCAGGTGGTCGACGGAGGTTTCCTCGGCATCAAACCGTACTGGGCCTTTGTGCGCGGCAAGGCCCAGAACGATGTCCTGCTGGACGACATGCTTACCGAAGCCCATATGCAGGTCGCGGACGAGCTGGGGCTGATCGTCCTGATCCACGTCCCACGCGCCGGCCGCCTCCCGGATCCGTCCAACCTCGAATGTCTGCATCGCCTCGCGCGGCAATTCCCACGCGCCAGGATGGTGCTGGCCCACGTCGGACGAGCCTATTGTGAGTGGGTGATCGAGGACGGGCTGGCGGCGGTGCTCGATCTGCCCAATCTGTTCTTCGATACGACCTTCATTCAGAATCGCAATGTGTTTCGTCAACTGTTCCGTCGATTCGATGCGTCGCATGTCCTGTATGGGTCGGACCTTCCCAACAGTGCGGTTCATGGACAGGTGGTTTGCGTCAATGGGATCAACCTGTTCGTCACCCGCCAGACGTACCCCTGGAGTCTTTCACCGACCGGCAATCTGCTCGGCTTCACCTACATGGCCTACGAATCCATCCGGGCTATCCTGCGCGGGGCTGGCGAGGCAGGCCTGACCGCCCACGATCTCGAAGGGGTCTTCTATCGCAACGCCCGTGAACTCATAGATGCCGTGCGTCGAGGTCTTCCGCGCCCGCAAGCCCGGGGAGACAAGGCGTGACCGTCGCGAAGATGCCGGTGGCCACCCGGAGCCGTCGCGGCCTCGCCCGGACGTGCACCGACGGTCTGCCCGGCACGACACCCCAAGAAAGGAGGTGAAACCTTGGCTTCGCCACGCAAGAAAAGGGTTCTGATCGTATGTGGCACCGCGATTGCTACCTCGACCATGGTGGCCATGAAGGTAGAGGAGCTCCTCCGCGAACATGGGATCGAAGCGGATATCCGTCGCTGCATGACCTCGGAGGCAAAGACGGCCGCGAAAGATGCGGACCTGATCGTGGCGACCACGCAGATCGTGGACGTGGCGATCCCGGTGATCAGTGGCATCCCCTTCATCAGCGGTGTGGGGATGGATAAGGTCAAGCAGGAGATCGTCGACACGCTCCGTTCGGCATAACGGAGCCTCCCATCGGAGGGAAGGATTCCATGGACGTCATCAAGTCCGTCTATGATTTCATCACGGGCCTCGGCCCAAGCGTGATGATGCCCATCATCATCACCCTTCTGGCCCTGGTCCTCGGCGCGAAGTTCGGCCGGGCGTTGCGCGCCGGCATCACCGTCGGGATCGGGTTCATCGGCATCAACCTGATCATCGGCCTGCTGTTCCAGTATCTGGGACCGGCGGCCGAGGGGATGGTGAAGAACTGGGGTGTGACTCTGGATGCGATCGATGTCGGCTGGCCGGTAGCCGCGGCGATCGCCTTCGGCACGCAGATCGGATCGGTCATCTTCATCGTGGGCCTGGCGGTCAACATCGTAATGCTCGTCCTGCGACTCACGAAGACGGTCGACGTCGACCTGTGGAACTACTGGCACTGGGCCTACACCGGCTCGCTGATCTTCGTCGCCACGGGCAGCTTCGCGCTCGGCATCCTGGGGTCCGTACTTCACGCGGCCTACACCCTGTGGGCGGCCGACCGGACGGCGCCCGTCATCCAGAAGTACTTCAACTGGCCCGATCTGTCGATCGCCCACGGCTGGGCCATGGCCTCGATGATCATCGTCTGGCCGATGATGAAGTTCTTCGACCTGATCGGCCTTGAGAAGTCGGCCGAGGCGGCGCAGAAATCCGACCTGGAACGACTCCGAGACCGAATCGGCGTCCTGGGCGAGCCGGTCTTGATCGGGCTGATCCTGGGCCTGATCGTCGGTCTGCTGGCCTACCTCCCGGCCGGGCTTGCGTTCGGCGAGCTGCTGGCCAAGCTTCTGCAGCTGGCCATGGGCATGGCCGCGGTGATGCTGCTCATGCCGCGGGTCGTGGCCATCCTCATGGAGGGCCTCGTGCCGCTCTCGGAGCAGGCTCGTGAGTTCCTGCAGAAGCGGTTTGCCGGCCGCGAGTTCTACATCGGCATGGACTCGGCCCTGATGATCGGCGAGCCCCTGACGCTGACCGTAGCCTTCTTGCTGGTCCCGATCACGCTGCTCCTGGCCGTGATCCTGCCCGGCAATCGGATGCTGCCCTTCGGCGATCTGGCGGCGACGCCCTTCTTCGTGGTCATGGCGACCCCGTTCATGCGCGGGCGTTTCTGGCGCACGCTCATCACGGGCGTCGTGATCATGGTCGTGATCATGTACATGGGTTCGATCTGGACCCCTCTGATCACCGCCACGGCCCAGAGCATCGGCTACGCCTTCCCCGAGGGCGCGGCCCAGATCAGCGGATTCGGCAACCCCGTCGGTTGGCCGCTGGTCATGCTCTCGCAGCTGCTCTTCGGCAAGTAGATTGGAACGGGCGGGGGGCCCGGTCTCCGGGCCCCCGCCCGAACAGCGGGAAAGGGTAGACCATGTTCCGACAACTCATCGCCTGGGCCCTTGGGCCTTCGGGAATGTTGATTCTGGATTGGTATGTCGACCACAGCCTCATCGTCAACGGTACCCTGGTGTCGCTGGCGATCCTGGCCATGATCTTCCCGCGCCAGCGCGAGCGGGTCCAGTCCTTCCTGGGGAGAGTATGGGCAAAGACTCCCTTCGTGATTTCCGAGCAGGATCGGAAGGCGGTCGACCGGGTTCGGACGCGCCTTGAATCCGCCAAGCGAGGAGGGTCAAAGAAATGAAGCCGGTGGAGAGCCTCGACCTGCTCCAAGAAATGTGTGTGACCTCGGCCCTGTCCGGGCACGAGGAAGACATGATCGCCCTCATGAAGCGGGAGTTTTCCCGCTACCTGTCCGATGTCAGCGTCGACCGTCTGGGGAACGTGATCGGGCGTCTGCCTGGGTCGGAGGATCCCTCGCTATCGGTGATGATCTTTGCCCACATGGATGAAATCGGTTTTATGGTCCGCAAGATCGACGCCGACGGCTTCGTGCGCCTTACGCGAGTGGGTGGGGTCCCGGAGAAGAGCCTCCCCGGACAGCGACTTGTCTTGCGCGGCCG
>DASSGB010000002.1:0-2261 GCA_035693825.1 Anaerolineales bacterium
CCCAGGGGAACTTGCGCGCGGTGCGCGACGCCGTCGAGCCCGCCTGATCCACCCCCTCGCGGAGACTGCGTGCCAGGCATTCGGGTGATCGCCGGAGAGGCCAAAGGCCGCAAGCTGAAAATGGTGCCCGGCGAGGGCACGCGACCCGTTGGCGACCGGGTCAAGGAATCGCTGTTCAACATCCTCGGCCCGGATGTGGTGGACGCCGTTTTCCTGGACCTTTTCGCCGGGACGGGCAGCGTGGGCATCGAAGCCCTCAGCCGCGGCGCGGCGCGGGCGGTCTTCGTCGACGATCATCGGGCTGCGGTGCGGACCATCACGGCCAATCTGGAGACGACTCGCCTTCAGGATCGAGCCGTCGTGAAACAGCGTGATGCCTTCGCCTATCTGCGCGCCGAACCGCCGGAAGCCTTCGACATTGTGTATCTCGCTCCACCGCAATATCAGGGCCTGTGGAGCAAGGCGCTCGTCGCGCTGGACGAGCGCACGGAGTGGCTGTCTCCCGATGCCCTGGTAGTGGTTCAGATCGATCCGAAGGAAGAGTCGTCCGTCGAACTGACAAGGTTGGTGCCGGACGACCGTCGGCGTTACGGAAACACGATGCTGCTGTTCTTCAGGCTGCCGGGGGTATAGCGCGGCCATCGTCCATCAGCCATCGGCCATCGGCCATCAGCCGAAGGGTCGCCAAGATGAGGGGAACATGCATTGACTTGGCGCGTCCCGAATTTGTCGAAGGATGCGGCCCGTCAGGAGAAGGGTAGGGGCGGCTCGAGAGACGCCCCTCCACCTAGGAGCTCTGCGCGAGAAAGTTGCGTAGGGGCGTTCATCTGAACGCCCCTACGGATTCATCCCGGAGGAGGCGATCCATCCCCAAGGCCGTTTTGAGGAAGTGATACAAAGCGAACAGTTCGAGCGCGAACGGCAGAAACCCGAGAAGGCCCAGCACGGGCATCTTGCCGAAGTGAAGCCCGAAGGGCCTCAGGCCATCGGGCACCAGGTAGACCCAGTGAGCACCGTTGGCGCGGAACGCCTGGTAGTTCCATGTCTCCCACAGCAATCCACATACGGCCCCCGCCAACAGCAGCGATCGGGCCGGCCAGCGGTGCCCCGCCCGCCAGCTTCGCACAAGGGAAGGCGCCCCGAGGCGTTCGTTGGCCGGATCGACCAGGAAGAAGAATCCCAGCCACACCGAACCAAAGAGATAGGCGGCGACGGCCTCCGGCAGGAGAAGAGGGAGGACGACCATCGTCAATCCGGCCAACACCGACAGAGATTGGCGAAACGCGGACGTCCTCGGCGGCTGCGAAGACGACCGCCAGGGGGATCGGTGGGCGATCAAGTAGACGAGGTCGGCCGTCTCGAAAACGCCGGGAAGGATCGTGGCGAACGACCATCCGTAGCCGATATCGCGGATTCGGGGATCGGCGGGGAGCCCGACGTACGCCCAGTTCTTCAGATGGAAGTTGTAGGCCTCGAACAACAACCAGATGCCGATCGAGGCCAGCACCAGGAACGGCGCTTCCCTTCGCCGGGTCGTCAGCCAGGAGTGACCCGAGGCGCGAGCAACGACGCCGTCTACGGCGAGGATGTACCCGGTCCAGCTGACGGGCGTGTGCCAGGTGGCGGCCAGTGGATGACCGGCGGCGATCCCCGCCTGGGCGATCGCCAGGATCGCCACGCCCATCCAGGTGTGAATCGGAAACCGGCGGCGAGGCGTCCTCATGCGGCGAAGGTGATGTGCAGCCGGCCGCCGCTGTCGTAGGTATACACGGCGGAAAACGGGGGACCGTCGTCTGGCCCGAGGAGCCGCGGAAGCAGGGCGCGCAGGTCCTCGACCAGAGGCCGCTGGAGGGCCTCCGTCGTGTCGACCCATTCGAGCGAGCCTTCCGCGCCGGCACGAACCGCCGCCTTCGGCGCATCTCCGGTGAACACGTAGAGCCCGATCCCCGGGGAGGCGCCGGTGTCGACCATCACCACGCCTCGCAGACGGAGACTCTCGACCTCGAGCCCCGACTCTTCACGCACCTCGCGGCGCGCGCTGCGCAGGGGATCCTCGCCGCGCTCGATATGTCCGCCCAAACCGTTGTACATCCCGGCCCAGGCGCCGCGATCCGCCGCCACCTTCTGGAGAAGGACCTGGCCCGGTCGAGTGAGGAAGATGAGCGTGCGCGGGATGACCGCGTAACGCTCGGGATCGACTCGCTGTCCGGCCAGCGACACGTCAGTCGGCCAGATCGCGGACGTCAGTCTCGAGTCCCGTC
>DASSGB010000003.1:0-6568 GCA_035693825.1 Anaerolineales bacterium
CGCCGAAGAGCGGGAGCTGTTCGAGAAACTGGCCTCGTTGCGGCGTCGGTAGACTTCGCCGCTTTCAAAGGTATCGAATGCGACGCATCGCAATCCGTTGGCCTGTGGTCTTCCTCGCCGCAGCCACGCTGGCCTGCCTGACCTCGCCGGCCCTGCTTCCGTCGAGCCCGTCCTCGTCCGCGCCGGTGGCGCCGACGCGCACGCCCGCATCCGCCGAGCCCGTGAGCACGCTGCCTCCGGGAGGCTTCGAAGCCACCGATCTGGCCGAGCTCTACACCCGCGTGAACCCCGGCGTGGTGACGGTCTACATCTACGGGGGACCGCCGCACGATTCGAGTGTGCCCATCGGACAGGGCAGCGGATTCGTCATCGACGGCGACGGCCGCATCATCACCAACCGCCACGTGGTCGAGGGCGGCGACCAGATCGAGGTCGACTTCCCCTCGGGCCTCAAGACCTGGGCCGAGCTCATCGGCACCGATCCCGACTCGGACCTGGCGCTGCTCGACGTCGAAGTGCCGGCCGATCAGCTGGCGCCGTTGACGCTGGGCGACTCGGAACAGGTGCGCGTCGGAGATCTGGTGGTCGCCATCGGCAATCCCTTCGGCCTGACGGGCACCATGACGCTGGGGGTGGTCTCAGCCATCGGCCGCACCCTCGACTCGGAGCGCGCCGCGCCCGGCGGCGAGGCCTTCTTCACCGCCGGCGACATCATTCAGACGGACGCCGCCCTCAACCCGGGGAACTCCGGCGGACCGCTGCTCAACATGCGCGGCGAAGTCATCGGCGTCAATCGCGCCATCCTCACCGAATCTTTCACCGTATCCGGCGATGCCGCCAGTTCCGGCGTCGGCTTCGCCATTCCCATCAACATCGTGCGGCGAGTCGTCCCCAGCCTGCTCGATCGCGGGGCGCACGATTACCCCTATCTGGGAATCACCAGTCTGAGCGACGAGGCCTGGACCCTGAAGACCCTCGAGGCTCTGGGTTTGCCGCCCGACGCGGTCGGCGCGTATGTCACCTGCGTCACGCCGCGCGGCCCGGCGGATGAAGCCGGCGTCATCGGCGCCGGTCCGTGCAACGGTCCGGACATCCGCGCCGGAGGCGATTTGATCATCGCCATCGACGGAACACCCGTGCGCAACTTCGCCGATCTGCTGTCGTATTTGATCCGCAACACGGAGGTCGGGCAGGAGGTGGTCCTGACCGTGCTGCGCCAGGGAGAGGAGGTGGACCTGACTCTGACGATCGCCGCTCGCCCCTGACCAAGGGTCGTACCTTTCGCCATCAGGAGGTGGTCATGCTCACCGAGAAGGCTCTGGACGAGTTGCTGGCCTTCCGCCCGTCCAGCCCCGTGTTGAGTGTGTACCTCGACGTCGACCCTTCCGACACCGGGCTCGAAGCCCACAAGCTGCGCCTACGCCAACTCGTGCGCGAATTCGAGACCTCCGCTCGGGAGGACATCGATGCCATCGTCCGTTACGTCCAGCATGATTTCGCCCGCTCCGCCCGCAGCCTGGCCGCGTTCAGCTGCGCCGCGGAAGGCTATCTGAAGACGTTTCCCCTGGCCGTGCCGCTTCGCAGCCGGGCGCGGCGCATGGACCGTCCCTACGTCAAACCTCTGGCCGACCTGCTCGATCTGTACGGCCACTACGGCGTGGCCGTGGTGGATCAGGTTGGCGCCAGGCTCTTCTATTTTCATCTGGGAGAACTGCGCGAACGCGAAGGCGTCCTGGGCGAATCCGTCCGGCACACCAAGCGCGGCGGGGCCTCCACATTTCCCGGACGCCGTGGAGGCACTGCCGGCCAGACGCGTTACGTGCAGGAAGTCGCCGAGCGCAACCTGCGCGAGGCGGCGCGAGCCGCGGCCGAGTTCTTTTCCGAGAACAAAGTCCGTCGAGTGCTCCTCGGAGGCACGCCGGCCAACGTTCGCCGGTTCCAGTCCTACCTGCCCAAGACCTGGCAGAGCCTGATCGTCGGAACCTTTCCGATGGACATGGACGCCGGTCATGCCCTCGTGCTCGAACGCGCCCTGGCGCTCGGGCGCGAAGCCGAACAAGAAGCCGAGGTGCGCGTGGTCGAGAGTCTGATCACGGCCGCCGCCAAAGAGAAGGAAGGCGTGGTCCGCCTTGACGACACGCTGGGGGCGGTGCACGCCGGGCGGGTCCAGACGCTGGTGATCCGCGACGGTTTTCGCGCCCCGGGCTTTCGCTGTCGCGGCTGCGGCTATCTAACGGCCAACCGACCCACCGGGGCCTGTCCGTTCTGCGGCAACAGCTTCGAAGACATCGAGGATGCGGTTGAGATGGCGGTGCGCAAGGTGATGTCGGATGGAGGCGAGGTGGAAGTCGTGGGCCGACACGCCGCCCTGGAACGCGTCGGATCCATCGGCGCCCTGCTGCGCTACTGATCGCCCGGCGCTGGAAGAATACAAGACCCGGTTTCCGACGGAAACCGGGTCTTGTATTCTTATTCGGAGGCGATCTCTCTCACGAGCTGGTTCAGATCGTTGGCCATGATCTCCAGGTCGCGCTCCGCGGCGAAGGCATTGTTCTGGAGCTCTTGCAGCGCCAGCGCCAGCCGTTCCCGCACACCGGTGATGGTTTCCGCCTGAGCGGAGGAAACGCGCGTCCCCAGGCCGGCCAGCTTCGACTCGGCCAGCAGCAGCGGCATGCGGGCCCCGGTGGCGTCACCCTGGGCCAGGGAGATCCGCGCCTCGTTCACCTGCACCAGCGCCTGCAGCGCCAGCACCTCTCGCTCCGCCTGATCCAGCGCGGCGCTCATCGTTTCCGCCTCGGCCGCCTTCGGGCGCAGCGTCTCGAGTTCCTGCGAGGCCGTTTCCAACTGAGACGTCAGATCCGCGATCGCCGCCGTCTTCGGCCGAACCTGGAACCACCAGTTGGCCGCGGTGCCCAGGGCGAACACCACAACGAAGGCCAGAGTCCAACGCAGGGCCTTCCGCAGCCACAAGGTAAAGCCGCTGGGGACCTCGGGCGGAGGAGGAGGAATGATTTCGGAAGGGACGGGGCCGGTGTCTTTCGGTTGTTCTTCGTTCATGGGGCGCTCGCCTCCAGCATCAGGTACCAGGCGGCCTCGATGTCCTGCTGGGCCGCCAACGGGGCGGAGTTCAAGTTGGCCAGAGCCATGTCCAGCCGGGTGACGATGGACGACCAGCTGTCGGGCGCGCCGGTCGAAACCAGGATGCCGCGGGCCCGGCGCAGGTCCTGCCCGGCCAGGCCGGGGTTGTTGTCGGCCAGAGCCAGACGCGCCCGCAAGACGAGCTCCATCGCTAGGAGCAGTTGAACACGCTCCTCGAGGGCCGCCATCGGCGCCTGGCTTTCCTCCACGGTCCCTTCGACCTCGGTCAGCCTGGTCTCAGCCGCCTCGAGAGCCTCGGCCATCGTTTCCAATTCCGTTTCAAGGGCGCGGATGCGCTGCAGATCGCCGCGCTCCTCCCCCAACGCGGTCAGCAATTCCTGAAGGTCTTTCTGGACTGCCTCGAGCGTTTCGACCGCGGCTGCCAGATCGGTTTCAACCTGGATCAGCCGTGCCTCGAGGGCCTCCAGTCGTGTCTGCTGAGTCTCGAGATCGGATTCGAAAGACTTCTCGACCTCAGCGATGCGTTGGGTGTTGTCCTGAACCGGCTGGACGTAACTGCTGTAGATGGCCGGCAGACCGTAGTACGCGGCCAGGCCCAGGCCGACGCCGGCGAGCACGGCCAACACGATTCGCGTCGCCAGTTTCAAGATCCTCGGCGATGAAGTGCTGCGCGGTTCCGGCACAGGGTCGGCGGGCTGTTTCATCGAGGCCACGTCAGCTCGGCTCCGGCCGCGTCCCGGCCGGCGGCCGAGGGCGCGGCGTGTAGGGCATCGGGATGTATTCCACCGACGGCCGCCGCTGCGAAGTCTGAGGGAACAGGCTCATCAGCTTGTAGACGCCCTCCGGCATGTCGGTCGAAACCGTCAGGCCCATCGAACGCGCTTCTTCGACGCTGATGGGATAGTCGTGGGTCCAGCGGCCGGAAGAAAAGCCGTCGGCGATGGATTCGGCCTTGTCGGCGGGCAGGCGAGCCGCCACGATGCGGCGGATGGTTTCCCGCACCTGGGCCATGGCCTTGCGCGCCACATCGGCCATGATCAGAGTCTCATCGTCCAGCGCATTGATGTGCTTCTGCTCGACGACCTTCAGGATCGAAGGCGCCGGAAACTGGCCGATCTGCGGATCGACCGGCCCGAGGACGGCGTTGTCGTCCATGACCACTTCGTCGGCCGCCAGGGCGATCATCGTTCCTCCCGACATGGCGTAGTGCGGGACGAACACCGTCACCTTGCCCGGATGCTTGCACAGAGCGTAGGCGATCTGCTCCGCGGCCAGCACGAGCCCGCCCGGCGTGTGGAGAATGAGATCGATGGGAACTTCGCCGCCGGTGAGCTTGATCGCCCGCAGCACGTCCTCCGAATCCTGGATGTCGATATAGCGCGCCACAGGAAAGCCCAGGAAGGACAGAGTTTCCTGCCGGTGAATCAACACGATGACCCGGCTGGCCCGCTTCTGCTCGAGCTCCTTCAGAATGCGAACCCGGGCCGCCTCCAGGATCCGCTGGCGCACGACGGGCTGGAGTGAGGTTATGATGAGGAAGATCCACAGCAAGTCCAGCAATTGCATCGCCAGCCTCCGGGGGGTTCAGCCCAGTGTCTCCTCAGGCGAGAGAACGCCAAGTGTTGGGGTCGCCCTCGCGAATGCGCGAGCCCACACGGTCACCAGGGCCAATATTCGTCGCCATACCAGCGCGCGTACGCACGCCGGCGCCGGGCGAAAAAGTACACCGTCAGCAATCCGAACGCGAAGCCGCCGACGTGCGCCCACCAGGCAATGCCCCCGAAGTCGCCGACCGCGCCCAGGCTCAGAAGCCCGGACGACAACTGGGACAGGAACCACAGGCCCAGGAAGACGAACGCCGGAATCTCGACAAACCAGGGCACGATAAACAGGGGGATCAGGGTGATCACTCGCCCGCGCGGGTAAAGCAAGAGATACGCGCCGAGCACGCCCGCAATGGCTCCGCTGGCGCCGACGGTGGGTATCTGCGACGACGGGGCGAAATAGATCTGCACCAGGCCCGCCGCCAGGCCCGAGAGAAGGTAGAAAAGCAGGTAGCGCGGGGAACCCATCCGGTCTTCGACGTTGTCGCCGAAGATGTACAGGGTCCACATGTTGCTCAGCAAATGGAACCAGGATCCATGCATGAACATGGAACTGAACAAGGTCAGGAATTCCAGAGGTCGATCCAGGGAAAGCTGCGAAGGAATGAGCGCGAAACGCGTGGTCAGCCGCTCGAAACTCGCCGGACCTTCGGAGGTCATGAGGATGAAGATGACGACGTTGGCGGCGAGAATAACCCAATTGACGACGGGAAAAGTGCGCGCCCGCACGGTGTCACGCAGCGGAAACACGCGCGGCTCCTCAGCGGTGGGGAAAAGACAATGGGCGGACTATGCCGCCCATTGTACTCCACTCACCTGGGATCTTCGTTCTGCTCAGGCCGAACGTCAACCGGCCTTGACCGGGATTCGACGCGGGCGTGCCTCTTCGGCCTTGGGAATGCGCACCTTCAGCAGGCCGTTTTCGATGGAGGCCTCGGCCTTCGAAGCATCCACGGTCGCGGGCAGGCGCAAGCGTCGCTCGAAGTCCGGCATGCCGATCTCGCGCACGAGATACTCGCGCTGGCCGTCCTCGTCCGAGGCGGCCTTGCCGCGCAGAGTCAGGACGTCGTTTTCGACCTCGATGCTCACCTCGTCCGGCTTGAAACCGGGGATGGAGGCCACGAGCTCGAAGCCCTCGCTGTCTTCATGCAGGTCGATCGGAAGGCGGCTCCCGCCGCTCATGCCTGAAAGCCACTGTGCATCGAGCCAGGCGAGAGGCCGGGGTCGGCGAACGTAATAGGTCAACATTGATGCTCCTCCAATGGGTGAATCCGTTTCGGATGACTTCAGCCAGTCTAGCCCCACGGCGTCAGAAGGAGGTCGGCGGCCCATCGGAGGCGCGTTAACAGTCGAAGAGGATCGAGACCATGGCCCTACCGGGGACTTGCGGCGAAGTCCGCATCCAAGAAACAATTGGGCGAGGGCCGGCTAGCCCTCACCCCAACCCCTCTCCCGCGGTGCGGGAGAGGGGCAGATGCGCTCGCCCGATTGCTCCTTGGCTGCGAACCCTCTTTCAAGTCCCCGGTAGGGCCGTGAGTAATGGTTGGCACAAATGCCGGGCCAACTTTCCGCTGACGGCGATCTAACGCGCCGCGCCTAGGCTTGGAGGCACAGCCTGGAATCGGGGGTGGCGTTATGGACCTGGAACGATTCACGCAAAAGGCACGGGAGGCTCTGCTCGACGCTCAGCGTCTGGCGGAGGAGTATCAACATCCGGCGATGGAGCCGGCGCATCTGCTTCTGGCGCTGGCCCGCCAGCCCGAGGGCGTCGTGCCGGCCATTTTGACGCGCCTGGCCGGCAGCCCGGATTTCCTGACGCAGGAGCTGCAGCGCGAGTTGGAGTCGCGGCCGCGAGTCAGCGGCGC
>DASSGB010000004.1:0-2400 GCA_035693825.1 Anaerolineales bacterium
GGATCTCGAACTCGCCTTGGGGGTCCCATCCATCCCGCCCACGCCGCCTCCAGCCGTCGGCCAACTGCCGACAGCGACGACCTCGCCATCCCCAACGCCGACCGAGACGATCCAGGGCCCAACCGTTCATCCGCCCACCCGCACTCCAACCCCCGCGCCCGACACCACCGGCCCATCCATCAAGTCCGTCTCCGATTCACCCGACCCGATCAAGGTCACTCAGCCCAAGGGCTGCACGCCGACCACCTCGACCGTATCCGCCTCGATCTCCGATCCGTCGGGCGTCACGTCGGCGGTCGTCCTCTTCTTCCACACCACCATCGGCCAGGTGGCCATGACTCATGGCAGCGGCAACACCTGGAGCGCAACCCTTGGCCCCTACTCGGCCACGGGAGACGGCACGGTCGACTATCAGATCCGCGCCACCGATGGACAGGGCAACGTCAGCGAGAGCGGCTTCGGCCAGGTCACCGTGCTTGCGTGCATACCCTGAGCGGCCTCCGCCACCCGCGCTCTTCGCCGGGGTTTTCATGGAACCTCATTCCAGTGAACGGTGTAAAGGAGGTGAGTCGCAAGGAGGTTGAAAGATGCGAAGACAGCGTGCGCGATTTGGATGGGTCTGCGTCTTCACGATAATCGCCGCCGCATGTGCGGGACCGGCACCGACCCCGGCCGGCCAGTGGCAGGTTCCTGCCGCCGAAACGATGCCTGCTCGCGCCACCGAGCCTTCGGGGCTGTCCGTTCTGGTCGCGGTCCAGGAAACCCAGACGTCTGCCTACCGTTTCGAAGTCGTCGACCCGGCGACAGGCGATTCTTCCGAAGCCTCCCAGGTCATCGATCTGGAGGTCGAGGGTGCCATCGGATCGCACGCGTTCTCGCCGGACGGATCGCTTTTCGCGTTTGTGGCCGGAGGCACATCCTTCTGCGAACCCTACGCCGGAGGCAATGCCTGCTGGGGCGGGTCGGATCACCTGTTCGTCCTCGACCTGGAGGACGGTAGCACCTCATCCATCGGTCTTCCGACTCCGGGCCGCGTTTCCTCCATGGTCTTCAACCCCGCCGGCAACGAGCTGGCCCTTGCGTTCCACGACCGCCGGGGCTCGCACATTCTGGCTGTCGACACGCACACCACAGCCATCCGCGCCGAGACCGATTTGTCCTTCGATCCATCCATGTGCGGGTTTACGTGTTCATCCCTGACCTACACCCGCGACGGACAGGGACTTCTCGTTTTCGGCGCGGATCCAGGCGAGAAACCGGGCATCAGCCCTCCCGGGCCGGCGCAGGTCGCTCTACTGGAAGCCGAGAGCCTGGAGACCCTATGGTCGTCTCAGCTGGACGGACTTGTGTTGGGCAGCTGGTGCATCGAAGGGTGCGACGCCAGCCATGAGTTCTACGTCGGCGCTCATTGGTACCCGGCGGTTGTGTGGCAGGCCTCTGCCGATCGCCTGCTCGCATTCCATGCGGAGGCGGATCGACTCAGCACGATCGATGTGGCACGGCGGTTGGTCCAGTCCGTGGATCTGGTCGAAACACAGACCTGGCTCGACCGGCTGATGGCTTGGGGCGCGCTGTCCGCCGAGGCGAAAGGCGCCTCGCAGGGGACCGAGCGGCGCGCCGTCCTTGCGCCGGACGGCTCGCGTGTCTTTACGTTGGGGACGACCTATCATGCCACCCCCAACAGCGACGGGACTTGGGACATGTGGACCGAGCCGCTGGGCCTGGATATCGTTGACCCTGCGAGCGGCATCCGCATGGCGCATGTTGACACGCAGGCCAGCGACCTGGCGCTGACCGCCGATGGGCGATGGTTGTTGCTCATCCACTGGCTGGCCTCCGGGACGATCAGCGAAGTTGTGGATGCGGCCACTCTGGAGACCCGCTCGTCCTTTCCGGGATGGTCCCTGCAAACGGGGCGAAGTCTCGAAGGCCGGTCGGTGATCATGGCCTATGTCGATATGGAGACATCGACCTCGTTCGCTCTTGTCGACGGACGATCGCTCGAGCTTCAGCCGAAGTGGGCAGAAGACGTCATTCTGTTTCTTCGTTGAGCCCGCCAAGATCGACTCACGGGGAGGCGCGGCCCTGAGCCTCGCCTCCTTTCGTTTGGTATGGCGGCGCGGAGAGGGATCTGCGCCAGCCTGGCGCCCAGCCGACTATGCCCTGCTCAAGGAAGACGCCGACCGGGAGGCTGCCCGGCGCGAGCCCTCGCATCCGCTGCTTCTGTCGAGGGGCTGCGCGAAGACCAGGCCCAACCGGATTCGGTCTTGTAGCCGCAGGCTTCAGCCTGCGCGCTCCCTGCAAGGGGTCGTGGGGCCGCGGACGACGCCTCAAAAGATGAGGCTGCGGTCTACCGTGTCAATCGCCCGAGCGCAGTGCCATCTCGCGAAACAGAAACCA
>DASSGB010000005.1:0-4845 GCA_035693825.1 Anaerolineales bacterium
GAAGCCCTGACCGCTCCCGGAAGTCCGGCACAGGAAGGGGCGGTAGGATCCGCGACCCTCGAGTCGTTGGCGGGGGACCGGGCCGCCGCCTCCGCTCGGCTGGAAGCCCTGGAGCAGCAGCGGCGCGAGCGGCAGACCGAACTGGATCGCCTCGTGTTCGAAATCCAGTCGTCGGAACGCGCCCTGACCGAGGTGACGCGGCAGGCCGAGGACCTGAGGAGCGCGGTCGAACGCGCCGACGCGGCCAGAGTCCGCGCCGCCACTGAGCTCGAACAGGCGCGCAAGCACGAGGAAGACATCGGGCGGCGATCGGCGGAGGCCTCCAAGGAGGCTGCGCAGCACAGGACTCGACTGGCGTCCCTCGAGACCCGTCGGGCCCTGCTTGAAGAGGTAACTCAGGAATCGGCGCAAGTCGAGTCCAGGCTTGTCGATGGAGCGCGGCAGGGGCGATTCCGGTGGAAGGGCCGCCTGAGCCAGGTGCTGCAGGTGCCGGACGCCTACCGGCCTGCGCTGGCGGCGGCCCTTGGGCCTTTCGCCGAGGCCTTTGGGTTGCCGACGGCGAACGATGTGGAAAGTGTGCTGCAGGCCATCGCCGAGGGGGAGGACAGCTCGACCGCGGCCCTTCTTCGCCTGGACATTGAACTATCTTCGCCGCCGCTGCCGCCGATCGACGACCCCGACTTCGTCGGAATTGCCGCCGATCTCGTTCAGGCACCCGCCGAGTATCGGCCTGCCTTGCGCGCCTTGATCGGCCGGACGCTTGTCGTCCGCAGTCGCGCGGCGGCGATGCGGATCCTGGACCGCGTGCGCCTGGACGATGTCCGGGTGGTGACATTGCACGGCGAGCTGTTCCTTCCGGGCGGGCACGTGCTCGTCGGAGAGGGGAAGGTTACATCGGCGGCGCGCCGGGTCAGCTTGAAGAGCGTTGCGGAAGACCTGGCGAGGGCGCGTGAGGCTGCGGCCGCTTCGGAAGCGCGATCGGCGTCTCTGGAATCCGAGCTGCGAGAGACTCGCAGGCAAATCGCGGCTCTGTCGGAAGCCTCCGATCGGGCGATGGCCGCGGCTGAACAGGCTCGATCCCAACACGCCGAAAAGAACGCCGCCTCCCAGGCGGCTCGTCAGCATCTGGAATTCCTGCATGGCCGGCGTGAGTCCTTGAGAACCGAAAACGCGGAGCTCGAGGAGCGAATTGGCGCCGAGACTCTGCGCAAGGACGAAGTGGACTCGGCCTATGCCCGCCTCGAGCTGGAGACGAAACGCGCCGACCTGTCGGCGGGCAAGGAATCCGGCGCGATTCACCTGGCGCAAGCCGAGGCGCACCTTCAACTTGCACGCAGCGCTGTCGAGGAGGCGCGCGGCCGCCTGTCGGAACTGCAGACGACCTGGGCCGAACGCGACACGTCGCGCCAGGCGCGCGCGGCTCGACGGGAGGCCCTGAACGCAGAGCAGGCCCAACTCCGGTCTGAGATCAGCACCGCCGGCGAACAGATGAAGTCCATCGAGGCCCGACTGGCGTCCCTGGCCGCCGAAGCCGCGCCCGCCGAAAAGACCCTGGGCGAGGCCGAGGAGGCGCGGGCGGCGCTCGAGCGCGAGGAATCGCGCCTGCGGTCGGAGGTGCAGGCGGCGGAACGCAGCCACGCCCAGGCGCAGATCGAGTTGGCACGTCGTGAAGAAGAGCTGAGCAGCCTGCAGCGAAGAGTCGAAGACGATTTCGGCCTGGTCGCCTTCGACTTCGACGAAACCACGGCGACTCAGGCCCCGCTTCCGTTCGAAGGCCTTGTGGAACACCTGTCTCGGGTGGAAGAGCTGTCCCCAGACGTGGAGGGCCAGGTCAACCGGCTGCGGCTGCAGCTGCGCCGCATGGGCGCGATCAACCCCGAGGCCCAGAAGGAATACCTCGAGGTCAAGGAGCGGGTCGAATTCCTCACGACGCAGCTGGCCGACCTGCGCAAAGCCGAGGGACAGCTGCAGGGCGTCATCACCGAGCTGGATGAGCTGATGCAGCGCGAGTTCCAGCGGACGTTCGAGGCGGTGACCGTCGAATTCAAGAAGGCGTTCACGCGCCTGTTTGCCGGCGGCTCGGCGCGCCTGACGCTCACCGATCCCAACGATCTGACCCAGACCGGCATCGACATCGAGGCGCGGCTTCCCGGGCGCCGGGAGCAGGGGCTTTCGATGCTGTCGGGCGGGGAACGAAGCCTGACGGCGTGCGCGCTGGTCTTCGCGCTGCTGAAGGTCTCGCCCACGCCCTTCTGCGTGCTGGACGAAGTGGACGCGATGCTCGACGAGTCGAACGTCACGCGGTTCCGCGAGATGCTGCATGAGCTGTCGGGCGAGACGCAGTTCATCGTCATTACCCACAACCGGCAGACGGTCCAGGCGGCGGACGTGATCTACGGCGTGAGCATGGGCCCCGATTCGGCCAGCCGAGTCATCAGCCTGAAGCTGGACGAAGCCCAGAGCGAACTGGCCGCCTGAAACACAGATTCATCATGGCCCTGCCGGGGATCGCGCTTCGCATCCCCGGCAGGGCCATTAGAATTCGTTGACAGTCCCGGAAGTTCGGGTAGAATCCGCGGTCCGCGCCGAAGTGGCGGAATTGGCAGACGCGCTGCGTTCAGGGCGCAGTGAGCCAACGCTCATGTGGGTTCAAATCCCACCTTCGGCACCAGCTGGCGGCCCCGGAAGCGGGGCCGTTCGCTTTGCCCCGACTTGTGGCCCGCGGGCGTCTCGGGTAAGATGTCGGCGCCATGGAGAAGCCGGCTCGCGCCGGCTCGGGTTTCAGCCGGGCCGGGATCGTTCTTGGGGTAATCCTCGGGATCTTGATCCTGGGGGATCTCAACCAGCGACTGGCGGATGCGCGCCGGCTGGAGCGCGACACGCTGGCTTTGCAGACCGAAGTGTCGGAGATGGAAGCGCAGGCGGCGCGGCTGGCGACGCAGGTGGCTGAAGCCACGAGCGAAACCCTCGTGGAAGAGTGGGCTCGGCGAGACGGCAAGATGGTGCGTGAGGGCGAGCATCTGATCGTGCCCATTCCGCCGGAGGGCACGCCGAACGTGCCGGTCTTCGCGCCTACGCCCGTGCCTCCGCTCCCCTCGAATTGGGAAGTATGGTGGGCTCTGCTCACCGGAGGCTGATTCCTTGACGAGGCCGCTGGCGGGTGGTAGACTTCTGGGTCTGACAGCCACACGTTGCGGGGTGGAGCAGTGGCAGCTCGTCAGGCTCATAACCTGAAGGTCCTAGGTTCGAATCCTAGCCCCGCTACCTGAGACCGTCAGGCTCCCCAAATTGAGGGACCTGACGGTCGTCGGTTTCTCGGACCTGGCGAAATCCGGAGGTTTTGATGGACCGGAGAACGTCAGGTTCGATTGTTGTCAGGCCGGAGACTGAAGGTCCGCGGTTCCGCGGAAGAGGGCGCGACTTTGAACAGGGCTCCCGCACAAACCGCGACCAGACCGAACGTTCGAAAACGCGACGCAGGAAGCGGAACCTCCGACCGCCAGGCCGTTCGCCCCGGCGGGACGAGCGCCCGCCAGGGCGCCGGCCCGAACGGGGTTTCCCGGCCTCGACCGCCCTGGCCGGGTTCCTCCACGCCAAGGCCGCCGTCGGCCTGAGACCCCGCACGCTGCGAAACTACGACCACCACTTGCGCATCTGGATCGAGTGGGCTGGCGATCCGCGGATCAATCGCGTCACCGCGGACGGCATCCGCAGCTTCCTCGCCTGGTTGCGAACGGAGTACAAACCCGCGCGGTATGGAGGCAAGACGCACCCGCTCTCGGGAAAGACCGTGCGCAACTACCACCTCGCTCTCGCCTCGTTCTTTGCGTGGGCCTCGCGCGAGTTCAAGTTCGAGGATCCGACCGACCGAGTCGAGCTCCCGAGATTTCAGTCGAGGCCAATCGAGCCGTTGACTAAAGAGGAAGTCCAGGCGATGGTCCGCGCCTGCGAGCTGGCCAAGCCGGCGGAGACGAACGGGCGGAAGAGCTACCAGATGATCCGGAGAACGGGACTGCGCGACATGGCCGTCCTCCTGACCCTGCTCGACACGGGCCTGCGGGTGTCCGAGATTTGTGCCCTGAGAATGGGGGATGTGGACCTGGACACCGGCCAGGTGGAGATCCGGCACGGGACGCTGGGCGGCGCCAAGGGCGGCAAGGGCCGGGTCGTCTTCATGGGCAAGGAGACCCGTCACTACGTCTGGCGCTATCTCGCCACGCGCAAGTCCAAAGACGATCCTGAGGCGCCGCTCTTCGCCGGCAACTGGGACCGCAAGATGACGCCCAATTCACTGAGGCTGCTCGTCAAGTCGCTGGCGGCGAAGGCGGGCGTGAGGAACTGCCATCCCCACAAGTTCCGCCACACCTTCGCCATCACCTATCTGCGGTCAGGCGGCGACGTCTTCACGTTGCAGGCGCTGCTCGGGCATAGCACGCTCGACGTGGTGCGGCACTACTCGATGATCTCTCGCGTCGATGTGGCCGAGGCCCACCGCCGGGCGAGCCCGGTGGACAACTGGAGGCTATAGAGCGCGGGCGGCTGGCTTGACTTCTTCACTAGGTCGGCTATCTTCGCAGACGTGGTGAAGATGGCTGTTAAGCGATCATGGCCTTTCGTTGAATAGGCCGGCACCATATTCAACGATTGCCGAACTGTCCCCCGCACAGTCATTTGGGAGAACGTCCTCACGGACTCAAGGTCCTCTCAGGGCGCCCAGGGCCCGCCTGGGGGCCCGGGTACCTACGCGCGTGGCACACTGCGGTCTAGGGCTCAGCGTGCACGACACGATCAATACAAGGACGTGACTGCGGGTTCCAGCCGCCAACTGACGCACAAAGGAGATCC
>DASSGB010000006.1:0-23780 GCA_035693825.1 Anaerolineales bacterium
GAGCCCCTCTCCCGCTCCGGCGGCTATTCGCCCCCGCAGGGGGGAGAGGGGTTGGGGTGAGGGTCGGCTGAGGGCGAGCCTATCCTCCCGCCAAGGAAGGAATAGAATCGAGTCCATGATCTTCCTCAAGCTTGGCGGATCGCTCATCACCGACAAGGACAAGCCCGACACAGCGCGCGCCGAAGTCCTCAGCCGCCTGGCGCGCGAGATCGCCGAGGCGCGCCGGGCCAATCCGAAGCTTCGGTTGCTCGTCGGCCACGGCTCCGGATCGTTCGGCCACGTGGCCGCGGCCCGTCAGGGAACTCACCGTGGCGGTCAGAACTGGATCGGGTTCGCCGAGGTCTGGCGTTCCGCCAACAATCTGAATCGCCTTGTCATCGATGCCCTGGTCGGCGCCGGCCTTCCCGCCCTGTCCTTTCCACCGTCAGCCTCGGCCATCGCCCGCGAAGGCGTCGCCACCCAGCTGGCCCACGAACCTATCCGACGCGCCCTCGATGTCGGCCTGCTGCCGGTTGTCCAAGGCGACGTCGCCTTTGACGAAGTACAGGGCACGACGATCCTTTCGACCGAAGCCGTGTTCGTCTATCTCGTGCCGCGCCTGCAGCCTGAACGCGTTCTTCTCGCGGGAATCGAGCCCGGTGTCTATCGAGACTACCCGCGCAACACGCGCCTGGCAGAGATCGTCACGGAGGCAGACGTCAGCGGCCTGGCCGTCGCCGGTTCCAAGGCCACGGACGTCACAGGTGGCATGGCCGACAAGGTGCGCCACGCGCTGGCGATGGCCTCCGCCCTGCCGGGCATGGACGTGCGCATCTTCTCGGCCACCACTCCAGGTTCGCTCGCATCTACTCTCGCAGGCGATCGCCCGGGAACCCAGGTCGTGGCCACACCCATCGAGGGCCCCCTGGGCAAGTAGGAGGGCATCCAAGCGCATCATGCGCGGCCCAGTTTTTCGCGGCCCTCGGGCGACGCCAATCCTGGTCAGCGGCTGCCGCGTGGCCAAGCACGATTCTTGTAGGGGAGAAGCATGCTTCGCCCCTGCATCCCGACGGTAGGGCCCAGGGTCCCGCCCTTCGATTTCGCTCGAAAAGTTTCGCTGTCCCCGCTCCGCTAAGGATGTGGGCAAGGGCACGTGTCGGGGGTCAGGAAAGCGAGACTGAGTGGTGTCTCAGGTACGCCCCTCTCCCACTCCGCGGGAGAGGGGCCAGGGGTGAGGGCCGGTTCAACCCCTCCCCCTCCCCCTCAGGTCGGGAAGGATGGCACTTTACGCTCCCCTCCCGCCTTCCTAGACTTTCATTGACGACTTCTATCGCGGCCGGCGCGCCAGCGTGTGCCTCGGAGCGTCGCCACGCCGCGCCCACGGAGGCTCTTGATGCCCGATCGCAAGAAGGTCACCCTGCCGGCGCTGTTCCAGAAAGTCGCCGCCAACCAGCCCATCACCATGCTGACTTGCTACGACTACCCCACGGCGACCTTCCAGGAGAAGGCCGGGATCGACATGATCCTGGTCGGCGACAGCCTGGGGATGACGATGCTCGGGTACGAGAGCACGCTTCCGGTGACGATGGAGGACATGATTCGCCACACGCAGGCCGTCCGCCGCGGAGCTCCGACGGCCTGGCTCATCGGGGATATGCCTTACATGAGCTACCAGCCCTCGGTCGAATCGGCCGTGCGCAACGCCGGTCGGTTCATGGCCGAGGCCTCCTGCGACGCGATCAAGCTCGAGGGTGGCGCCGAGATGGCCGATCGAATGGCGGGCATCGTCGCCGCGGGCATCCCGGCCATGGGCCACCTGGGCCTCACACCTCAGAGCGCAAGCGCGCTGGGCGGATTCCGCGTTCAGGGAAAAGGCGCGCGCCAGGCCAAGAAGATCGCCGATGACGCCAAGGCGCTGGAAAGGGCCGGTGCGTTCGCCATTCTCTTGGAGATGGTCCCCGATCGATTGTGCCAGGTCATCACCCAGCGGGCCGAAGGCTGCTTCATCATCAGCCTCGGCTCCGGTCCTCACGCGCACGGGCAACTCCTGATTTACCACGACATGTTCGGCCTCTACCCGCGCTTCCGCCCGAAGATGGCCAAAGTCTTCGGCGAGGCGGGCGAGGTCATCCAGAAAGGCCTAGATCAGTACGTCAAGGAAGTGACCGGGCATACGTTCCCGCAGCCGGAGAATTGGTTCGGCATGCCCGACGACGAGTATCAAGAACTGCTCGACCTCCTGGGCTGAGCCATCGAGGTGACCCATGACTGAAGACTTGCGCTCCCGCCTTCGCATCCCCGTCGAGCGCCTCGATGAGCTGAATCGGGTGCTCATGGCGCCCGATCAGAAGGTCATCAACGATTTCCTGGCGGTCGTCGCCCGCTACGGCACGCCGGAGGAGATCAATCGCAAGGCGGCCGAGGCCTCCAGCCTGCCCAACCTGCTGAAGCGCGTGTCGGCGGGCCATCCCGAGTACGCCAAGGAGCTCGATTGGCTGGCCCTGCAGCGGGACCGCGGCGCCTTCATCACCATCGCCGATTATCGCAAGAAGGTCCTCGGCGACCGGGCTCAGACGATGGAATTCCTCGACGAGTTCGCCGTCACGCTGGAGGTCAGCGCGGCGCAGTACTTCTCGTGGGTGATCCTCGCCGCGCGCAAGGCGATCGAAGAGCGCACTCTGATGCCCGGTCGCTTCATCCGCGTGCGCAAGATGAAGGAGCAAGAGGCCGATGGCGACCTGCCGGCTTTCGCCGCGGCGATGCAGATCATCGGCGCCAGCTTCGTCGAGACGCTCGACACGAAAGGCACCGACGGCTCCAACGTGCACCTGGGCGGCCCGGAGACGATCACCGGTTACTTCGGCGGCGTGGGCCAGCCGAACGAGCATGCGCTCCAGTGGCTCGACGAGTACCTTTACTACTACACGAACTACGGCATTCGCCAGGTGCTCAACGTCAACTCCGGCACGATCCTGCTCGGTTACCTGCTCCATCGCTTGGGCGTGGACATCGAGTTCAAGATCTCGGTCTTCGTCGGCAACGACAACCCTTACGCGGCGCTGTGGACGTTGATCGGCGCCAAACTCTTCTCACGCGCCGACGGCACCTCGCCGCTGGTCGGCTTCAACTGGTCCAACTCTATCGACAACAAGTCCATGGAGATCACCGCCCAGTTCCGCCGCGCCCTCGGCTTCGAGGACGTCGTGCGGTTCGAGCATCACATCACCGAGACCTGGAAGAGCATCGTGCGCCAGCCGTACAACCGGCGGGCCGAGCTGGTGGCTCTGGCGGACCATGTGGCCAACATCAGCGCCAAGCACGAGGGGGGCGAGCCCGAGATCGAGCCGACACGCCCCCATCCATCGGACATTCTGGACTACTTCCGCGAGCGCAAAGAAGTCCTGGGCAGCGGCGATTGGGATCACCTGACGCAGAACTTCATGGACAAGGTGGCCTCGGCCAACGAAACCGCCCGGGCGCTGACTCAGCATGGTTTGTCTTTCGTCGCCGCCACTGCGCTGCACGCCGCGCCGGAACTCCAGCATGCGTAAGGCCGCGGCCACGAAGAGGGTCGCTTTTGAAGGCGAGCAGCTCGACCTCACCAACCCTCTCCCGGAGGGAGAGGGCAGGGTGAGGGCGAGCACCTCGCACGATCCGAGCCTTCGTTGGCGGGAAAGCGGGCGAAGAAGCAGGAGCCTGACCGAATGATTCCGCGAGCGATGGAAGACTTCCTGCGACAAAGGCTCCCCGAGAGCACCTGGCAAAGCCGGCTCGAGCGCGACGGCAGCTGCGCCTACATGGAATTCGGCCCGCTGGATGTCGACCGCCTCGGGAAGCTCGGCATCGTCGCCGACAGCCTGGGGCCGCGGCTGGTGGTTTGCATGTGGGACGAGGAATCGGCGCTCGAGGTCGGCGGCTATCTCGTCGTCGACAACCTTGCCATGGGCCGTCCTTCGATGGGCGGGATCCGAAAGCTGCCCGACCTGACGCCGGTCGACGTCTACAACCTGGCCCGCGGCATGACTCTCAAGAACGCGGCCGCCCAGCTGCCCTTCGGGGGCGGCAAGGCCGGCATCGTCTCACGCGGCGATCTCTCGCCCCAGGACCACGAGGAAGTCATTCGCCGCTTCGCCCGGATGATCCGCCGTTATCGGGACAACTACCTTCCCGGCCCGGATGTCGGCACCAACGACGCCGACATGAAGACCGTGGCCATCGAGAACGGGCTGGACAACGCGCTGTCCAAGCCGGTCGAGATGGGCGGCAACCGGATCGACCAGTTGGGAGCCGCCGGCGGCGGTGCGGTCATCGCCCTTCAGGCTTTGCTGGAGGAAATGCCGGCGCTGCGCGGGCTACCACAGTTCGCTGACCTCGAAATCCCTGCCCCCCGAGATCTGACGGTCCTGATCCAGGGTTTTGGCGCGGTGGGCGCGCACGCGGCTCGTCAGCTCCTGGAGCGGCTGCCGGACGCGAAAGTCATCGGCATCAGCGATGAGACCGGGTACTTGTATTCACCGGACGGCCTACCGATCGCCGAACTGTTCGAGCGTTGGCAGCGCGAGCGACTGGTCAGCCTTTCCTATGCACGCGAGACACTTCTACAGGGGACCGGCGCGCACAAGGTCAAGTTTTCCACCGACCCAAATGACCTGCTGAGGGAATCCGCCTTCTGCCTTATTCCCGCGGCGCCCATCGCCCACTATCTCGACACGGAGGTTTGCACTCGGCCGTCGATGACCTGCGACCGCATGGGCACGTGGCGGGTCATTGTGGAGGGCGCCAACACGTATTCACCGGATCCGGCGCGGCGCCAGGCGCGCACACGCATGGAGCGCAGCGTGTACCGTCAGCGAGGCGTATTGATCGCGACGGACTACTTGGTGAACTCGGGCGGCGTCATCTTCGCCGCCCAAGAAAAGCTCATCAAGACGCCCCCGGAGCTTCGCATTCCGGACGATCTCTTGGGCGACCGGGCCCGAGTCGAGAAGTGGCTGGTGGAACATGCTGGAGCTTTGAAGGCGCTGGCGGAGGCGCGACGCAAGGCGGGCGAGGCCGCCCGCGAGAGCGCCATCCGGCGCAACATGCACGAGCTGGTCGAGGCGCTGGCCTCCGACCCCGACATGCTGCCGGCCGAGGCCGCCGAGCGCATCAGCGTCCGCCGCATCGCCTCGCGCGAGGGCGACCGCACCGCAGCCGAAATTCTCGAGCCGATCCCGATCATCTCCGCCAGCCGCTCGGTGCAGGAGGCGGCGGCCATGCTGGTCGATTCCAGCAGCCCGATCCTGGCCGTGGTCGATGACACCGGACTGACCGGCGTGGTCACCGAGTGGGATATCACCCGGGCGACGGCCCGCTCCGGCCGCCCGGCGGACTGCCTGACGGAGATCATGTCGCGCGAAGTCGTCCGGGCTTCGCCGCGCGACACGGTGCTGGAGATCGTGCGCAAGCTCGAGTACCACGAGATCAGCGCCATGCCCGTCGTCGACGACGGCCGAGTGCTGGGCATGATCAGCGCCGATCTGCTGGCCAGACGCTCCCTTCTCCGGCTCCTTCAGGGGCAGAGCAAAGACTAGCCATCGGCCGCCGCGAGGGCGACCCGGGCATCGACGAAACAGCCCGAAACCCCGGTTTGCTGCGCAGACCGGGTTTCGCATCTCGCGTGCTAGACTCTCAGACAATCCTCTCGTTGGGCCAGGTGACTCCATGAAGGCACTCCTCGAGAAGCTTCACATCGATCCCGTGAACGACGGCGCGTGCACCGGCATCGACGGCTGGATTCGCGATTCGAACGGTAAGGAACTCGTTTCCTACAACCCCACCACGGGGGAACCCATCGCCCGCGTGATCCAGGCCACACCCGAAGGCTACGAGCGCGTGGCCGCAGCGGCAACGGAGGCGTTCGGCCTCTGGCGCGACACGCCCGCCCCGGCCCGCGGGCAGCTGATTCGCGATGTGGCGACGCTCGTGCGCGAGTACAAAGAGCCGCTGGGGGACCTGATCAGTCTGGAAATGGGGAAGATCCAGGCCGAAGGCCGAGGCGAAGTCCAGGAGACGATCGACATCTGCGACTTCGCCGTAGGGCTGTCGCGCCAGCTATACGGACTGACGATGCATTCCGAGCGGCCCGGGCATCGCATGTACGAGCAGTGGCATCCCCTGGGGCCGGTTGGCGTCATCACGGCCTTCAACTTTCCGGTGGCCGTCTGGTCGTGGAACGCGGCCGTGGCCTCGGTTTGCGGTGATCCTGTGGTGTGGAAACCCTCGTCCTACGTTTCCCTCACGGCCATCGCCGTGCAACACCTTCTCAACCGCGTGACCGCCGATCACAAGATCCAGGGAATCTTCAACCTGGTCATCGGATCAGGGCGTGAGGTGGGCGACCTGCTGCTGGGGGATCGTCGCATTCCCCTCATCTCGTTCACCGGCTCTACGGACATCGGCCGGCGCGTGGCTGAGACGGTCGCCCGGCGATTCGGCCGCACGATCCTCGAGCTCGGCGGCAACAACGCCATCATCGTCGCTGAGGACGCCGACCTCGACCTGGCGACGCGCGCCATTCTCTTCGGAGCCGTCGGTACGGCCGGCCAGCGCTGCACGACGACCCGGCGCATCATCGTCCAGCGAGCCGTTGCCGACGAGCTTTGCCGCCGCTTGGTCTATGCCTATGCGCAAGTGCGTATCGGCGATCCGCTGGACCCGCAGACTCTGATGGGCCCGCTCGTCGCCAGCGCCTCGGTCGAGGAGATGTTCGAGGCGCTCCAGGAGGCCAGGCAGGACGGCGGTCAGGTTCTGGTGGGCGGGAAGATGCGCCCCGACCTGGGCCCGAATTTCGTCGAGCCCGCCATCGTCCGCATGCCCTCGCAAACCGACGTGGTCCGCCGCGAAACGTTCGCCCCCATCCTGTATGTCCTCGACTACGAAACGATCGAAGACGCTCTGCATCTTCACAACGATGTGCCCCAGGGACTGTCCAGCGCGATCTTCAGCGACAGCCTGCGCAACGTAGAACGGTTCCTGTCGGCCGGCGGGTCCGACTGCGGCATTGCCAACGTCAACATCGGCACGTCGGGCGCGGAGATCGGCGGCGCGTTCGGAGGCGAGAAGGAGACTGGCGGTGGCCGTGAATCGGGTTCGGACGCATGGAAGGCGTACATGCGCCGCCAGACCAACACGATCAACTGGTCGAAGCAGTTGCCGCTGGCACAGGGGATTCGTTTCGGAGAAGACTAGGGAACCCAGACCCGCCTTGCATGCAAGACGGGTCTGGGTCTCAGATCACGGTGTCGTCGTCGGCTCCGGATCGTCGTCATCCTCGGGCGTGGGAGGTGGTTCCAGCACTGGGATCCCTGCGACGTCTCCCCCCAGATCGACCGCCCCGCTCCACACCCATCCGTTCAGCCCCTGGCCTATCCGCAGGATCGACCACCAAGTGCCGATATCGGTGTCGTCATATCGACCGATCACCTGGGCGGTCTGACCCTGCAGGAAGAGATCGATGGCTTCGTACACCTCGCCCGGTCCGCTTCGGACGGCGACGTTGTACTTGGCCGTCACCACCGGGAAGTTCAGAGTGGCCGTGGCTGACGGCGTCGCGGTGGACAGCGGAACCGTCGGCGTCGGGGGCGGCTCGGTGGCCGAGGGCGTGGGCGTAGCTGCGTTGCGAGTAGCCTCGGCGTAGGCCTGGGCCGTCCCCAGGACATCGTCTGCGGACAGGGTCGGCGTCGACTCAGCCCGACCGAGGCCGCACGCCGCCAGAAGAATCGAGACGGGCACGACAATTCCAATGGCCCGTAGCAAGCGACTTCTCATTCAGACAAGCCTCCCGGGCGCCCCGGCCATCCGGCCGGGAACTGCCAGGGGTCGAGTATACCCCAAGGGTCTGGCCGCTCTTGCCGGCCGTCGATATGGCAGCCCGAATACCTGTTGGTACCAGCGTCCTCTCAGCCCGTGGGCACGCTGCGTGTAGTATCGTCTTATGGCAAGTTCCGTCCGGACCGGTGTGGAGGACAGAATCGAGCGTCCGACCGGCCTCAAGAATCGAAGAGAGGCGGACAAGGCCGAAGCGCGCGCCGAGGCCATCGCCGCGGCCCAGGATCGCGTCGACAAGGCGCGCTCCAGGCTGATCGACGCCGCCGTCGCCTTCTGCGACGGCGGAATCAGCACGGGTCAGCTCAAGGCGGTTCGAGAACTGCTGCGTGAGCAGGAAGCGCGTCTGGCGGCGCTCACGCGCGAGGCGACGGCGCCTTTTGTCACGGAAGCGGCGCGCACTCGACAGCCATCCGCGGAGCCGCCTTCCACCGCGCCGCTCAAGCCGAAGACCGATGCCCCTCCGACCGGGCCGCTGAAGCAGGCCGCCGAGGGCGAGACCCTCTTCACCTCCGACGCCCTGGTCCCCGAGCTGGCCCAGATGCTGTCCACGCTCGACCAGAAGCAGCAGCGGCTGGAGGAGGACTTCCAATCGGGGCGGATCAATGCGGCGCAGTATCGTGCCATCAAGAAGCACTACCTCGATCAGCGCGAGGTCGCCCTGCGACTCCAGCAGGCTCATCCCGAGAGCGATCGATGGCGGGTGGTGCTGGAGGAAGGCAAGACCTCATTCTTGCTGCAGTTGAACGAGGCCGTCTGCCGAAGTTTCTCCCTGTACGATCTGGAGGACCGGGCGCGCATGTTCGCCGAGGGCAGCGTCCCCAAGTCGGCCGAAGAATCGATGGCCGTGCTCCGGAACTTCGGACCCGGCCCGAAGGGAGCGCAGCCCGGCCGCATGCTGGCCACGCAGGGGGACGACGGCTGCGCCCTGCTGCTCATCCCCGGACGATTCACGGCGGCGCTCGTGGTTTTCTCTCAGGATCCTCCCGCCTGGCAAGTTCGGGCGATGCGCGAGCTTCACACGAACTTCGAGGCCGCCAACCAGGCGGCGTTGTCGCGCGGCGAGAGGCGCAAGCTCGTCTTCCCCGACGTTCGACGGTACATTCGCAACTGACGAGCGCGTTCCGCCGAGCCGATGTTTCCTTCGACGGACTCGTTCTTCGGACTCGCGATCTTCTCCTTCGTCGTCTCGGCTGCGGCCGTGATCTCGCCCGGCCCCGTGACCGCGGCGATCGTCTCGGAAGCCCCGCGCCGCGGCTGGCGCGCCGGAACCTTGATCGCCGCAGGCCACATCGCGCTCGAGCTTGTGCTGGTCGCACTCATTGGGCTCGGGTTGGCGTCCAGCCTGGCCTCTCCATCCGTCCGTCAGGTGCTGGGGATCGTCGGCGGCGTGGTCCTGCTCCTGATGGCAGGTTCGTATCTGCTCGGCGCGTGGAACGGTTCGATCCGGCTTCCGACTCAGGAAGCCGCCGGGGCTCCCCGTCTCGTTCCCCTGCCCGTCGCCGGGATGCTCGCCACCGTTTCGAATCCCTTTTGGTACACCTGGTGGGTGACGGTCGCCGCCGGGTATCTGGCCGAGGCGCGGGTGGCGGGCGTGGCCGGGCTGGCGGCTTTCTACGTCGGTCACGCCACCGCCGACTTGTCGTGGGACTCCGGCCTGGCCGCGGCAGTCGGCGCCGGCCGTCGATGGCTTACGCCGGCGCGCTACAGGGCCTTGCTCTACATCACCGGCGGCTTCATGCTTTACCTGGGCACGCAGTACCTGCGGACGGCGCTGTTCCCCGGGTAAACCCAAACCCGGATGGGCCCAGGGCAGGCATCTGATATCCGTGCCCTGTGGGCCCATCCGGGTTTGGAGGGCTCCGGCCCTCACCCCGCCCCCTCACCCGCAGAGCGGGAGAGGGGCGAAGGTTGCGGCTCGGAACTCCCGCTACTTGTCTGGGTTTGTTTCGCCTAACGCGGCTTGCGCCGCTGCGAGGCGCGCAATCGGCACACGGAAGGGCGAACACGAGACGTAGTCCAAACCGATCTTGTGGCAGAACCAGATCGACTTCGGATCGCCGCCGTGCTCGCCGCAAATTCCAACCTCGAGATTCTTCCTGGTCTTCCGCCCGAGCCGGACAGCCATTTCCATCAGCTTCCCCACGCCGGTCTCGTCGATGCTGGCGAAGGGATTCTCGGGAAGGATGTCCTTTTCCAGATACTCCATGAGGAACCCGGACTCGGCGTCGTCGCGCGAAATGCCGAAGGTCGTCTGAGTCAGGTCGTTCGTGCCGAACGAGAAGAACTCGGCGTACCGGGCGATCTCGTCGGCGGTCAGGGCCGCCCGGGGGATCTCGATCATCGTGCCGAACTTGTAGTCGACCTCCATCGCCTGCTCTTGCATGACCTTCTTGGCCTCCGCCTCCAGGGCCGCCCGCTGGACCTTGAGCTCGTTGACGTGAGACGTCAGCGGGATCATCACCTCGGGATGCACATCCACCCCGTCCTTGGCGCACTTGCAGGCCGCTTCGAAGATGGCGCGCACCTGCATCGTCGTAAGCTCGGGGATGTGGATCCCCAGGCGGACCCCCCTTAGGCCCAGCATGGGGTTGGCTTCGCGCATCGACTCGACCGCCGCCAACATCCGCTCCTTTTCTTCCAGCAGCTTCTTGTCGTTGCCCCGTACGCGCAGTTCCGTGACGTCCTGCAGGAGCGTGTCGTGCGCCGGCAAGAACTCGTGCATGGGCGGATCGATCAGGCGGATGATGACCGGCAGCCCGTCCATCGCCCGAAACAGGCCCTCGAAGTCGGACCTCTGGAACGGCAACAGCACAGCCAGAGCCTCGTTGCGAACCTCGGGCGAATCAGCCAGGATCATCTTCTGCACGTGCGGAAGACGGGTGGTCTCGAAGAACATGTGCTCGGTGCGGCACAGGCCGATGCCCTGGGCCCCGAAGCGGCGCGCCCGTTCCGCGTCACGCGGGTAGTCGGCGTTGGCCCACACTTCGAGCCGGCGGAACGAGTCGGCCCACGACAGCAGCTTGATCAGGTAGGGGTCGGTCACATCGGGGACGACCGTCGGCAGCTGGCCGGCGTAGACGTCGCCGCTGGTGCCGTCGATCGAAATCCAGTCGCCTTCGCGGAACGACTTGCCGTTGACCGACATCGTACGGGCGTCGAGATCGATATCCAGGGCCGAGACGCCCACCACCGCCGGCTTGCCGAACTGGCGCGCCACCAGCGCCGCGTGCGAGGTGCGCCCGCCTTTCGACGTCAGGATGCCGTTGGCAGCCAGCATGCCGTGAACGTCGTCCGGCTTCGTCTCCGGACGGACCATGATGACCTGTTTCTTATCTTCCTTGGCCCAGCGTTCGGCCGTGTCGGCGTCGAAAGCGATGACACCCACCGCCGCGCCCGGGGACACGTTGAGCCCGCCGGCGACACGCTCGGCTTTCTTCCGGGCCGCGGCTTCGAATTGCGGGTGAAGGTAGAAGTCGATCTGTTCCGGCTTGACGCGCAGGACGGCCTCGCGGCGAGTGATGAGCTTCTCGTCGGCCATCTCCACCGCCGCCCGAACTTCGGCCTGGGCTGTGCGCTTGGCGTCGCGCGTCTGGAGCATCCAAAGCTTGCCGCGTTCGATGGTGAACTCGACATCCTGGATGTTGCGGTAGTGCTTTTCCAGCTTCTTGGCCAGGCGCTCGAACTGCCCGTAGACCTTGGGCATTTCGGACTTGAGCTCAACAATCGGTTTGGTGGCCCGAATCCCGGCGACGACGTCTTCGCCTTGCGCGTTCGTCAGGTAGTCGCCCTCGATTTCCTTTTCGCCGCTGGTGGCGTTGCGGGTCATGGCCACGCCCGTGGCCGACGAGGCGCCCATGTTGCCGAAGACCATGGTGACGATGTTGACCCCCGTGCCCAGATCGTGGGGGATGCCGGCGGCGTTGCGGTAGTCGATGGCGCGTTTTCCGTTCCAGGACTTGAACACAGCTTCGATGGCCAGGCGCAGCTGCTCGTAGGGTTCCGAAGGGAAGTCCAGCCCGGCGTGATTTCGTACGATCTTCTTGAACTCGGCCGTGATGGCCTTGAGATCCGTTTCCGGCAGCTCCGAATCGGAGGTCACGCCGCGGCGCTTACGGTATTCGTCCAGCACTTCCTCGAAAGGCTCGTCGGCGACGCCCAGCACGACCGATCCGTACATTTGGACCAGCCGGCGGTAGGCATCGTAGACAAAACGCGGATCCTTCGTCAGCTCCACCATCCCGGCCGCGGTGTCATCGTTCAGACCGATGTTGAGAACGGTGTCCATCATGCCCGGCATGGAGAATTTCGCGCCCGAACGGCAGGAAACCAGGAGGGGCTTCTGGGGGTCGCCGAAGCCCTTGCCCGTGCGGCGTTCGAGGACCTTCATCGCCTTGAGCGTTTGATCCCACAGGCCGGCCGGAAACTTGCCGCCGCGCTTCAGATAGGCGTTGCAGGCTTCGGTGGTGATGGTGAAACCGGGCGGGACGGGAACGTCGATGCGGGTCATTTCCGCCAGATTGGCGCCCTTGCCTCCGAGCAAGGCGCGCACACCGTCCCACGATCCCGCCGCGCGCTCTGCCGCGCGCACTTCGTCAAACAGGTACACCCATTTCTTGGCCATGACAGGCCTCCCGGCCCATTGAGGTTTTCATCTGAGGGAGCGCAGGGAACAAATGCCGAGGCTCGCCGGCGCGGAATGATACCTCAAACGGCCGTCGGCTATCACCGTTCGTGCCGTCAGCGAAAACCGAAACCAGGTTTGCTCCGCAAACCTGGTTTCGAATTGGCTATGCGATACCTACTCGACAGGAAACCCCACCTGAATCTCTTCACCCACGACCCGCACCGGATAGGCGGGGATATCCACGACCGCGGGGAGGCTCAGGACCTTGCCGGTGGCCAGGTCGAAGCGAGCGCCGTGTCGGGGGCAGGCGATCTGAGTGTCCGTCACGTCTCCCTCGCCGACGGGTCCGTCGTCATGCGAGCAGACGTCCGCAATGGCGAAATATCGTCCGGCGATGTTGAACACGGCGATCGGGTCGCCGCCCACATCCAACAGCAGGCGCTCCCCATTGGATAGCTCCGACACCGTGGCGACGGTGACGAATTCAAGATTGGCGGCGTCGACTTCCTTGTAGTTGTACATGGCGGCTCACTTGTGCGTTTGAAGCATCGCCCCGAGCCTCGAAAACGCCGGCGCTCGGGCCGGCGGCGAGGTCTGGCGGGTGGACACGAAGGCTCTTACGCCAATTCCTGCTCCAGCGATTCGATTCCGTACACGCCGGCCTTGAGAACTTTCAACGACAACAGGGCGCACTTGAGGCGGACCGGTCCGAGTTCGATGCCGAGCATTTCCAGGATGTAGTCCTTCCCCAGCGACTTGACCTCCTCCAGACTCTTGCCCACGATCGATTCGACGAGCAGGTCGGCCGAGGCCTGGGAAATGGCGCAGCCGGTCCCGGAGAAGGAGGCCTCGGTGATGCGATCCTGGCCGTCGACGCGGACGTCGATGCGAATCCTGTCGCCGCACAGAGGATTGTCGTCCTCGTAGCTGTAGTCGTGCGGATCGAGCGTGCCGCGCTTGCGCGGGCTCTTGTAGCGATCGATGATTTGTTCGCGGTACAGATCGTCCACCGGCCCGGCCCTCAAGCGAAGCGCTGCTTCACGCGGTACAGGCTCTCCACCAATCGGTCGACCTCGCCGCGTGTATTGTACAGGTAGAACGACGCCCGGGTGCTGGCCGGGATGCCAAACTTCTGATGGACCGGCATGGCACAGTGATGGCCGGCCCGCACGGCGATCCCCTCCGCGTCGAGCAGCTGGGCGATGTCGTGAGGATGGATACCTTCCAGTGTGAAGGCGACCACCCCGCCCCGCTCCTCCGGCGGCGGACCAAAGACCTTCACGCCGGGGACTTCTTCGAGCCGATCGATGGCGTGCGCTGCGAGCGCCTGTTCATGGGCGTGGATCGCCTCCAGACCGACTCGATTCAGAAACCGAATGGCCTCGCCCAGGCCGATCGCCTCGGCGATGGCGGGCGTGCCGGCCTCGAACTTGTAGGGCACGTCATTGGCGGCGAACGACCGCAGCTCGACGCGCTTGATCATATCTCCGCCGCCCAGGAAGGGAGGCATCGCTTCGAGCAACTCTTGGCGCGCGTACAACACGCCGATGCCCGTCGGGCCGCACATCTTGTGGGCCGAGAAGGCGAGAAAGTCGGCGTCGAGCTGTCGCACACTGACCGCCAGGTGCGGCACCGACTGGGCCGCGTCCACCAGGACCAACGCGCCCGAACGATGCGCCTGGCGCGTGATCTCGGCCACGTCGTTGATCGTGCCCAGCATATTCGACATGTGGGCCAGGCCCACGAGGCGGGGCTCCATCGCCAGAAGACGAGGCAATTCCGCCAAATCCAGGCGGCCCTCGGGCGTGACCGGGATGAATTCCAGCCGGAGGTTTCGCTCGGCGGCCAGCATCTGCCACGGGACCAGGTTGGAGTGGTGCTCCATTTCCGTGAGCAGGATGATGTCCCCCGCCTTGAGGTTGGCGCCGCCCCACGAACGGGCGACGAGATTGATGGCTTCGGTCGTATTCCGGGTGAACACGATGGACTTGGCCGCCGGGGCGTCGATGAACCGCGCCACATCGGCGCGGGCCGCCTCATGCGCCGCCGTCGCTTCCTCCGCCAGGACGTGTACGCCGCGGTGAATGTTGGCGTTGGTCCGTTCGTAGAACGCAGACATGGCTTGGATGACGGCGCGCGGCTTCTGCGACGTGGCGGCCGAGTCGAGGTAGATCAGGGGCACGCCGGGATGGACCTGGCGTCCGAGGACGGGAAACTCCGTCCGCAGGTTTTCCACGTCGAGGGCCGACCGCAGCGCCACCTGAGCCATGAGCTTCGCCCTATCGCCTCTTGGAACGAACGCGGCGCACCCGGCGGATCCGACGCCGGGTGGACGGCCGGATGTTGTCGGCCCCCTGCTGGCAGAAGAGAATCCGGTCCGGAACCATCCAACCGTCGGTCAAATACACGTCCTGCAAGAACTGGACGGCCACCATCTTGTAGTCGGCTTGAACGACGACGCCCTGGAGCCAGCCCCGCACGCGCTCGCCGTCCTCGTTGTGGTCGCACAGCACGTCGACCAGCTCTCCAACGGCGAAGCGGTGCACGGCAAGGCCTGGCGCCTGGGTGGGGGTGGCAGGTTTCTTCATCCGCTGTCCTGTGGTTTTCGCCGGGCTTCCCCGGGCCGGATGCGTTGTCATGCTACACCCGACATCTTCATGTCGATCATGCGGGCAAATCGCTCGCGCACCTTTTCCAATGGGACCCGCTCGAGCACCGGCGCGAAGAAGCCGTCGACCACCAGTCGTTCGGCTTCCCGCCGCGGCAGGCCGCGCGACATCAGATAGAAGATCGGTTCCGCCTCGAGTTGCCCGACGGTCGCTCCGTGCGTACAGCGGACGTCGTCGGCCAGGATCTCCAGGCCCGGGATGGAATCGGCCCGGGCATGGGGGCTGAGCACCAGGTTGCGGTTCGCCTGGTAGCCGTCCGTCTTCTGGGCGCCCGGCGCCACGTAGATCATTCCCTGCCAGACCGAGCGGCTGCGATCGAGCAGCGCGCCCTTGAACAGCAGGTCGCTCGTGCCGTGAGGGGCGAGATGGTTCTGCTGCGTGTCGTGGTCGAGGTGCTGGTCTCCGTCGGCGAAATAGAAGCCGGACATGCGGCCCTCGGCGCCCTCCCCAACGAGATCGATCTCGGTGAAGTTCTTGGTGACATGGCTGCCCACGGCGCCGAAGATCCAGTTGAGGGCGGCGTTCCGCCCCAAACGGGCGCGCTCGTGGGTGAAGTTCCAGACGTGAACGCCCCAGCTCTGCAGCTCCACGAAGGTCAGCCGGGCGCCTTCTCTCAGCGACACCTCGACGATGCCGGCATGGATCGATTGCCCTTGGGCCTCCGTCGGCGAGGCTGCCTCATGCACGTAGGTCAGAGTCGAGCCTCGGTCGACGACGACCAGGACGCGGCTCAGGTGGAGTCCCTCGCGTGCCGGCGCCCACAGAACCGAGTGGACGGGCAGCGCCGCCTCCACGCCCGGAGGAACATACACGACCACGCCGTCTTCCGCCAGCGCCGCTGCCAGCGCGCCGAACTTGCCTTCGTTGTCGCGCACAACCGAACCCAGGTGTTCCTTGAGAAACTCTGCATGCCGGCTGACGGCGGTCGCCCAGTCGAGGAAGAGGACTCCCTGCGCTTCGAGCTCCGCCATCCCCTCGCGCTGCGGAGGGAATCCCGGCCGCACGACCATCAAGGCCGAGCCGGCCTCGCCCGCCAGGGGCTGAAGCAGCTCGCGATCGACGGCCAGATCTTCGACGGGACGACGTCCGCCCTTGTTGGAAGGCAGGCCCGAAAGATCGGTTCGCCTCCATGCCTCGTCCTGAAGCGTCGGCATCGGCGTCGACTGATACTGCTTCCACGCCTCCAGGCGCCTCTGCAACAGCCAGGCCGGTTCCCCCAGCGCCGTGCTCACCTGCCGGACGTCGGCCTCCGTGAAGGGGAATTCAGGGACCCCGCGCGGCCGGAGGTCCCTGCTTCGCCGGGTGACGGTGCGGGATGGCGTTCGCGACTCGCTGACCGGGCTCATCCGACGGAGCCCTCCATCTGCAGCTGGATCAGCCGGTTCATTTCGACGGCGTATTCCATCGGCAGCTCCCGCACCAGGGGCTCGATGAAGCCCGAGACGACCATGGTGGCCGCCTCCTCGGAGCTCAGGCCGCGGCTCATCAGGTAGAAGAGCTGCTCTTCACCGATCTTGCTGACCGAGGCCTCGTGCCCGATGGTGACGTTGTCTTCGTCGATCTCGATGGAGGGGTACGTGTCCGAACGCGACTGCGGATCGAGCAGCAGAGCGTCGCACACGACGGACGACTTGGCGCCCTCGGCGCCCTTGTGCACCTTCAGCAGGCCGCGGTACGACGTCCGTCCGCCGGCCTTGCTGATCGACTTGGAGGTGATCTTGGACGAGGTGTGAGGCGCGGCGTGAATGACCTTGCCGCCGGCGTCCTGATGCTGGCCGCGTGCGGCGAAGGCCAGCGACAGGATCTCACCGTGGGCGCCTTCACCGATGAGATAGCACGACGGGTATTTCATCGTCAGCTTGCTGCCCAGGTTGGCGTCCACCCACTCCATCGTGCCGCGGGCGTGCACCATCGCCCGCTGGGTCACCAGGTTGTAGACGTTGACCGACCAGTTCTGGATGGTCGTGTAGCGAACGCGGGCGCCTTCCTTGACCACGATCTCGATGACCCCCGAGTGGAACGAGTCGGTGGTGTACACCGGTGCGGTGCAGCCTTCGACATAGTGGATCTGGGCGCCCTCGTCGGCGATGATCAGCGTGCGCTCGAATTGGCCGATGTTGGCCATGTTGAGCCGGAAGTAGGCCTGCAACGGCAGATCGACCTTGACACCCTTGGGCACATAAATGAACGAACCGCCCGACCAGACGGCGCTGTTGAGGGCGGCGAACTTGTTGTCGGTGATCGGGATCACCGTCCCGAAATACTCCCGGAAGAGGTCGGGGTGAAGGCGCAGGCCGTCCTCGATGCTGACGAAGATCACGCCCTGGTCGGCGAGATGCTTCTGGATGTTGTGGTAGACCATCTCCGATTCGTACTGGGCGCCGACGCCGGCCAGGAACTTCTGCTCGGCCTCCGGGATCCCCAGCTTGTCGAAGGTGCGCTTGATGGTCTCAGGCACTTCCTCCCAGGTCTTGCCTTCGGCCTCGGCCGGGCGGACGTAGTAGATGATGTTGTCGAAGTTGATCAACCCCAGGTCGGGCCCCCAGGTCGGCATGGGACGCGCCTTGTAGTGTTCGAGGGCCTTGAGCCGGAAGTCGCGCATCCAGTCCGGCTCGCCCTTCATGCGGGAGATCTGCTCAACCACTTCGCGGCTGAGGCCGCGCTCGGCGGTGAACACCGCTTCGTCGGGGTCGCTGAAACCGTACTTGTATCGTTCCAGGCCTTCGACGGCCTTGAAATCGGCTTCCTTACCCATGCTAAACCTCCGCGACTAACCCATTGCCGCTCTTCTCGCGCAACCAGTCATACCCATGCTCTTCGAGATGCTCGGCCAGAGCCGCGCCGCCGGACTCGACGATGCGGCCGTCGAGCATGATGTGCACGACATCCGGCTTGATGTACTTCAGGATACGCTGATAGTGGGTGATGATGAGCACACCCAGATCGGGGCCGGCCAGGGCGTTCACGCCGCCGGCGACAATGCGCAGGGCGTCGATGTCCAGCCCCGAGTCGGTTTCATCCAGGACCGCCATCTTCGGTTCGAGCGTGGCCAGCTGGAGGATCTCGGCTCGTTTCTTCTCGCCGCCGGAGAAGCCCTCGTTCAGGTAGCGGCCGGCGAACTCGTGCGGCATTTGCAGGAGATCCATCTTCTCCTTGAGAAGTTTGCGGAACTCCGGCACCGAGATGCCCTTGTCTTCGGGATTGGCGCTGCGCCGCTTGGCGTTGATCGCCGCCCGCAGGAAGTTGGCCACCGACAGCCCCGGGATGGCCACCGGATACTGGAAGGCCAGGAACAGCCCTCGCCGGGCGCGTGCATCCGGCTCCACCCCGACGATGTTCTCCCCTTCGAGCAGGATTTCGCCGGCAGTCACGGTGTACGCCGGGTGGCCCATGAGGACGTTGGCCAGGGTGGACTTGCCCGTCCCATTGGGACCCATCAGGGCGTGAATTTCGCCCTTCTGAACCACCAAGTCGACGCCTTTAAGGATTTCCTTGCCATCAATCGCGGCGTGCAGGCCGCGGATTTCGAGCGTGGCCGTCATCAAGATCCTCCGGGTCGCGCCCAGCGTCCCGTTCTGGGCTGCGGACGGGCGGATTATAGCACGGCGCTTCACAACCGTCAAGATTTCCGCTATAAATATCTGAAATATTGACAGCCACGGCGCAGGCGTGTTATACTCTTCGCCGGCATGTCCACAAGCACACGTGACACCATCCTGCGGACCTTGCGCGCCCACAGGAAATGCACCATCACCGATCTAGCCGAGGCGGCTGGGGTATCCCCTGTCTCCGTCCGCCACCACCTGGCAAACCTTCAGGCAGAAGGCTTGATCCAGGCGGATGAAGTCCGGCACGGCGTAGGGCGACCCCGCCTGGAGTTCAGCCTGTCCGAGGCCGGACTGGATCAGTTCCCCAGCCGCTATTTTCGCCTGACCAAACGCCTGCTCGACGAACTCAAGGCACGCATGCCGGAGGCCGAAGTCGGAGAGGTCTTTTCCGGCGTGGCCCAGGCCATGGCGGAGACCTACGCCGCCCAACTGGCCGGCCTTCCCCTGCCCCAGCAGCTCGAACGACTGACCGCGCTCCTGAGGGAGGAAGGTTTCGACGCCGATGTCCAGATCGAAGGCGACCGAGTGTTCATCCGCGAGCTGAGCTGCCCGTACTTTCGTATGGGACGTCAGCACCCTGAGATTTGCATGATCGACCAGTCCTTCATCGCTACTGCCCTGTCCCTGCCCGTCGAAAAGGTAACCTGCCTCCTTGACGGCGACGTGAATTGCACCTTCACCGTCGCCGTCGATGGTGCAGCTGAAGGAGCGGCTCTCCATGAGTGAAGAGACCACCAAGCCGGTAAGCGACGAAACCACCCCGTCGAAGACGATCTGGGAGGCTGATTCGACTCACCCCCAGCTGGCGGATTCGGTCCGCACAGCCTTGCGGGAAGTCGTCGACCCTGAGATCGGCCTGAACGTCATCGAGCTGGGCCTCATCCGCGACCTGAACATTGCCGAGGGGGAGGCCCACATGAAGATGATCCTCACCACCCCCTTCTGCCCGTATGGCCCGGCGATGCTCGAGATGGCTCGCTCGAAAGCCGAACAGGCGGCCGGCATGCCCACGCGCATCGAGCTGGGCATGGACATGTGGGATCCAAGCCTGATGGAAGAAGGCGCCGGCGCGGCCTGGGGTCTTTTCTAGCTTAGGCCCCCGCGCAAATGAAATGGACGGCGGCTGCCTGAAGGCGGCCGCTGTTGATTCTGCGACCAGTCTGCGACCCATCCGAAGCGCTTATCGCTTTGAATGCTTCAGCCCATGCGGGCCATGAAGATGACGAACGCGGCTTCACCACAGGCGCCGCCTCCCTGGCCGAACATGAAGCTCCGGCCTCCGAAAAGTTGAGGGGCGAAGTCATACACAATGAACAGGCTGGCCGCAGTCAGCGACGCTTGAAGTACTGAATCTCTCGTTCGTGCTTCAAGGCCTGTGCGCGTCCGGAACGTGCCCAGATTCCGCCGCTTGCCCGTTTTGGCATCCTTCTTCTTTGAGTAGAGACGGTACATACCTGGTTTCAGTTTGCGGATCATGGCATCTCTCCAAGGAGGGCCGGAGGCCGCGGCTTTCCCTCGCGGTGGATCCGGTCACGGCCTGGACCCGCGAGCCTTCCGTAGATTGGCTAGAAAGACAAGTCGACGCCTACCGCCCGGAGTCCCAGGTAGATCAGGGCAAGCCCCACCAGCGCCACCCACGGAACCTTGTTGAGCACTTCCTTGGCTACGTCCGGCCAGGTCGTCTCAGCCATCCCCATCCTGCCCTTGGGTGAGATGACTCCCACCCACACCAGGACGCTGACGACGATGAGGGCCAGGCCCACGATGACCATCAGAGTGCCAAGAAACATCTGCACCGCCTCCTCCTCCCGGCTCCAGGCTGGCCTCGGGCATCCCGCTCGGCCGAGCGGGCCCGCCGCCGTTTCGCCGACGACAGCCTCGAGCACTCTGTGGACCGACGTCAACCCGGTGATGGCCTCAAGCTGAAGCACCTCCGGGCCGGTACCTGAGAACTATCGGACAGCCAGGCACCCGTAAGGAGACTGTAAGCCCGCACGTGGAGTCGTCCGCCCTATCCCCGGGTATAAAGGATGACGGGGCAGAGGGTTTGCGCCATGTCTCAACCAGGCGACCAGGTCGACCGGAAGATCATCTTGATCGTCGATGACGACGTCGCCTACTGCGCGGCGATGGGTGAAATCCTGGATAGCGCCGGTTTCAACACGCTCAGCGCCTTCAGCGTCAACGAGGCTCTGTGGATTCTGACCGATACCAAGCCCGACATCATTCTCTCGGACACGATGATGCCGCACACCGATGGCGGATCGTTGCTGCGGATCCTTCGCAGAGTCGAACGCTTCAGGGCTGTCCCGGTCGTCACCGTCAGCGCCAAAGCGATGCCCTCCGACCGGGCGGAGGCTCTGGCGGCGGGTGCGAACGGATTCCTGGCGAAACCATTCACCGCCAGGGAGCTTCTGGACGAAATCGGGCGGCATGTCGATCGGCGCGATCAACAGGCCGCGTGAGGCGGCCCTCACCTCTTCCACGGAGTGGGAGAGGGACACCGACGTTCCACGAGACACTTACACACAGTCCACGATCAGCCGTCAGCCGCGACGGCCCGTCGGGCGAAGTCCGCTAACCCCGTAGGCTCTCGACCCAGCAGCCAGCGCAGCACGTTGGGATTTCCCGGCAGCCCGAACCGTTCGTAGTGGTGAAACATCTGCGTAAGCGTCTCCCGCTGAGACTCTCCCATCCCTGCGGCGCGCGCCCTGGCCTGCCACGCCTCGACCGGCTCGGCCTCGGCGCGAACGAGCCGCCCGAGCGCCTCGGTCAGGATCGCTGCTACTTCCGCCTGGCTCAGGGGCGGAGTGCCCACCAACTCGTACGTGGCGCCGGAATGCCCGGCTTCCGTTAGAACCTTCGCCGCCGCCTCGGCGACGTCTTCCAGATCGACCAGGCTCAATCGCGTCTCGACCGGATACGGGTTTCGAAGCACACCCTCGTGAACGATGCTCGTCCATCCAGGGAGCAGGTTCTGCATGTAGGCCGTCGGCTGGAGGATGGTGAACTCCAGGCCGGATTCGAGCAGGGTCTCCTCGACCCTCAGCTTGTTCCAGTGATGCGGCATGGGCTCCGCTTGGGGGTGCAACACAGAGTGCAACGCGAAGCGTTTTACGCCGGCTTCGCGAGCGGAGGAAATGACCGTGCGGCCAATCTCGACCTCATCCGGATGGACGTTCGGGCAAATGTGGTACACGGCCCGCGCGCGCGCGGCGGCGCGGCGCATGTCGTCCGGTAGACGCATATCGCCGACCAATACCTCGCTTGCGCCAAGCTGGGTGAGGGTCTCCGTCTGGGATGGCCGGCGGATGATGGCGCGCACGGCCTCGCCCTTCTTCGCCAGCGCGGCCACAACCGCCCGACCGGTCTTCCCCGAGGCGCCCGTGACGAGGATCATGAACGGGTATCCCGGCGCTGTCCCTTGGGACTTCCTCCGAACCTCACCCGGCCGCGCCGCTTGATGGGCCGATCTTCCGCCCCACGCCGACGAGGTCGCCGACGTAGCCGGTCATTGCAGCAAGCCTTGGGCAGACGAAGTTGCGCCCAACCGCAACGCCAACCCGTTCCAGCTCTCGGATGAACTCCCCCTCGCGTGGCGGCTGCATCGTGGCGAAGCCCTCCGAGAGCAACGGATACACAAGACGGAAGGCGCGGTTGGTGACCAGCTCGAAGTAGTACTTGCCTCCCGGCTTCAGCACGCGCCGGACCTCGGACAGAGCCTTCGGCCAGTTGCGTTCGATGTGAATGGCGCCGAAGTCGAAGACGGCATCATAGGCCCCGTCGCCGCCCTCCAGGGCCGTGACGTCGCCCTGGCTCAGTCGCACCCGGGCCGAGTTGTGTCGGGCCAGCCGCCTCCGCGCTCGCTTGATCATCTTCGGATCGATGTCGATGGCGTGAACCACGGCCGCTCCAAACCGTTCGAGGATGATCTCAACCCCCATTCCGCCTCCGCAGCCTACCTCGAGCACGCGGCCGCCCGGCACGATGCCCCCCAGGCGCTCGAACAGCCCGGCCACATAGCGCTGCCCCATGGCGCGTGCGCTGCTGTTCATGGTCGCTCGACCGAGCGCGTTGAGTTTCACGGCCCCTCCACAGCTCCGAGTGAGTCTAGAGCACACGAGGGAGACATGCAACAAGGGCTGCTGTTCACCGTCGACGGGGGTGGCCGACTTCGAACGATGGGCGGAAGTGGATTGGGGCTGGCCGTCGCCCGAGGCTTCGTCGCCTCCCACGGCGGCACGATCCGGGCCGAAAGCCTGCCCGGCCCACCTGCGCGATGCCGCGGAAGGGCACGGCCGGCTTCAAGAGGATCCTGAGACCAGCGCCTCCATCCACGGAAGGTGTTCCACGATGTGCCCTGCCGTGTTGTCGTAGAGAAAGACAACGACCGGCCTGTCGTCCGTTCGGGGAGCGGTGGGGAAGAACTCTCGCACCGTCTTGAGCAAGTCGGCGTTCGACAGAGCCCGCAGCTCATCCTTCAACTCGTGGTGGACCGCACGCAGACGCTCGACGGATTGGTCGATGGTCAGGTGTTCCTCCCGCTTCTTGATGACCTCGTTGATCTCGTCGAAGGATCCCTGCTGGTAGAAAGGCTCATCGATGCCGAGCGCCTCGTGGCGCTTCCCGCCGCGGAAGACGATAGCGACCGACTCCTCCCATATGGCCAGGTGCGTGACGTGATCCTTGACGCCCCACCCAGCGCCGTCCTTCTTGGAGGCGTCCTCCGGCTTGAGGCCCGCCAAGAACGACTCGAAGGCAAGCCAGGCGGTTTCGAAAGTCTGCCTGAGCTGGTCCACCGTGGAGATCGTGGCTTCGGACATGGGCTTGAACTCCTGGAACGGATAACGTCATCGATGGCGGTCACACAAGGGAGGCCGATATCGACGGCCGTTGCGCCAGGTTGACCGACGGTTCGTGCAGGGCGGCACAAGTAACACTGCGGCCCTGCGCCCGTTATAGGAAATGGACGGACCCATTGCGGTTGGCGAAATGGCGGACCGGGGCAAGCTAGGCAGGGGCCAAGTCATC
>DASSGB010000007.1:0-9876 GCA_035693825.1 Anaerolineales bacterium
CCATCTACTCCAGCTCGAGATCCTCGACCTCACAACGAACCAGCCGCTGGATCAGGCCTACTGCTACCTATCGCATGAGTTCGCCGCCCGGGAACACGCTCGTTTGCCCGAGGACGAAGACGCGTTTCTTTCCCAGGATGAGGGCGGATGGAACATCGAGGACTACGCCGCCGGGCCGCACCGGGCGGTCTTCACCCACGACCTCGATCAGCCGATTCCGGTGGCCATGGAGTGCTGGGGCTGGGCCGGAGCTGAGCTGGTGAACTTGGGCTCCTTCCGAAACAGCCATCCCCGCTCCGATTGGGAATCGGTCCTCCCGGTCCGGTTCACGGGGGCCGGTGAGGGGTTCGAGGCGGTGTATTCGATCGGGCCTTTCTCGGGCGAACTGCGCCCCTTACTCTACGAATACGACTGCCCCTCACGGCAGGACCGGATGGTCGCCCCGAGCGGTGGGGACTCGGAATGCGACACGACAATCCCAGCGCCTTACAACGTGCGCCTGGCGACGGATGGTCTCCCGCCCGAGGCGAGCCCGGCGGAGCAAGCGCAAGCTTGCGCCCAAGGTCATACCTCCCTGGAAGGTGGCACCACCCTGGGAGGCGCGGGCGTTGCCGCCCTCGCCTGCGGGTGGCCCTCCCGGACGGTGGTCTGGGAGTGGGATGGGGACCGCTCCCAGATCGAAGGCTTCCATGTCTCGTTCGAGTATTCGACCCCTTCCCGGGTTTTCTATGGCGGACTGGGCAGGCTGCGGCGCTATGAGGTGACACTGGGTTCCATGGCTCAGCTGTTTCCCATTCCTGGCCGCGTCAGCTGCGAAGAATCTCTTACGGTCCGGGTCTACGCCTTTGGTTACGAGCACTACCCGCCCGACACACCGCATTACTCCGAGGGCGGCGCGATCCCGGATCCGCCCGACGATTACTTCATCCGTACCTCACCCAACAGTCGCCCGTACCGGGTCTATGGACCACCCTGTCCGCAGCAGGCACAAGCCCAGCTGGTTCTCGGCAACCTCCATGTCGATCACTCCCGGGACGTGGACGGGCTGGAGGTCCTGTGCTTCTTCTGTGAGGAGGATCACACGCAGGAGGCCTACGGGGTCCTGGAACTGGACATCGAGGCCGACGACGGCACCCGTCAGACCCTGGCCGTGGTGAACTTGTGGGACTCCGAGGACCCCCGGTCCATCGGTAACGGGAACCACCCCCTGGACGAGGAGGAGTTCGAGATATGCAAGCTGGTCCAGGGCGTCCAGCCGCTGCGCATGCGCTGCCACCAATTCCCGGCCCAACTTTCCTTTCCCGGATTCGCTATGTATCTCGATGAAGGCGACCGCCTCGTGGCAACCCTGGTGCTGAAGGACGCGGATGGGTCGACCGGAGACGACGTTTGGTGCAACGGCATCACCCAATCCCCGCGCTATACCGCCCGAGGATGGGCGCAGGCGGACGTCAGCATTTCCGTAGACAATGCCACCGAGGTCTTGCGCGGAGACGAGGACGTTTCTTGCTTCTTGGGAATGCACATCGAGGGACTCGGCCTCACCGGCGGCGTCACGCCGGCGCCATGAGGGAACCCATGCGGACCCGCACCGTCATCCCCATCGTTTGCGCGATCTGGTTATCCGCCTGCAACTACCCGGCCGTGGGCATGGACGGCGCCGCGAACGGAGCTGCGCCGCGCGCGTGGATCGATCGGCCGTTAGAGGCAAGCGAGTTCCTCCTCGGCGATGTCATCCCGATTCAATGGCATGCCACAGGGGATGAGGGGGTTCGTCTCGTGGAAGTGCTCATCAATGGCGACCTCCTGCAAGCCGACGACTCCTTCGATCCCTACCTCCTCCTGGTGCAGGGGGAGGTCGATTGGACTCCGGGCCAGGCCGGAGAGTACCTAGTCCAAGTAGTGGCCACCGGCCCGGACGAGGCCGTTGGGTCGCCGGCGGAGAATTGGGTGACGGTATTCGCCGAAGGCGGCTCCCTCGCCGGGGCTGCCTTTTCCGACCTGAACATGGACGGCGACGCCGAGGACGAGGGCGAAGGTCCCCTCGCAGGGGTATCCGTCGTCGTCGCTGAGTGCGGGGAGAAACGGTCCGTCACGACCGGCGCCGACGGGATCTTCCGTTTCTCGAACCTTCCGCTGGAGGACTGCGTCCTCGATTTCGATCGCACGGGATGGGACTTCGTGGAGACGATCCCCTCGGACCTCGACATCCCCATCCACTTCACATCCGACCCCGCCTCCGAGATCAGTCTTTCGATCCTCTTCTCGCCGGAGCCGACTCCGACGCCGACAAAGACAGCCACACCCACGATCACGCCCACCCGCAAACCAACCGTGACGCCGACGCCCGCCCCTATGGATACCCAAGCCCCGCCGGCCCCCGCGGTTGCTGGTCCGAAGGGAGGCCTCTTGCTCGAGTGCCTGGAGGCGATCGTGCTGGACTGGAAGGAGGTCTCGGACCCGAGTGGAATCGACCTCTACCAGGTCCGCCTCTCGATCTCGTACGACAACGGCGACACCTGGTCGGAACTGGACACGTTCGAGGTCGACTCCGGGACGTCGGTGAATGTCAGCGGGCAAACCGATTGCGGGAGTCTGTACCGCTGGCGAGTGCGCGCCCGGGACCACGCCGGGAATTGGGGACCCTACTCCCCTTACGCCACATTCGGGATCGCTCTGCCGTAGAAGCGACCGAGAGGATACAACCACCTCGAAATCGCGCAGCCCAGGGAGGCTAGAATGACATCGACCAAATTTCCGCGCCGGGCCGCCCTGCTCGTGGCCGTCATCGTCATCATCGCCTCGGCTTGCAGCCCCGCTCCTCAAACGGAGCAGATCGTCGCGGAGACTTCGGAGGTGGCCACAGCTGTTCCCGGCGTGGCCAACACCCCCGCGACCACGGGCGTACCCACACCCCAACCCCTGTCGCCGGTCGCCACCAGCAGTGGGACGCCGCGCGTCTTCTTCACCGATCTCGAATCAGGACCCAACACGGGCGGCCAAGACGACCTGGGCGCCTTCATCAGCATCTACGGCGAGGGCTTTGGCGCGACGCAGGGCAATTCCACCGTCACCATGGGCGGCCAGGAGGTGGCGCGCTACATCCTCTGGGGCGAGAACAACGCAGTCGCCCGCGGTCTTGACATGATCGTCGTTCAGCCGGGACCGAACGTGACGACGGGCGACATCATCGTCACCGTGGATGGTCAATCCAGCAACCCGCTGCCGTTCACCGTCCGATCCGGGAACATCTACTTTGTCACTCCAGACGCGCCGAACGCGGAGGATGCCAACCCCGGCACGTATGCCGAGCCGTTCCAGACGCTGTATCGCCCTCGCCAGGTGATGCAAGCCGGCGACATCGTCTACCTCAAGGGTGGTACCTTCAGCACGTCTGACCCCGCGAATCCGGGCTGGGATGCTGTGCTCCTCCTGCACCCCGAAACGGACCCCAACGGCACAGCCGACCGGCCGGTCGCCTACATCGGATATCCAGGCGACCGACCTCTGATCGACGCCCCTGAGCCGCTGCGGAGGGGAATCTACATGGATCAAGGGATGATGTACTACATCATCGCCAACTTGGCGTTTACCCAGGGGCTCGCCCCCTACGAGGGCATGCTCCAAATGGGCGGGAACGGGCACCGCGCCGTCGGCAACTATCTTCACGATGCGCTTTCCTCGACGGCGATGGGGATCGCGGGGAACAGCGCTCACTACCAGATCCTTGGCAATCTCATCAGCAACAACGGCCAGGACAACTGGGAGGATGGGGTAGGCTTTTACATCCAGGGGTTCGGAACCAATGAGGATGTTGATTTCGGGTGGAATGAGATTCGAGACCAACGCGGCCGGCGCGCCATTCAGCTTTTCGGTCATGAGGACGGGGATCGCATGGACAACGTTCGCATCCATGACAATTTGATCTCGAGTTCCCTCCAACTGCGAAACAATATCCTTCTCGGGGGCAGTGACGGCGGCACGGATGTGCTAGGGACGATCTATGTCTACAACAACATCATCGTGGGCTCCGATTGGGAAGGCCTGCGTGTCAACGATCCACAGGGAACGGTCTTCATCCAGAACAACGTGCTCTATGACAACGGCTCGCTGGGGCCCGACAGCCATGCGCAAATCCACATTGAGCGAGCCGGCGCCGGTCTTGTCACTGTGCAGAACAACATCGTATACGCCGAATCCGGACAGACCTATTTTGAGTTTGGGCCGGGCGCGGATCCGTCCGCGTTGAACGCCAGTCATAACCTGGTCTACAACGCCGGTGCCTGTCCGGCCTGGGACGCGGGTTGCGTCAACGCAGACCCGCTGTTTTCGGATATTGCCTCCCTCGACTTTCGACTTCAGGCGGGAAGCCCGGCGGTTGACGCCGGAATGGACACCGGAGTCGTGGGCGACTTCGCGGGTATCGCACGCCCGCAGGGGGGCGCCTATGACGTCGGTGCCTACGAACTCACCAGCGGCTCGTGAGCCTGATCGTTCAAGGAAGGACGACGAGAGCCTCGACGCCGCTTCGGCTTCCCCGCTGTGGGTGGAGAAGCGATTAGGGGTTGCCATGAGGCGCCACAGAGCCGGCCGACACGTGATCCTGCTCTGGTCAACCGTGGTGCTGGCGCTCCCGGCCGCCGCCTGCAACTTCCCGGAGGCGGCGCCGGCCGCCCCCTTTTCGACAGACCTGGCCCAGCCGACGGACACCTCGACCTCCGTACCTCTTCCCGCGTCCACCGCTACGCCTTCGACCACGGCCACACCTGCGCCAACACCGATTCCATCGGAGCTGGTCTGGTTTGGCCCCAACATGGGTTCCAGCGACTTTGCCGACCTCTTCGCAGAACCGGAGGAGTGGTCGGAAGCCCGATCACGGATTGACGTGTTCAAATTCCATTCGCAGAATCTTCTCTACAACGATTGCGCCATCTGCGGGGACAACAACCTCAGTGCCTTTGTCCCCGTGCAGGCTTTCGAGAGACTGACCGAATGGGGAGTCGCCACCGCCATCGACGTAGGCGCGGTCAAGGAGTGGGATTGCACCGGCGCGCAAGAGGTCCGCGTGGCCAGGACCGTGGTCGAGAATGTTCAGTCTCACGGAGGCACTGTCACGTTCCTGGTGATGGATGAACCGTTCATGGGAGGTCAAGCGTCGCCCACCGGCAGCAACCCGTGCGGCCTGACCATGGAACAAACGGCGGATGTCACAGCATGGTTCATGAGGCAAGTGCAGGCGGCGCACCCCGACATCGTGGTAGGCAACACAGAGCCCTACCCCTATTTCTCTGCGGCGGAGCTCGAGCAGTGGATCGAGGCGCTCGAGGCACGGGGAACGCCTCCCGCGTTCTTTCACCTGGATGTCAACATGGTCGAGGGTGGAAGCCGGCTGGATCGCCGACTTGTCGTCGCGGACTTGCAGACGCTGAGTCGATTCTTCCAGGAGCACCAGATCCCGTTTGGCGTGATCTTCACGGCGAACACCAACTGGGACGCGAGGTCCGACCGCGTCTACTTCGATTCCACCATGGAGTGGATGCAGCTCGTCAACGATGCCATCGGAAAGCCCCAGCAGGTGGTCTTCAATAGCTGGCTCGGGCCAACGACGGATGGCATCTCCAATCGTCCGGGCGTTCATGAGACTCCGATCAACCTGCCCGAGAACGATCCCTCCATCTACAGCCATACTCGTCTGATCCTCGAGGCGCTTGATATGTTGGACTGGTGAGGGACCCGATCGCGGCCGTCCCTCCCCGAAGCCATCGACATGAACTGGAGGGGGGCCAATAGGCGGCCCTGGGGTCGTCCTGTTTACCCAACGCAGACATCTTCCTAACTGTTATCCCGCAGCCGTCAGCGTAGTTTGTTGTGAAGAAATGCACCAAGCCAGGTCAATGTAGGACGGTTTTGGGACGGGCGATTGCTAGGATGAGCCAAGCCTGGTAACCGATGGCCTGGAGGACAACATGCTCGCCAGGGTTCCGCGATACGCCGCGTTCCTCGCCCTGCTCTTCATCGTCTTCTCCGATCGTCCCTCCAGTGCCGATGCCGCGCCGATTCCTTCGAGGCCCATGCCCGAATCGGACGGCTGTGAGTTGCCCCCGCAGGGCGCGGCTATCGTCCTCACCTTTCCGCAGGTCGGCTCGGACGGGCTGTTCCAGATTCCTGCGGCGGCCGGCCAGCCCCACCTGGTCATCTCCTGCCTCGAGTTCGATCGGTCGGCCTATTTGGAGGGCGAGAATTGGGGCGCCAGCCTCACCGTGACCAACGCCGGGAACGCCGTGTCCGAAGCGTTCACGGTCTACGCGCAGCTCTGTCGACACATGTCGGACGGAGTCGCCTTCTCCTGCACAGTAGGTGTCTTCGCGCTGGCCTCCTCGGAGCCTCCCCTCGCGCCCCAGGAAAGCCGAGTGATCAACGACGCGGCGACGCATGGCTTTTCCGCCCTCGATCCGGATCCGCCCGGCGAATACGAAAGTTGGGTCGAGGGTTTCCCGGACAACGGAACGGTCTACCTTCGAGCGTCGGTCGCCGGCCTCGGGGAATATGTCGTCGCCTCGGCGATCTATCCCTCCGGCCCCAACAGCCTCCCGCCGCTGCCGCCCGGCTTCGTCGACGCCGACGAAGACGGGTACTCGGGGGACAGTTCCCTGGACTCCTTGCAGAGGGACTGCAATGACGCCAACTACCTGGTGCATCCGAACGCGCTCGAGATCGTCAACGACGGCGTCGACAATGATTGTTCCGCCGGCGACGCGGCCATCATTCCATGTGAGCAAATGCATGTCATCTACAACGGACAGTGCCTGGAGCAGGCGCCCGGCGAGAGTCAATTCCCCTCGTTGCTGGACCTCGACAGCGACGGCTTCAGCTCTGACGAGGGCGACTGCGACGACACGAATTTCAACATCCATCCGGGAGCGGTCGAAATCCTGGACGGCCTCGACAACAACTGTAATGGCCTGATCGACGAGGCCATCGGACAGCCGGATTTCACGCTTTCCGCCACCGTAGAGGAGAGCACTCAATCGATCCCCGGGTATCCGGCCCTGATGGCGGAGGGTCTGGCCTACAACATCACCGTCGGCAACGTCGGCGGCGCCATCGAAGCCCGCATGGATTCCTTGCAGTCGGTCTATGTGCAGCAGTCCGTCGATGCGGGAGGCACCGAAGGCATCCTGGCGACGGGGACGCAGGGCTTCATCCCTTACAGCCTCATGCCATCCTCACGCTGCTCGGGGGGTCCGCTGGTATTCACTTTTGCCACCAACGGAGTGTATGGGGAGACCAACTTCGGCAACAACACGGCGACCGTGACCGACTTTCCCGTGACCGGGGCGCCGGCGGATCTCTTCATCCGGTTCTCCGAAGATCCCACGGTGACCTACAGCGATGATACGCCGGCGGTGAGCGTATTCCCCCACGCGGAGGCGGTGGGTTCTTGCCCGCCGCCTCCCGGCGACCTGGCCGGCCCCGAATCGATCAACCGCTACCGGATCCTGGTGAACGGGACGACGATCTACGATGAGACGTTGCAGGGATTGGACTACATTGCCTCGACCACCTTGCCCTCGCGCCTTCGGCGACTGGACCGAGTGTGCGTCGAGGTGACATTAGACGTGCCCGGTCTCTACCCAGGCGGCTCGCCTGCGTTCGCCGGCGCCTACGAATACCACACGCCCGTGTTCGCTGCCGACGAACTCGAGTTGGTCTCATCCGCCACCGGCTGGGCGGGAGAAGTATCGTGCACCGCCTGGTCCGCCGGCGGCGAATTCGTCGGCGGAGCGCTCACCTCCACCGCCTCAACCACCGCCGGACTTCTCGGTGGTCTGGGCGGCGGTCTGTTCATCGGCGCCGTGGGAGCGTTGGGCGCGTGGTGGCTCGGCCGCCGGTGGCTGGGCGGAGCCTCGCCCGGCTTGATCGCCGCGGGCGCCGCGGTCGGCGCGGTGGCGGGCGGACTTGCCGGCTCGGCGCTCGTCGGCCAACTCCCGCGGCCGACGGCCGCATTCCCCGCCACGGCGCAAGAGGCTTTCGCGGCCGAGGCAGGCCGCCTCTCATGCGATTTGTTCCTCGATGCAGACTCCGCTGTGCCTGCGGAGGCTGCTGAATTCCGAAAGGGCGAGGCGCTCATGCTCGATCTCTCGCCTCTGCCTTCGATCGACAGTCAACCGGCAAGCTTCACCCTGCTCGTGGAATCCCCCTCCGGCGCCCGCATGTTGGTCCCCTGGGAGACGGATGACTCGGGAGATCTGCCTCCGCTCGACATCGTCGGTGCTGCAGTTGCTCAGCGCAGTCAGTTCTTCCAGGAACGGGGCCGCTTTCACTGGTCGATCGCCCGGGGCACCCTCCAGGGCGCCGGGCTGACCTGCTTCTCTTCAACTCGACGCAGCTTCGCCTTGATGGCCGACGAAGCGCCGCCCGCCATCGCCGTGACCCCGACCATTGAGATCTCGGTGTCCCCCACGATCACCGTTTCGGCCTCGCCCACCCTCACTCGAACCTTGCCGCCACCTACACGGACCCCAACACCCTCAGCCGCGCCCGACACGACCGGTCCATCCATCAAGTCCGTCTCGGATTCTCCAGACTCGATCAAGGTCACCCAGCCCAAGGGCTGCACGCCGACCACCTCGACCGTATCCGCCTCGATCACCGACCCGTCGGGCGTCAAGTCGGCGGTCGTCCTTTTCTTCCACACCACCATCGGCCAGGTGGCCATGACTCACGGCAGCGGCAACACCTGGAGCGCAACCCTTGGCCCCTACTCGGCCACGGGAGACGGCACGGTCGACTATCAGATCCGCGCCACCGATGGACAGGGCAACGTCAGCGAGAGCGGTTTCGGCCAGGTCACCGTGCTTGCGTGCATACCCTGACATCCGCTGGGGCGCCGTGCGCGAGATCGTATCTGGCGGACGGCCTTCCCCACGAGGGCAGAAAATGCGCACATCCCTTTCCAGCGTTCTGCACGGCTGTAGTTCGACCCTCCTCCTTCTGTTGTTGTCCGCCTGCAACTTCGCCACCCAAGGCCCCGCACAGCCGACGGACGTACCGACGGCAACAACAGCCATTCACAATGCGATCGAAGTTCAAGTTCGCCTGAGTGCCCAGCGGATCGCTCCGGGAGAAGTCATTGCGAGCGTGATATTGGCGAATCGTTCCGCGGAAGATGTCTCTGATCTCGAGCTGACCATATCTACGGATGGAGAACTTGTCGGCGATCCACTCACTTCTCCGCTGGACTCAACTCCCCAATCAGCGGCTGGCGGCACGCGATGGGTGTTTCCCGCGCTTCCAGCGCGCTCGATTGCCGGCCCGTTTGCCGTCCGCCTGAACACGGAAGCCGATCCAAACCTGGAAGCGACGCTGGCTTGGCAGGGACCCGAGGCAGGATCCGCCTCGTCGACGGCGTCCGCCGTCGAGGATGCTTCGTTGGCGGCTGTCGAGTTGGTGGCCTCGCAAGGTCAATGGTCGGGGGAGGCCGGCGTCCGGGTTTTCGCTCCAAGCCAAGGGCCGAGACGGCTAACGGTTGTCCGGCTCAACGATTCGGCAAGCGCTCCCTCAGACCCAACCCTCGCGTGGCTGGGGGTGTACGAAGTCACGAAGGAACATGCAGGCAGCGTCATCCTGCAAGTCCCCTTGCTGCAGCCCGCGCCTCCGTATGCGGTCTTGCGCGTGGCGGCCGATCACGGCCAGGGGTACGGTTTGACGTCGGTGTACGGGACAGTCACTGCAGACGGATTGCACGCGGTGTTCTCGCCCGAGGGCGCCAGCCTGTTCGCCCTGGGAATCAACGAGCAGCGACTCGCCGATGGCCTGATCGAACTGAGTAGCGACCACAGTGAAACTATCTTCTCAGCGGCCCTCGAGGCCCTC
>DASSGB010000008.1:0-5615 GCA_035693825.1 Anaerolineales bacterium
ACGAGGCGCTTCGATCGCGGCGAAGCTGATCTCATCGGTCGCAGCCCAAAGGTCGATCCGTTGGCCAGCCGAATTCGTCCATTCGAGCCCTAGGGACCACAGCGGATACCCTGGTGGATAGAAACCTGGTTCCATCTCCAGAGCAAAACCTTCCGGCACCCTGGACGGAAGTTGAAGCTCGTACGGCAACAAGGCCAGAGCCGATTCAAGCTGGAGCATTTCAGGCTCAACATACTGGCTTTGCCCTGAGGATTCGAAGAACTGATACTCACCTTCCCTCACCCTGGACACCTCAAGCACCCAAAGCTCGCCCACCTGCGCGTAGTGTGGCCGCCATATCTCGCGAGCGCAGGCAGCCACAATGGCGATCGCCATCAGCAGGGCAACTATCCGCGCTCGCTTCCGGCCGTGGGCGTCAGGCCGCCGAGCCTCAAGGCGCTGTCGAAGCTCTTCGACAAATGCCTCCCGCATCGGAGGCGGAGCGCGATAGAGGAAATCATCGTCCATGTTCACCGGTCCCATTCACGCCGAAGGCGTTCGACGGCGCGATGCAAGATCGTGCCGACATTCGATTCCGAAAGTCCCGTCAGCTCCGCGATCGCCCGATTGGTCAGCCCGCCGCCGTACTTCAGGCCGATAAGGTCGCGCTCCCGGGGGCCCAGCCCAACGAGAAGCCTGGCCACACGCTCCCCATCCGAGATGGTTTCGGCCGCCTGCTCCGGGGATGGACCTCGATGGTCGGGCTGCCGTTCGGTGAGTTCGCTGTCGCTCCGTGTTCGCCTGCGGTGGCCGGCCGCCACATTTCGCGCGATGACGAATACCCACTTGGAGAAGGAAGTCAGATCGCCTCTGAATGTTTGCCTCTTCCTCCAGGCTTTCTCGAACGTCGTCGAGGCCAAGTCCTCCGCCAACTGCCGCTCACCCACGCGAAACCACAGGAATCGGAATACCTTCGGCAGAAGCTCCAAATAGGCCGCCTCCCAATCCAGGGCGTGCGAATTCTCTTCGTGCCTGCCGTCAGGCGAGGGTGTCGACATTCCCAATGAGGATTAACGCGGTTCGGAGGAGAGTATCACGAGGTTCGCTATGCGGGATATTGTGATCAGGGATCGAGCAAGGCGCTGCGGCGACGTGGCACCATGGCACCAAGGCGTGATGCGAGGTCTCAGACAGCCGGTTGCTGGTGAACTGGACCAGACTTACAGGAGCCCGGCGGCTCAGCCATTCGACCGGGCACTGGAACAGCGCCAGGAGCAGCGCCAGGTCCCCCGGAAGAACGGTGGCAACTTCCTCTGCGGGATGCCCCGCGATCGGCCGCACAGTTGCGGCGAAACGAGCTCGTGATACGCTCGAGAAGCTGGCCCTGTTCCCCTCGGGCCCCGATCCGACGCCTCGTCCCTGACGGGGATTGAAAGGAGCCTTCATCGTGCTGAGAATATGCCTGGCGGGAGCAACCGGTTGGGCGGGGTCCGAGCTCGCACGTTCGATCGCTGGGGCGGACGACATGACCCTTGTCGCCGCGGTGGCGCGCAAGGATGCCGGACGTGTCCTCGGCGAGGTGCTGGGCGAGCCCCGTCTGACGGCGACCATCTACCCCTCGGCCGCGGAGGCCCTCACCCATCCCTGCGATGTCTTCGTCGAGTACACCCAACCCGACAGCGCCAGGGCCAACATCCTCACCGCCCTCGAGCACGGCGCGCACGTCGTGGTCGGAACCTCCGGTCTCACCGACAGCGACTTCGCCGAGATCGATGCTCTGGCGCGCGCGCAGCAGCGTGGGGTGCTCGCGTGCGGCAACTTTTCGCTGACGGCTGCGCTGCTGCAGCGATTCGCCGAGGCCGCCGCCCGGCTCATCTCGCAGTGGGAAGTCATCGACTACGCGCACGACGACAAGGTCGACGCGCCCAGCGGTACCGCCCGCGAGCTTGCCTTCCGATTGTCGAAGGTGCGAAGCCCTGAGCCTACGATTCCCCTGGCGAGGACGGTCGGGCCCCGCGAGACCCGGGGAGCCACGATCTCCGGATCTCAGGTTCACTCCATCCGCCTGCCCGGCTTCGTCATCAGCGCCGAGGTCATCTTCGGGATGCCGGACCAAAGGCTCACCATCCGTCACGACGCGGGCAACAGCGCGCGCCCGTACGCGGATGGGGCCCTTCTCGCCATTCGCAAGGTCCCCAGCCTCCTGGGCCTCCACCGCGGTCTGGATTCGGTTCTGGATCTCTGAGTTCGTTGAGAGCGCGCCGCCTGACAGCTCGATGGACCCCTTCCGCTTCGCTTCGGGGATCTTCGGCCCGGCCAGCCTTCGCGCCGCTAACGGACGCTTGCTCTGCCCTCAAGCCTGACGTACAGTGAGCGTCTCCTGGCCCCGACGGCGAGAGGCTGCGTATGCCCATAGCGAAGAGGGAAAAGTCCGTTCGTCGGTCCGCCCCGCCCCCGGGCGCCCGCTCGGAGGCCGCGGAGGAGAAGCGTTTGTGGGCGGCGCGCGGAATGGAGGACGTATCCTTCCAGCGCGGCGCTCAGATCACCTGGTGGAGCGTCCTCGGCGGTCTGGCCGTCGCGGCGCTCCTCACCCAGCTCGGCGACCTGCGGCAAACCATCGCCTCCGGCCAATGGCACTACTTGCTGTTCTTCTTCGCCTCGTGCCTCATCATCGTCAATTCGTGGGTCCAGACTGCCTGGGGCAGCCTTGTCCTGAGGTGGCCTGTCAACATCCCCACCTCGCTCGCGGTCTTCTTCCAGGGGCTGTCCCTCTCCGTCGCCTCCCTTAACGTCACACGCCCGGCCGCCTGGGCAGCGGCCATGTTCGTGGTGCTTCTCACCGCCGTGGCCAACCAGCTGTTCTTCATGATGGAAGGCGGCTGGGTAGCCATGCCCGCCTCGATGGTGGCCAGGGCCAGGGCCGGCATCCGAATCTATCTGGCCTTCGCAGGCATCGCCCTGGCTTCCGCGATCCATCTCGCTCTTCGCCCTTCGCCCACGGTGGAAATCCTCTGGGGCGTGGTGTCGCTCCTGGGTTCCATCTTTGCCCTCGTTCGACAACATCAGGGGATGGAGCTGGAGAAGAGGAGTATGGGCGTCGCATAGGACGAGCCGTAGTTCGTGATACGTGATTAGTGATTCGTGAGGATGGCACCAGGGCACCGGGGCACCGCGGCCCCAGGGCTAGCGGAACCGGCGCGGTTCTTGCGGAGGTCGGCATGCTGGTGGTCAGTGGTCAGTGGTGAGTGGCGAGTGGTCAGGTCAGATACGAGAACCTTCACATCATTCCCCCTGAGCCCTAGAGCCGATGGCTGATGGCTGATAGCTGATGGCCGATGGCCGAAGGCTGACGAACTTGGCTGCATCCTGGATTCGAGCTGAAGCAGCTGGCCTGGCGATGAGTTTGCGGCGTGCCCGTGCGTCCATCATCACAATCACGCTGGTGCACACGGTCGCGGTCGCAGTGGGAATGGGGTTGGTGCATGCAGGCAATCGGGCCAGCCTGGCCTACCGCGACCGGCTGGTCGCCCGCGCGCGTTCCTCGGACCCCGTGACCCTCGCCGACCAGGAGGGAGATCACCTTCGGGCCGCTTGGTTGGAGGCCGCCCGAACACAGTGGGCATGTCTTGCCGCAGGGCTGACCGGGCCCACCGTCATCGGCCCGTTGGCTCTCTCGGCGTATCGCGGCTGGGTCGGAGGCATCGTCTCTGTCGACGGCGACCATGTCAGCCGGCTGCGGGAACCGGTGGAGGCGGTCTACTATCTTTCGGTCATCGTCCTTCAGCTGATCCCCTATTCCCTGGCCGTCGGCGCAGGATTGAATCTCGGATACGCGTACTTCAAGCCCCGGAGCGAATATCCCGGCGACAAGTGGTTGGGCTATCCGAAGGAGGCTATCTCGGACTTCTTCCGAATCTTCCTGGCCACCATCCCGCTCGTTGTTGCCGCCAACCTCTGGGAGTTCCTTAGCCCTCTAAGGCGCTAATGCCGCGGTCAGTGGTGAGTGGTCGCGGATTGGCCCGGCGGCGACATTGAGATGACGGCTCACCGGCCGAGAAGAGCACGAACGACGGCCGCCTCGATTTCGCGGACCGTGCGACGCCGGGGTCGTAGACGAAGAGCGGCCAGCGGCTGGTGGACAACGGATAGGCAAGCTTCCTTTCAACGCACCGCGCCCGGGAAGACCGACGGGGGCTTGGCTTCGTCTCGCGCCGGGGACAGGCGACAATTCAGGCCCCCTAGCTTTCTATTGACATCATCCGGCCAACTCCCTACTCTGTTCGCATCTGCGCCGTTCCTTGTAGCCGGCGATACCACAGCGCGGGTTGACAGGCCTGCACATGCCTCCATCTGGTCGACCACCGTTGCGCCAGCGCGTAGCTTTGAAGGCCGAGGCCGTTCTCATGGCCTCTCTCGTCCCGAAGAGGCGCGTCGGGCCCGTATGGGGCCTTCTCTTCAAGATCCCTTTGCTCCTCCGGCGCCTGGGTCTGGGCTGCCTCATCCCGGAAAACGTGCTGATCCTCACCACAAGGGGCCGGCGCACCGGCCTGCCCCGCCGCACGCCGATGGAGTTCAGCCCCGGACCCGAGAAGAACGTCTACCTGGTCATGGCCGGCTGGGAGGGCCGCACCGACTGGTATCGCAACGCGCGCGCCGACCCGCACGTGAAAGTCTGGATGCGAGGCCGCGAATGGAGCGCGATCGCCGAGCCGGTCCCCGACGAAGCAGTTGCGCGTCTGATCCAGTCGGTGATCGAAATCAGCCCATCGACGGCCCGCATGTGGTCCCGCTGGAGTCCCATCCCCATCGATGGCAGCCAGGCTGCGCTTCTGAGGGCGGCGCCGCACTTCCCGTCGCTCTATCTGCGGCCCACATAGGACACCGATGCAGAATCTCTTCTTGATGCTGTTCTTGGTGGGCGGCCTCGCCGGGGGATTGAGGACGCTGCGCCTGCTGGCGCGCGCTCGTCGGCCGGGGGAATTCGGCGACGTGATCCATCGCTGGTCGGAGAAGCCGCTGTCCTCGTGGAGGTACGAGCCCTCCACCGCCACAGCCGTCCTCGTTCATACGCTCTCGGTCGTCGCTCTCGGCGGTGCCGCCCTGGTCGCCACATCCAGACCGGCGGCGTTCGACGCCACAAGTGCTTCCGACAGCCCGCTCCTGGACATCCTGCTCCCCATGGCAGAGGTCGCAGGCATTGGGCTCGTGGGCTACCTTGTGGGCACACTCGTCGCGTTCCCGCTGTCCCGCACGAGAAGGCCGACCGTTGCCTTCGCCATCGTCAAGGAAGGCATTGCCTACGGACGCACGCTCATGCCGTGGAGCTGGTTCAGCCACTTCTCCATCGACGAGGCCAACGGCCTACTCTCATTCCATTCAGCTTTCGCACCGGGCTTGCCCTCCCTGATCTCGAAGCCGACGACCCCCCAACTCGCGCAAGAATTGGCCTCCACGATTCGCGAGCATCTTCCAGGGCACGCGCCGCCAGCCCCTAACGCCTGGTACCGAACCAGACATCTGCTCATTCCGGCGATGGTCGTGCTTTGCATGGCCTTCGTCTCTGCGGGCTGGCTGGCCGTCAGACTGCCTCGAGAGTCGGCGCTCTCCGCCATTGCGCTGTCGGCGACTCTGTTGGT
>DASSGB010000009.1:0-2756 GCA_035693825.1 Anaerolineales bacterium
CGCCCAGCGCAGCGAGTCGGTGAGGGTCGAAGCACTGCTGACACAGTCGTAGACGACGTCGAAACCTCCCAGAAGCATGCCACGATTCAGCGGGGCCCGATGGTGCTTGGCGCCGGTGATCGCCGCCACGCCCGCATATACATCGCCTCTCGACAGCACCTCATCCGCCCCCAGGCGGCGCGCCGCGTCTACCTGGTGGGGATAGCGCGCCAGGACGGTGATGTGGCACTTCGGCTGGACGAACCGCACGGCCTGGAGCACTTGCAGGCCGATGATCCCAGCACCCAGCACGAGCACATGATCGCCGCGCTCAGGCGGCCGCCGCAGAACGCCATGCAGGGCCACCGCCGTGGGCTCTATGAGCGAAGCGCGATCGTCGTTCAGTGCGGCCGCGACCGGCCAGACTTCCGCCTCATGCGCGGTATAGCTGTCCCCCCACCCACCGCCCGCGCCCACGGGTCCGCGGCGCAGCGAGGCATTCTCACACAGCCGCGTGTCGCCCCGGGCGCAGAAACGACACGGCGGATCGATCTCCTGGGTAAGGCAGTTCGGCCCGGGGAAGCGTGACTCCATCACCACTCGATCCCCGATCCGGAAACGCTCGACGTCTCGACCGGCCTCCACCACCTCGCCGACCACCTCATGCCCGAGGTAGAAGCGGACGTTGCCCGGCAGCGCCACGGGCGCGGCCGCCGGGCTGGCCCTCCCCAAGAGCAGGCTCAGGTCGGAAGCGCAGATGCCACACTGCCGATTGCGCACGCGAATCCAGCGCGGCCCGGGTAGCGGAGGATCCGGAGTTTCCTGGACGCGAGCATGCGACAACGCGCTCCATATGATGCCGGGCCACACGCGCCGCAGCCCCTTGACGGCCAGAAACCGGGGAATGTTCTTCTCGACGAAGATCGAACGCATACCTCGCCTCGCTCAGAAGGATCGTCAGGAAGCGACGCGGACCGCGGCCCGGACGGCGGCGCAACGCTCGCAGCCCGGCCGATCGCACAAGAGGGCACGCGGATCCTCTCGGATCCACCCTACGGCGATGTGCAGCAAATCGCGCAAGGGCATCGCCTGCACTGCATCCTCGCCGATGCGTGTCTCGCGCGTGATCCCGGTGAGCCTGGCGGCGATGGCCTGAAAGCCGTCTGAACAGCCGGGATAGGCCGGGCACTCGACAACGCCCTGCGGCGTGAGGGCCCAGCGCAGGAACTGTTTCCGTCCGGCCAGACGCTCCGCCCAATGAAGGCTCACGTTGTGCCGATGATTGACTCCGATGAGCAACACATCCCCGTCGAACTCGGCCATCCAGCGAATCGGCGCCAGCGGCTCCTGCACCGTCTGCGCCTGAAGAGCCTCTTCGGCGTTCACTCCGGCGAAGGATAGGGCCGGGTGGCCGGACCGGCTGGCCGAAGGATGCCGCCGCAGGGCCTCCGCCAACGGCCCCATCTCGACGTCCGCCGGAAGGTCGGACCGGAAGATCTCGGCCTCGGCGTTCGCTCCCTCGCCGTAAGTCATACCGTTGTCGGGCGGGCCTACCGCAGGCGTGATCAGCGTGCGAGTCGTGAAGGTCGGGGCCATCACCGTTTCACACGTGGCCAGCAGTGCCCCGACGATCGTGTCGGCGCCTCCGACGATCGGCTCCAGCGTTTCCAACGACGCGTGGACCAGGACTCGGCTGTGCGAGCCGAGTTCCAGATCGCGCAAGGCGGTGATCCAGTCGCGGTAGGAAGACATGAGGGCCGGTGCGGATCAACGCCCCTTCCACGCCGGCTTGCGCTTCGCCACGAAGGCCTGCATGCCCTCCTTCTGATCCTCGGTGCTGAACAGGAAGTAGAAGGCGCGGCGCTCGTCCTTCATGCCGTCGGCCAAAAAGGACTCAAAGGCATGGTTGACTGCCTCCTTCCCGAGCCGAACGGCCAGCGGGGCGCGGTTCGCAATGTCATCCGCCAGGCGAACGGCCTCCTCCAGGTAGACCTCCACCGGCACGACCCGGTTGACCAGTCCGTAGCGGAGGGCCTCCTCGGCCGTGAGGCTGCGGTTGTTCAAGACCATCTCCATGGCGATCGCCTTGCCGACGGCGCGTGTCAGGCGCTGCGTTCCACCCGCTCCGGGAATGACGCCCAGGTTGATCTCCGGCTGGCCGAACCGCGCCGACTCGGAGGCCACGATCATATCGCAGGCCATGGCCAGTTCGTTCCCGCCTCCGAGGCACCAACCGGATACGGCGGCCACGACCGGCTTGTGCATCTTCCGCAGGCGGTCCCACCGTCCAATGCGGTCCGCGGTCAGCATCTCCACCGGCGTGGCTTCGGCCATTTCCTTGATATCGGCTCCGGCGGCGAAAGCCCGGGCGTCTCCGGTCAGCACCATCGCCCCGATGGAGGCATCCGCGTCGAAGGCTTCGAGCGCGTGGGTGAGTTCCTCCATGACGGTCCCGTTGAGGGCGTTCATGGCCTCCGGCCGATGAATCTGAACCACGCCGACGCGCCCACGGATTTCCGTTTGGATCGTCGTGTAGGTCATGGGGCCTCCTGATCGTTCGCCAGTTGACCGATGTGTTCAGCGACGTGTGCGACGGACCGTTCCACCCACCACATCAGGGTGCGTGTGCCCCGATACGGGTTGAAACCCGCATGCCCCCAAACGGATACCGGGGCGCGCTCGAGCCTGGCGCGCATTTCCTGACGCAAGGATTTCACTTCGGCCAGCAGAGCGGATACGTCACTGGATAGAGAGTAGTGTCGCTTCATCCACTCGGT
>DASSGB010000010.1:0-5138 GCA_035693825.1 Anaerolineales bacterium
ATCGCCAGACTCTCGAGGCCGGGATGCCGTCGGGAAATCTCCTCCTTTAGGTCCTGAAGCAACTTCACGCGCCGGGCGCCGAGGGCGACTCGACAACTCCGCCGGGCGAAAGCCAGAGCTGCTTCTCGGCCGATGCCGGAAGACCCGCCCGTGATGAACACAACCTGCCCGGCCAGGTCGGTCATCCGAGGCCGAAGATGGCTGCCGGTCCGATGGTCCGGGGCATCACCTGGCTAGATCCCGGCCCGCAGCAGGACGAACGCCGCCAGATAGGGCTGACCCTCGACGTATTCGACGCCGACGAGCCAGGTCGTCCATGAGTATTCGCCGCCTCCGGACTCCGCCGGCCGATAGAAGGAGTAGTAATGGAGGTTGGTGAATTCGCTCGGCCAGCGCACCTCGCGCAGCGTAGGGCCGGCGCCGATCGAATCGCAAGTCAGCACAGAAGCCGGAGTCAACGTCCCGCGGAGAAGCGGCATGATGACCTGCCCAAACGATCCGCGGATGGTCGCACCGCTGGCGTTGACCCCCCAGGTTCGCTCCTGACTCTCGCCAAAGAGGTCCGGGATTTCGGTGCGGGAGACGAGGACATCGTAGCTCCGCCAGTCGTATCGAATGCGCAGGTGGCGGCGTGGGCTCACCAGCGAGCCCAACAACTCACCGTCCTCCCGATCGACGGCCCTGGCCGCGGCATCGAGCAGCTGGAGGACGCGCGGATCGGCACAGAACGACTCCGAGGGCACGTCCTCGACGAGATTGAGAGCGTTCACCCAGCCCGTTCCGCCTTCGGGGCGAACGACTTCGACCCACAGCGAGCTTCCCAGAGATGTCTGCTGGCCGGTCAGGAGAAGTCCGCGACGATCATAGGCGATGGTCCCTGCCGCCGAGCCTTCGACGCCGGCCACCTGGCGGACGGAAAGGCGTTCGCCTTCGGGAACATCGAACACCGCATGCAGCGAGGCCGCGGCCAGCAGACCGGTAAACGGCGGAGGCGGGATTCGGGTAACGAGCGCGGCTGCGGTCAACGTGGAGGGCAGGACCGCACCCGGATAGGGTATGGCGGAACGAGTGCAGGAGGCGGCGATCCATCCAGCGAGAAGGATGGTCAGGAGGCGCGCCCCGCGGTGGATCCAATTCCCTGCGGAGAAGGTCGGTCGGAGGTCGGTCCCACGGTGATAGCGCGTAACCGCGCGCGAGACGGTAAGTCGGAATGGCGACGGCATGCGGGAGTGGGCCCGCTAGGCGGGCGGAGGCGCGCTCTCGGGCTTCGAGGCCGGCGTCTTGGCCGGGGGTTTGCCCAAAGGAGGCACCGGAAGACCCTTGCGCGGCTTAGGCGCCAGCGCCAGGTCCAGCACGCCGTCCATGTGCCGCACGAAGCGGATGTGAAGTTCGCGCCGGGCGCGCCGGGGCACGTCGACCAGGTCCTTGCGATTCTGCGCTGGGATGATGACGGTTTTCAAGTGGAGCCGGTGGGCGGCCAGAACCTTCTCGCGCACGCCTCCAATGGGCAGAACGCGGCCTCGCAGGGTGATCTCGCCGCTCATGCCCACCTCGCGACGAACGGGGCGACGGGTCAGAGCTGAAGCCAGCGCGGTGGCCATGGTGATGCCGGCGCTCGGACCGTCCTTCGGAATCGCGCCCTCGGGCACGTGAATATGGATGTCGGTTTTCTCGAAGATCTCCGGATCCACGCCAAGGTCGCGGGCGCGCGACTTGATATACGAGAGCGCGGCCTGCGCCGATTCCTGCATCACTTCGCCCACCTGGCCGGTGATCTGCAGGTTCCCCTTGCCGTCCATCAGCAGGACCTCGACCGGCATCGTTTCGCCGCCGTTCTCGGTCCAGGCCAGGCCGGTGGCCGCCCCCACCTGATCGCGCCGCTCGGCCACACGCGGATTGACGTCCGGCGGACCCAGAAGCCGCGACAACATGCCCGTGGTGACGGTCGGCGAGATCCTCTTGCCTTCGGCCTTGCGCCGCGCCAGTTTGCGGCAGATCGTGCCGATCTCCCGCTCCAAATTGCGGACGCCGGCTTCCCAGGTGTACTCGCGAATGACCTCCTGGAGCACCTTCTCATCGAAGACCAGACCGTCGGCGGCCAACCCGTTCTGCTCGAGCTGCCTGGGGATCAGGAATCTCTGAGCGATGATGAGCTTCTCTTCTTCGATGTAGCCCGGGAAGTCGATCACTTCCAGTCGGTCGAGGAGCGCCGGCGGAATGGTGGCCAGCGTGTTGGCTGTTGTGATGAACAACACGCGTGAGAGATCGTAGGGTATCTCCAGGTAGTGGTCGGAGAAGGCGTTGTTCTGCTCGGGGTCGAGGACTTCCAATAGGGCGGCCGCCGGGTCGCCGCGGAAGTCGGCGCCGAGCTTGTCAATCTCATCCAACATGATCAGCGGGTTGGCGGTCGCTGCTCTTCGCATGGCCTGCAGAATTCGGCCGGGAAGCGCGCCGATGTAGGTGCGCCGGTGGCCGCGGATCTCCGCTTCGTCGCGAATGCCGCCCAGCGACATGCGCACGAAGGTCCGCCCCAGAGCTTCGGCGATCGACTTTCCCAGCGAGGTCTTGCCCGTGCCGGGCGGGCCGACGAAGCACAGAATCGGCTGGCGCTGCTTGTCGGCGGCCAGACTGCGCACCGCGATGTATTCGAGAATGCGTTCCTTGGCCTTCTTCAGGCCGTAGTGTCCCTTCTGAAGCACCTGGGCCGCATGCCGCACATCCAGGTTGTCGGTTGTGGTCGAGGTCCAGGGAAGCTCGAGAAGCCAGTCGAGATAGGTGCGAATGATTCCGACTTCGGGCGACATGGGCGGCATCTGACCGAGGCGCTGAACTTCCTTGATGGCGCGGACCTGGACTTCTTCGGGAAGGGACAGGTGGGCGATGCGTTCCTTGAGCTCGGTGAGCTCCTGCCCCCACATGTCGGTCTCGCCGAGCTCGGTCTGGATGGCCTTCATCTGCTCACGCAGGTACATTTCCCGTTGCGAACGGTCGACCTCATTCTGCACCTGGGAATGAATCTGGTCTTCGAGTTCGAGCACGTCGAGCTCGCGGCCGAGCAACATGCTGACCCGCTGCAGCCGGGCAACCGGGTCGAAGGTCTCCAGGATACTCTGGCGTTCGTGGACGGTGAGATTGAGGCTGGAGGCGACCAGGTCCGCCAGCCAGGCAGGATCCTCGATGTTGACGGCGTAGACGTAGGCCTCTTCGGGAAGCGACCGGTTGAGCTGGACACATTTCTCGAACAAGGTGAGAACCGCCCGCATCAGGGCGACGGTTTCCTTGGTCTTTTCCGCCTGCTCCTGAATCGGGCGGGCCCGGGCGCGCAGGTAAGGCGGACCCGGAATGAACTCGAGGACATGCACGCGGCGTCGCCCCTGCGTCAGCACCGAGGTCGCGCCATCGGGCATATGCATCAGACGGCCGACGGCGATCTCGGTCCCCACGTAATACAGGTCGTCCGGCGACGGATCCTCGATCTCGGCGTCCAGCTGCGCGACGGCGATCATCGTCGCTCCGGTGCGCGTCGCCTCTTCGATGGCCCTCAGGGTCGCCTCGTGTCCGACGAAGAGCGGCGTGACCATGTTTGGATAGAGGACCACATCCCGCAGCGGAAGGACGGCGCACTCCATCGTGCCGCGTTCGTCGAGCGGCGCATCCTCGATGTCGTACAGTTCGTCCGCACGGCGGTTCATCGGGTCGGCCATTTCGGACGGCAGGTGTGGCCAGCGGCCGAGCAAAGCGCTCATGGGCGCGCCTCGGTCTGGAGCAACCCACTCTGGACTCTCGGCCATGCCGCCAGCACCTCGCCGGCGACGAACAGGCTGCCCGCGCTGACGATCACTTCCCCGGGGCGAGCGCGCTCGATGGCGTAGCGCAGCGCCTCTTCCACCGGTGACCGGACCTCGACGCGGACGCCGTGGCCGCGGGCCAGCGCCGAGAGCCCTTCGGGATCTGCCGCGCGCGGATGCACTGCCTGGGTGACGATCAGGCGCGAAACGCGCGGCAGAAGTTCCTCCATCATGCCGGCAATGTCCTTGTCGGATGAGGCGCCGAAGACGAGCGTCACCGGCTGACCCGGGAAGTAGTCGTCGAGGGCGATCCGCAGCTTGAGGGCCGAGTCGCGGTTGTGGGCCGAGTCCACCACCACCGCCGGAGACCGCGACAGGACCTGGAAACGCCCCCGCCACTCGACGTTCCGAAATCCCGATTGGATGGCGGTTTCGGACACGGCCATCCCCTGATCGCGCAACAAGCGCAGGCCGGCATAGGCCACGGCGGCGTTCACCACCTGATGGTACCCGAGCAGAGGGATCTCGTAGCGCGGCGGGACCCACTCCTCCCCGCCGGCGCTCTCGACGAAGGCATCCATCAACGGTTGTTCGGCCGTCGACCAGATGTACAGACTCTGTCCCTCGAGGTCGTGTCCCCCCGGGGCGTACAGCCAATCCTTGCCTATCTTGATGAGGCGAGCCTTCTGCCTTTCGGCTGTCTCCTCGACGACGAGCTCGGCCTCTCGCTGCTGCGGGGCTAGGATCACCGGCACTCCCGGCTTGATGATGCCCGCCTTCTCGGAGGCGATTTCGGAAAGGGTGTCGCCCAGCAGATGCATGTGATCGTAAGACAGCGAGGTGATGATCGAGAGTCGCGGCAGGAGGACGTTAGTGGCGTCCAGGCGACCGCCCAGGCCGACCTCGACGACGGCGGCATCCACTTTCTGCTGCGCGAAGTACATGAACGCCAGCGCCGTCGTGAGCTCGAAGGTGGTCAGCCCCGGCACGGCCTCGACGTGCGGCCGCATCTCGCCCACGAGACGACCGACCTGGTCTTCGGGTATCTCTTCATTCCCAATTCGAATCCGCTCGGTAAAGCGTTGAAGGTGGGGCGAAGTGTACAGGCCGGTGCGGTATCCTGCGGCGCTCAGCGCTGAGGCCGTCAGGGCCGAGACCGAACCTTTGCCCTTCGTCCCGGCCACGTGAGCGCTGGCGAATTGCTCGTGAGGATCGCCCAGGCGCGCCAACAACGTGCGGACACGCGCCAGGTCGAAGACTTCGGCCGAATAACGGTAGCTGCGCTCGAGACTGTAGTCGACAAAACTGTATAGGTAATCGAGCGCTTCGGGGTACGTCAGGGACGTCATA
>DASSGB010000011.1:0-2421 GCA_035693825.1 Anaerolineales bacterium
GGTTCGGTCGCCGGCATCTTTCTCGCCATGCTTTACGCCCTGCTCGGCGTACAGGCGTCCCTCCAGGACTCCAATGCCCAGCTGGTCGACTGTCTCGCCAGCCTCGTCCTGTCCGCCGCCTACGCCACCTTCTTTGAAGGCCTGTACGGCTCGACCCCCGGGAAGCTCATCCTCGGCATGCGAGTCGTGAAAGAGGATGGGTCGCGGGTCGGGCTTGATACGGCTCTCGTGCGCGCCCTGACCCGCTTCATCGACGGCCTGGTTTTCGGATTGCCGGCGTACCTGGCGATGAAGCCGCCACTGCACCAGCGGATCGGCGACAAGATGGCTAAGACGCTGGTTGTGGGGCGACGCGATCCGGGCACCTCGGCGCTGCGGCCGTGGTGGTGGTTCCTCGTGGCGGCCGCGCTCTACGGGGCTCTGGCTTGCGCCCTGGCTATAGCGCTCCTGTCGACGATGATCCGCCCCGGTTGACTTCGATCCGAGGGACGGCCAGGTGGCCGCGCGGACCCGCGCGGCTGATCGAGGGTCCATCCATATACAAGCGAACAAGACCAGCCACGCTCGTTTCGGTCCTCGCCGCCGCGGGCGTGGTCCTCCTGGCTTCATGTTCCATCTCCGCCCCGTCGCCCGCGCCGTCTCCTTCCTCCACCCGCCCGCCCGCCACGGGAGAGCCGGTGTCGGTTGCGACTCCATCCGCCGTGGCCCCCCCGCAGGCGCCGCCTCCCGCGATCCACGATCGTCCCGGGCCGGCGTACGAAACGGTGGTCACGATACCGGTCGGAGACAACGGGATCCGCTATCGTGGCGCAGGTATGACCGAGATCGAGATCACCGGCCCGAACGGCATCGCCGTTCTGCCGGATGGTACGTTCATCGTTGGCGATACCTTCGACAATCGACTCCTCAGGTTCGACGCGGCCGGCGTCAGGCTGGACGACATCGACCTTGCCTCGCTCGGCATTCTGAACGTCTCGGATATCGTCGCCGGACCCGAGGAGCTTTACCTTCTCGAGATCAGTTTCCAGGTGACACCCGAGCGTTACCGCGTGAACCGGTTGACCTTCGACGGCCAATCGATCGACCATGTGGACGTGCCTCTCGGCTACCGTCTTGAAGATGGGCTGGTCGGCCTTGCTCAAGGCGAAGGGCAAATCCTGCTCGAGCTCGCCGGCCCGGTCCGCTCCTACCAGATGGCTGGGCCGCGCGCCGAAAATGGAGGTGAATTCTACGGCCTGCCGGCGTTCGGCCGCCTTTACCAGACACACTACGAAACGCCCTGCGGCGGCCATCCCTCCATGACCGTCGGGAACCTGAGATTCGAGACGGGCCGCACGCTGGGAGGCGGTCTGGGAATGCTGGCCGTGAATCCCGACGGCAGTTTCTACGCGTGGCGGAGCGACGTCATCCGCGACTTCCCCACCATTGTCACGGATCAGACGATCCACTACCTCGACGCCAATGGGCAGCAACTGGCAGTGGCCAGGTATCCGCTATCGGAATGGTACTTCCACCTGTCGGAGTATCTGGCCGTCGGCCCGGACGGCAACGTGTATGCACTGATCACGCGCGAGACGTCGGTCGACGTGTTGCGACTTCTCTTCTACCAGGAATTGGAACCTCTTGAAAGCGGCGCAGCCGCGCCCGAGGTCACCAGCGGAACCTTCCCACCAATGGTCGATTCCCGATGCGATTGTTCCATGGTCGATCGGGTGCCCCCTGATTCGGAAGCAGCTCGACAGATCGTCGGCCAGCTCCTCGCCAATTTCAAGGTTGATTGGCCCACCGAATACATGGCCCTGGATCCACTGTGGGCTGTCGACCGCATGGGCGATTACGCCCTGCTCCAGGGTCGGGTGACAGACGAGGCCATGGTGCTCGTCCTCGCGCAAGTGACTTCACGCGGATACGTGATGGTCACAAGCCACACCGTCAGCAATCCGGGGCCGTCACATTCGATCATTCCTGACCTCCTTCGGGCCAAGGCCCCGGACGCGCCGCAGGAGCTGATCTATTGCGCCGACGTGGGCCTGTTCCTCGGAGAGACGGAGTAGCTGCCCGGCGGAGGATGACACGCCACCTGCCTCGAAAGCAGATGGGGGCGGTCCATCAACCGCCCCCATCCTCAAGGCCGGCTTTCCATCCAGCTAGGCGCTGGCAACCGCCCCTTTTGTCAACCAGAACAGCACGGCGGCTTCGATCAGGCTCAACCCCGCCAACACAAAGAAGAACTGCTGCCAGAACTGGACCGGAAAGAGGCGAATGAGCGTGTCGGTGTAGAGGAACAGCCAGCTGTCGCCCACAAAGAAGACGCGATGGAAAGCGACGAAGAAGACACCGAAGCCGACGACCAGCGCGACGGTGACCGCTCCGATGGCGATCAGGGTGGCCTTGGAGCCCCAGTGCAGGCCCTGCTTCAGC
>DASSGB010000012.1:0-13380 GCA_035693825.1 Anaerolineales bacterium
GAGGCCCGGCCGGCCAGGGTCCTGTGACCTGAGAGTTTCGCCTCTCCACTGCACAGCGGCGGAGGCTTGCCCCTTCGGTGCCCGGCGAACCGGGACTCTCCCCTGGGCGTGCGAGTTGTGAACCGATTCTAAGGGGTGGCAAGGGAGGTGTCAAGCGAACTCGGCCTTCAACCCTCACCCCCACCCCTCTCTCCCCTTCGGGGACCAGCGGCCGCCTGCGGGGAGGGGCAAGGGGTGAGGGTCATTCATACCTCCACGCGTGCCACGCGAGCCGAGAGGCCGCACACCACTTCGTAGTTGATCGTCCCCCAGCGGCGGGCCACGTCCTCGGCGCTGATCGTCCCGCTCCCTTGCCGGCCGATGATGACGACTTCATCGCCTACCTTGGCCGGCAAGCCGTCGAGCCGTACGAGGATCTGATCCATGCACACCCGCCCCACGACCGGCACCCTTGAGCCCCCCACCAAGACCTCGTTGCCGTCGACGCGGCGGAAGCCGTCCCCGTATCCGACCGGGACCGTGCCGATCTGTTCTTCGCCCCGGGTGACATAGGCGTGGCCGTAGCTGATCCCGCTTCCGGGTGGCAGCCTCTTCACCTGACTCAAGATGCTCTTCCAAGCCAGTGCCGGCGCGAACCCGTCCGGAAGACGGCACGTGGGCGAAGGATCTAGCCCGTAGACCGCAACGCCTGCCCGAACCAGATCGAAGTGACTCGAAGGGTAGGCGATGGCTGCGGCCGAGTTGGCGGCGTGCACCAAACCCGGTTTCACGCCCGCCGCGGCCAGTGCGCCCAACACATCGCCGAAAGCGGCCAGTTGATTGTTCGTTGTCTCGGCCGCGGGCTCATCGGCTCGCGCGAAATGGGTATAGACGCCTTCCAGGCGGAGGCGCGCGGCCTGGGCGCGTTGCGCCAGCAGCACAGCCTCCGCCGGCCTGGCGCCGATTCGACCCATGCCCGTGTCGACCTTCAGGTGGACGGCCGGTTCGCGGCCGAGTGAAACCGCGGCCGCCGCGGCGGCCTCGATTTGCTCCTCCGACCAGAGCGTCAACGAGAGATTGCCTGCAATGGCCTGGTCAAGCCGACCCACAGGGGTGAGGCCCAAAACGAGGATCGGCGTCTCGATTCCCGCCCGGCGCAGCTCGAGGCCTTCCTCTGCCCGCGCCACGCCGATCCAGCTCGCGCCGCCTCGGACGGCGCTGCGCGCCGCCGTGACCAGTCCGTGGCCGTAGCCGTTGGCCTTGACCACCGCCATGACCTGGCCCTGAACTCTTTGCAGCAGGGCGCGCACATTGGAGGCGATGGCCCCGGTGCTCACTTCGATCCACGTCGAGTGCGGCTGCGATGGATCCATCAGCGGCCAGTATACGACGACCCAGTGGTCAGTAGTCAGTAGTCAGTGGTCAGTGGTGAGTGGTCAGTGGTCAGTGGCCGGACCGGAGCTTGTCCTTGCCGTGAGGCGAGAGCTCTGAGACCTGTGGGGCTCCCCGGCGCGAAAGCGGAGGAGCCGAAGGCGAAGGTAGCCGTCGCAATCGCCTCGCCGCAGTCTCTTATCGACGGACCACTGACGACCGGCCACTGACCACTGTATAATCGCCGCGCCATGGGCTCCACCGGATGGATCACGCTGGCAATCATCGGCCTGGCGGCGATCCTGCTCCTTACCGAACGCCTTCGCCCCGATCTCGTTGCCCTTCTCGTATTGCTCAGCCTCAGCCTTCTGGGCATTCTCACGCCGGAACAAACGCTCTCCGGTTTCAGTCAATCGGCGGTCATCACGATCCTGGCCATGTTCATCTTGAGTCACGCCCTGGAGCGAACGGGCGTGACGTTGTGGATCGGCCAGCAGTTGTTGTCGGCCGTCGGGCCGCACCCTCGGAGGCTGACGGCCGTGTTGATGCTCGCCGCCGCGGGCCTGTCGACCATCATGAACAGCATCGCCGCCGCGGCGGTTCTCGTACCCTCGGCCGTCAGCGTGGCGCGCCAGGTTCGCCTGCCGCCCTCGCGCCTATTGATGCCCCTGGCGTACGGCGCGCTGCTCGGCGGAACGGCGACGCTCCTGACCACCGCCAACATCCTGGTCAACTCGATGGTGACGCGCGAGGGTCTCAGGCCGTATGCCCTGTTCGAGTTCTTCCCGGTGGGGATCTTCATCATCCTGTCCGGAACGGCCGTTGTCACTCTGCTCGGATCCCGACTGCTGGGCGCGCGTGACGTCGCCGGCGAACTGGCCAGGATGCGCCGCCTGCACGGAGAACTGGCGCGCCTCTACCATCTGCGGGAAGGCACAAGCTCCGTCGTCGTCGAGGACGGTTCGGCCATGGCCGGGGTGACCCTCCGGCAGGGAGGCTGGGGGCATGAGCTCGGCCTCACCGTGCTGGGCGTCTCGCATGGCGGCCGCCTGATGCTGGCACCGGGAAGCCACACGGTGCTCGAGGCGGGCGACATGGTCATGCTGGAGGGCAGCCCCACGCCCGAGCAGTGTGAACGATACGGCCTGCGGATGACCCTCGGAGGCGAGATGGCCGACAGTCTTTCGTCGGAAGTCGTGCCTCTGGTCGAGGTGGTCCTGGCGCCGCGCTCCGAACTGGAAGGCAAAACGCTGAAGGAGATTCACTTCCGAGAGAAGTACGGCCTGCAAGTGCTGGCGCTCTGGCGGCAGGGCAACGTGGTCCAGGTCGGCGTGGCGGACATGCCGCTGCGATTTGGAGACGCGATGCTGATGCAAGGGCCTCGACAAAAGGTCCACCTTCTCCGCCAGGATCCGAACTTCCTCGTACTCGAGGAGGAGGCTGCGGAACGCCCGGGCCCAAAGGCTTTGCTGTCCGCCGGTATCATGACCGCAACGCTCATCGTCGTTGCCGCGGGTCTTCTGCCGATCGCCGTTGCCACGCTCCTGGGCGCGACGCTAATGGTGCTCAGCCGGTGCCTGACGATGGACGAAGCCTACCGCGCCGTCGATTGGCGGTCGATCATCCTGATCGCGTGCATGCTTCCCCTGGGATTCGCCATGGATCAGACGGGCGCGGCCGCATTTCTGGCCCGATTCGTCCAGAGCCTGTCCGGCGGACTGCCGGCCATCGCCACCGGCGCCGTCGTTCTGGCGATCACCATCGGCTTCAGTCTTCTGCTGGGCGGCCAGACGTCGGCCGTCGTGCTCGCGCCCATCGCACTTCAGGCCGCGGCCCTGGCGGGCGCGGATCCGCGCGCCATGGCGGCCGCCGTGGCCATCGGTTGCTCGCTGGTGTTCATCAGCCCTCTCGGTCACCCGGCCAACCTCCTGGTCATGGGCCCGGGCAGCTACAATTTTCGCGACTACGCGCGCCTGGGAGCGCCGGTGACTCTGGCGACGTTTCTGGTCACCCTGGCCGGCCTGCATTGGTTTTGGGGTCTGTGACCCCGCCACCGGCCCGTTTCGATCCGAACGAGGTGAGGCCGTGAGCGCCGTCTCGTTCGAGCTCGAGGCCGTCGACGGCCTGGCCAGGGCCGGGGTCTTGCACACGCCTCACGGTGAACTGCGTACCCCGCTATTCGCGCCGGTGGGCACCCAGGGCACGGTCAAAGCCGTCACGCCCGCGCAGCTGGAAGCTCTCGGCGCTACGTTGATCCTCGCCAACACCTACCATCTCTATCTCCGCCCGGGCGACAAGACCATCGCCGGGCTGGGGGGCCTGCACCGATTCATAGGATGGCCCCGCCCGATCCTGACGGATTCCGGCGGTTTTCAAGTGTTCTCCCTGGCGGAGCGGCGCCAGGTCGATGCCGATGGGGTCACCTTTCGTTCGCATCTTGACGGATCGACTCACCGTCTCACCCCGGAGAGCGTCATCGCCATCCAGGAGAATCTCGGGGCCGACATCATCATGGTCCTCGACGAGTGTCCTCCGCCCGGCGACCGCACGGTCAACGAGGCCGCGGTGACCCGGACCCATGCCTGGGCGGAGCGATGCCTGGCAGCCCACCGCAGGACGGATCAGGCGCTATTTGGAATCGTCCAAGGAGGCATCTTCCCCGACCTGCGCGAGCGGTCGGCCGCCGTCATCGCCGGCCTCGGTTTCCCGGGCATCGCCATCGGCGGACTGTCGGTGGGCGAGTCCAAACGCGACATGTACGCCATGCTCGATTTGCTGTCCGGCCAACTGCCGCAAGATCGACCGCGCTACCTGATGGGCGTCGGCACGCTGGAGGATTTCGTCGAAGCCGTCGTGCGAGGCATGGACTTTATGGATTGCGTCCTGCCCACGCGCATGGCGCGCAACCATACCGCGCTCACGCCGCGTGGACGAGTCAACGTGCGCAATGCGACCTACGCCGAGGACCAGCGCCCCATCGACCCGGATTGCGCGTGCTACGCCTGCATGCATTTCAGCCGGGCGTACCTTCGTCATCTGGCCAGCGCAGGCGAAATCCTTGCGGCGACTCTGCTCACCATCCACAACCTGACGGCTCTGATGACCCTTGCGGCGGGCCTGAGGCAGGCGATCCTCGAGCGCCGCATCCAGTCCTTCGCCGACGGATTTCGAAGCACGTTCCAAAAACATCGACCGGCTGAGGTTTAGGGGATGTCGCTCTTCCAAGCCATCGTCTTGGGGATCGTGCAGGGATTGACCGAGTTTCTGCCGGTATCTTCCTCAGCTCACCTGGTGCTCGTTCCATGGTGGCTGGGCTGGAGGTCGTCGCCGGAGGTTGGCTTTGCCTTCAACGTCCTGGTCCAACTCGGCACTCTGCTGGGTGTGATCGTCTTCTTTGCCCGTGACCTGGTGAGGCTGGCGGTCGCGGCATGGCAGGGACTGGTCCGCCGCCAGCCCTTCGCCACGTCCGAGGCGAGGCAGGCCTGGTTCATCACCCTGGCCACCCTGCCGGCGGTTGTGGCCGGAGTAGCGATCAAGGAAGCCGTCGAGCAGGCTTTTGCCAGCCCGGTGGCGACCTCGGCTTTCCTGCTCGTCACGGCGGCGATCTTGTGGCTCTCGGAGCGCGCCGCACGCTCGGAGCGGACTCTCGACTCGATGAGGTGGCCCGAGGCAGTGTGGATCGGCGTGGCCCAGGCCGCGGCCCTGTTTCCGGGGGTTTCCCGTTCCGGCGCGACGATGGGCGCCGGGCGCGCCCTCGGTTTCCAGCGCACGGAAGCGGCGCGGTTTTCGTTCCTGATGTCGGTGCCGGTGATGCTGGGAGCGGGTCTCCTGACGTTGCGAGATCTGCTTGGGATCCCGAATCCCGGAGCGCTGGCGGCGCCACTCCTGGCCGGCTTCACGGCAGCCGCCGTGGTCGGCTACTTCTCGATCCGGTGGATGCTTGCGTTCGTCGCCGGGCACCGATGGACCGTGTTCGCCGTCTATTGCTTCCTCGTTGGGCTTGCAGGCTTGGCGACGGCTCTGCTGCGCGCATGATGGGCATCGCCGTGCACCAACCGAGTTCCCGGGGCCGGGTCTGCATGGCGATCGCGTTTCTCTCGTTCGCGGCCGCTGCCTGCGCCCCTGCTCAGCCGACGGCGATCGCGCCCGTGCCGCGATTGATCACCCCTCCCTACGCCCTCCCGATGGTGAGGCAGTGGGCCGAGTCCTACGCGGCCGAGATCGATACCGCCTTGCCCTTCGACGTCGAGGCAGACACCCTCGAGTCGGCGCTCGATGTTGTCGAAGAGTCGCCCGGAAGTGTGTTGATCTTCAGCGGGACCCCGCCCGAGAGCTGGTTCGTCACGCCCGTCGCCAGCCTGCCGGCGACCTTCGTCGTTCACCCGGACAATCCGGTCACCGATCTTCGCATTCGCGATCTCGAGAATCTGTTCACACGGCGCACCGCGGATTGGAGCACCCTCGGCGGCCTGTCGGTCGGCGTGCAACCAGTCCTGCCGCTGCCCGGGGAACCCGTTCGTGACTGGTTCGAAAGCATCATCCTGCGCGGTTCGGCCCCCTGGCCGGGTACGTGGCTGGCGCCCACGCCGCAGTCCGCGTACGAGCTGGTGGGGTCCGATCCCGGCGCGATCGGGCTCATCCTGGGCTCCGAAGCACCCGAAACGGTGCGGGCGGTGCGGATCGCCGGCCGACTTGCGACTGTCGATCCGGTCGGCGCAGGCTATCCCTTCATTCTCGATCTCCTGGCGTTCGCTCCGGAAGGGCCGAGGGGCGGGCTGAGGGACTTCCTGGTGTGGCTGCAAGAGCAGTAGCGCAGTGGTCGGCGGTCGGTCGTCCACATTTCGCGCGCGGGGGTTTCATAGGTCACCCTGAAGAAATGGATTTGCAGCCCGTTCCCGGCCCACGGTCGTGGGGCGGCCGTGACCGGGCAGGAGAACCGTGTCCTCCGGGAGCGTGAAGATTTGATCGCGGATCGAGCGCAGCAGCGTGTCCCAATCTCCACCGGGCAGGTCTGTCCTCCCGACACCGGCTTCGAAGATCAGGTCCCCGCAGACCACTCGCTTGTCTTCAGCGAAGACGAAGACAACGTGCCCCGGGCTGTGACCGGGCGTGTGGCGTACTTCGATCTCCCGGCCCAGGGCGCGCAGCCGCATGCCGTGACTCAGCGGGATGGTCGGTTCGGGCCCGGGATCGAATTCGGTCATGCCGAACCAGCTCGCGCCTCCCATCGCTCGCCACAAAGGCTGGTCGTCGGGGTGGAGGGCGACGGGGATAGGCGCTTCGCCCGAGTCGGAGACCGCGCCCGCGCCGCCGAAGTGATCGAAGTGGGCGTGGGTCAGCCAGATGTCGGTGATGCGCCAATTCCGCCGCGCGGCTTCGGCGGCGATCACCTTCCCGTCCCACGCGGGATCGATCACCACCGCCGTCCCGACCTCCGAGTTTCCCACCAGATAGGCATTGGTCAGCGCCGGGCCGAGATTGAAACTCACGATAGAGAGCGAGGTCGCGGGTGCCGTGTTCATGAGCGCCTCCTCAGGCCGCAGACAACCAGCAGGCTGCCGATCACGAATCCGGAAAGGCTCAACCACATCGGGATCGCCGGTTGCCGCACGTCCAGAGTCACAAAGCGAGCCCACACAAGCGTCTCGTCGATCGACGCCGCCCGATAGGATCGTTCCACCACATGAATGGAAAGCGAAGCCTCGGTCGCGTGAACGGGTTCCAGCGTCCACTCAAATCTCCAGTGCACGCCTTCGGGTGTGAGCGCGGCCGCCTGCTCCTCTCCAGGCAGCACGGTCGATTCATGGCTCGACAGTCTGGCGACCAGAGCCTCCGGTAGGTCCATGTTGCCCGACGCTGTCATCCGGGCAACGTCCAACCTCACCTGGCTTTGGGTGCCGGGCCTCAGCCAGCTTGGCCGGTCGAGTCGAATCTCGGCGGCGAAGCCCTTCCCACTTGCCCGGCGCAGGGTCGCGGTCTCGACTTGCCTGGGCGCGGGCCACATGCCGGCGACAACGGCTGCTCCGCAGATGACCATCAGCGCCATCCCGAGGCTGGTTGCGATGGCCGCGCGTTTCGGCACCCGCGCAGTATACCCTGCGCCGCGCGAGGACGGCACCGTGCGCCTTCTCCCGCTCGCGAGGCGGTGCTAGACTCCCCCCATCCGGCGCTCGGTAACGGCATGCCCACCTATCCCCCCGAACCTTTCCGCATCAAGGCCATTGAATCCATCCGACTCATCTCCCGGGAAGAACGCGAGGCCAGGCTGCAGGCCGCCGGCTTCAACGTGTTCGGATTGCGGGCCGAAGATGTGTACATCGACCTGCTGACGGATTCGGGCACCGGCGCGATGAGCGACCGGCAGTGGGCGGCCCTGATGCAGGGCGACGAAACCTATGCCGGAGCACGTTCCTTCTTCCGCCTGCAGGAAGCCATCACGCAGATCTTCGGGTTCCGCCATTTCGTCCCGACGCACCAGGGGCGCGCCGCGGAGAACATCCTGTGCGCCGTGCTGCTCCGGCCGGGCCAGGCCGTTCCGTCCAACACGCATTTCGACACGACGCAGGCCAACATCCTGGCGCGCGGCGGACGGCCGGAGGATCTGGCGATCCCCGAAGCCAGGAACCCGTCCAGCCAGCATCCCTTCAAAGGCAACATGGACCTCCAGCGTCTGGAGGCCTTCATTCAGGCCACCGGCCCCGACAAGATTCCCTTCGGCATGATGACCATCACCAACAACGCGGGAGGCGGTCAACCCGTATCGATGGAGAATTTGCGCGGCGTGAGCCTCATCTACCGGCGCTACGGCATTCCCTTCTTCATCGATGCCTGCCGCTACGCCGAGAACGCCTACTTCATCAAGTTGCGCGAGCCCGGCTTTGCCGGGCGGTCGGTGGCGGATATCGCCCACGAGATGTTCTCCCTCGCCGACGGCGCCACGATGAGCGCCAAGAAGGACGCCATTGTCAACATCGGCGGTTTCCTGGCGATGAACGACGAAGCCCTGTACCAGAAGGTCTGCAACGAGCTGATCCTTCGGGAAGGCTTCCCAACCTACGGAGGCCTCGCCGGTCGCGACCTGGAGGCCATGGCGGTCGGGTTGTGGGAGGGCCTGGACGAGTCCTATCTTGCTTATCGCCTGGGTCAGACGGCTTACCTGGCGGATCGGTTGCGCGCATATGGCCTGCCTCTCATCGAGCCGCCCGGAGGGCACGCCGTCTACGTCGACGCCGGGGCCTTCCTCCCACACATTCCTCGGACGGCGTTCCCCGGACAGGCGTTGTCGGTCGAGATGTACCGGCAGGGCGGCATCCGTACTGTCGAACTGGGCTCGGTAGCGTTTGCCTACAAGGATCCTGAGACGGGCGAAGAACGTTTCCCCGCGTTGGAATTGGTGCGCATGGCGATCCCTCGTCGGGTGTACACGCAGACTCATCTGGACTGGGTGGCCACTTCGGCCGGCGCGGTCGCCGAGCGAGCGAAGTCGCTGCGCGGCTTTCGGATCACCTACCAGCAGAAGCATCTGAGGCATTTCACGGCGCGGTTCGAACCGATGTGACCCTCACCCCCGCCCCCTCTCCCGCAAGGCGGGAGAGGGGTGAGGGGAGAGGGACTTGGCGCCGGTGCATCTGGTAGATCACAGATCCGCCAAGACCTGTCCCACCGCATCGAGGCGTCTCGCGGCGAAGGCTCTCGCCGATCCTAGCCCTCACCCCTCCCCTCTCCTGCTCCGCGGGAGAGGGGTTAGGGGTGAGGGTCGAACAACACACGCGCATCTCGGCCGCCGGAGCGGCCTGTCCGGTCACCCCTCGCAGAGTCCTAATGGAGAGCTGGACTCACCCGACCTGACCTGTGACCTCCGAATCCCCTCTCCCGCTCCGCGGGAGAGGGGTTAGGGGCGAGGGCTGCTCGGGGTGAGGTCTTCTCGGAGGTGAGGGTACCCGCTGTGGTATCCTCGCCGCGCTCTTTCCTCTCGGATCGGGGTTCACCGTTCAAATGTCCGTTGCCGAATTCGTGATTGCCGACGCGCCTGCCGTCGACCGGAGCAGCCCGCTGCGCTGGATCGCGTCGCACGTCGCCCGTCATGGCTGGATCGTCGTCATGCTGCTCGTCGGCGCGTTTGGCAACGCCGCCCTGGCGGCGCTGGTGCCGGTCTACATCGGTCAGGCGTTCAACCTCATTCTGGGCGGCGGAGCGGTGCTGGGCGCGTTGCTTCAGCTGGCGTTGCTCATCATGGGAAGCCAGGTCCTGCGCGGCGCCCTGCAACTCGGCCGCAACTTCGGCGCCGAGCTGATCGGCCAGCGGCTGGAGCGCGATATCCGGGCCGAGCTGTACGTCAGCCTGCTCGGCAAGAGCATGACCTTCCACCATTTGCAGCCCGTCGGCGACACGATGGCCCGCGCCACCAACGATGTCCGCGAAGTCAACCTGATGTTCAACCCCGGGCTCAACCTGGTGATCGGTTCCGCCAACTTCCTCATCATGCCGATCCTCGTCGCCCCCAGTTTCCACCCGGCGCTGATGCTGACTCCATCTCTCTTCCTGGTGGCCTACGGCCTGGCCCTCTGGCAGTACCTGACGGAGCTTCGCCCTGTCACAGAAGCTCAGCGATCGGCCTTCGGGGAGATGAACGCCCATCTGGCCGAGGCCGTCGACGGCATTGAGGTCGTCAAGGGTGCGGCCCAGGAAGACGAAGAAGTCTCGCGTTTCACGGCCAATGCGCGAACGTTCCGCGAAGCCTTCGTGCGGCAGGGCCGGGTCGAGGCGCGCTTCATGCCTCTGCTCCTCCTGGGCCTGGCCACGGCCGGCGCGTTTCTGCACGCCATCCTGCTGTTCCGCCAGGGCGCGATCGATCTGGGCCAGGTGGTCGCCTACGTCGGCCTGATCAACCTGTTCGGCTTCCCGACCTTTGTATCGCTGTTTGCCTACTCCCAGGTATCGCTGGGCATGGCTTCCGCCCGTCGAATCCTGGACCTCATCAACCGCCACACCGAATTGGATCAAAACCCCAGCGGCCATGCCGGACCCATGCGAGGCGAAATCGAGTTCCACGGGGTCAGCTACTCCTACCCCGGACGCGTGCGTGTGCTGGAGGACATTTCGTTCCGCGTGGCTCCCGGCCAGACCGTGGCCATCGTGGGACAAACCGGAGCCGGAAAGACGACCCTGGGCAGGCTGGTCAATCGGACGTACGACGTCGAACGCGGCTCGCTGCGCGTGGATGGTCTCGATGTGCGCCAGTGGAGGCTCGGCGCGCTGCGCGAGCAGATCTCCATCATCGAGCAGGACGTGTTCCTGTTTTCGCGGTCGATCGCCGACAACATCGCCTTCGGGCGCCCGGGGGCTTCCCGGGCGGACATCGAAGCCGCGGCGCGCGCCGCGCAGGCGCACGAGTTCATTCTGGCGTTTCACGACGGCTACGACACACTCGTCGGCGAACGCGGGGTCACTCTTTCCGGCGGCCAGCGCCAGCGCCTTGCCCTGGCACGCGCCTTCCTGACCGACCCTCGCATTCTCATCCTGGACGATTCGACGTCGTCCATCGACAGCGCCACGGAAGACCAGATCCAGCAGGCCATCTTCCGGGCCGCCCGCGGCCGCACGACGTTGATCATCACCCATCGCCTGTCACAGATCCGTTGGGCCGACACCATCGTGGTCCTGCGACGCGGCCGGCTGGCGGCGGTCGGATCGCACGATGAGCTCATGCGCAGCGCTCCGGCCTACCGGCGCATCTTCGAGCAGTACGAGAGCCGCTAGCCCGTGGGTTTCTTCACCGGACTCGACGCCGAGAGCTACGACCGGACCTACCGCGACCGGGACCTGGTGGCGCGCATGTGGACGTATTTCCGCCCGCATGCCCGCCGCCTGACGGTTATCAGCCTGATGATCCTCGTCATGTCCGCCGCCGGGGCGTTGACGCCGATCCTGGTGGCGCGAGTCATCGACGGCATGTCCCGCCAGGGCTCGACGGAAGGCGGGCTGAGCCTGGCGGCTGCGCTTTTCGGGCTGGGGTTCCTGGTGTGGGCCGCCAACTGGGTCCGACGGACGGTGTCGGCCCGGGCCGTCGGCGACGTCATGTTGGACTTGCGAAGGGACGCCTTCGCCGCGGCCGCGGGCCACGACCTGGCCTTCTTCGGCGAGCACGCCTCCGGCCGCATCGTCAGCCGCATCACCTCCGACACCAGCGAGTTCGCTCAGGTCGTGGTGCTGGTGACGGATCTCATCAGCCAGTTCCTCGAAGCCGCAGTGATCTTCGCCGTGCTGGCGAGCATCGAACCCCGGTTGCTACCCTGGCTGATCGGTTTCCTGCCGATCACGTTCCTGGTGGCGATGAGTTTCCGGCGCTTGGCCCGGCGCGTCACCCGCGCCGGTTTCCGCGCCATGGCCAACGTCAATGCGCTGATCAAGGAAGCCGTGACCGGGATCAACGTCGCCAAGAACTTCCGTCAGGAACGGGCCATCCACGCCGAGTTCACCCAGGTCAACCGCCAGTCGTACCGCATCAACTTGAGGCGCGGCTTCGTTTTGGCCATGGTCTTCCCCGTGCTCAATGCCCTGGGAGGCGTGGGGACGGCCATGTTGGTTTACGTCGGGGGCCTCAACGCCGTCCAGGGCCTGATCACCATTGGCGCCTGGTATTTGTTCATCAGCAGCCTGGACTTCTTCTGGTTCCCCGTTCTGAATCTGTCGGCCTTTTGGAGTCAGGTGCAGGGCGGGCTGTCGGCGGCGGAACGGGTTTTCGCCCTGATCGACGCCGAGTCCCAGGTGGTCCAGGTATCTCAACGGCCCGTGCCCAGGCTGGAGGGGAGAGTCACCTTCGACCGCCTTCAGTTCCACTACCTGCCGACCGAACCCGTGCTCGAAGATCTGTCGTTGGAGATCGCCGCCGGTGAGGACGTGGCTCTGGTCGGCCACACCGGCGCCGGGAAATCGACCATCGCCAAGTTGATCTGTCGTTTCTACGAGTATCAGGGCGGCCGGCTGCTGGTGGACGGGCAGGATCTGCGCACCTTCGACCTGCGCGCCTATCGCCGGCAGCTGGGCATTGTGCCTCAGGTGCCGTTCCTGTTCTCCGGGACGGCGCTGGACAACATCCGCTATGCCCGACCCGAGGCCACGGACGAGGAGATCGAGAGTCTGGCGCGGCGCATCGGCGAGGGTGAATGGCTCGAGACTCTCCCGCAGGGTCTGATGACCGAGGTCGGCGAGCGCGGCGCCCAGCTTTCCATGGGCCAGCGACAGCTGGTGTCGCTGATGCGAGTCCTCGTCCAGCATCCGTCGATCTTCATCCTGGACGAGGCCACGGCCAGCGTCGATCCTTTCACCGAGTATCAGATCCAGCAGGCGCTGCGGCTGATTCTGGAGGAGTCGACGTCGATCCTTATCGCCCACCGCTTATCGACGGTCAAGGCGGCCGATCGCATCATCGTCTTGCGTCAAGGGAAGATCATCGAGCAAGGCAATCACACTTCGCTCATGAGCCAGGGTGGTCATTACGCCGAGCTGTACGACACGTATTTCCGGCATCAATCCTTGGAGTACGTCGAGCGGGCCAGAACAGCCGTCGCTCGCTAATCCCAAACCCGGTTTGCTGCGCAAACCGGGTTTGGCCTTTCGCGAAAGGAAGTGGCCGGCGCAGGTGCGCCGGCCACCGGATTTCCCATGCAGGGAGATCTTCTACTGGAGCTGGCCGCGGATTTCGCCGCCGGGATGGGTCAACGTGTGCACGTTGACGTAGGCGTTCCCGGCCTCGATCTGCTCGATGAGCGCGCTCAGCGACATACCCGCCAGCGAGCCCATCAGATCCTCGACCGTGATTTCGCCGCGGACGAAGACACCGTTGAGGTCCCCGCCCTCCGCCACCGGGCCATACAACCGCACCACCACGCCTCCATTCACGCCGGGCGAGCCCAGGTGAATGTGGGCGGCCGTGGCGCCTTCGAGACCGATGGCGCCAAGCTTGTAGTACAGCACGTCGCCGTCGCGGCTCAGCCTGAACTGAGCCATGCCCCACGCCTCTGTCTCGAC
>DASSGB010000013.1:0-4059 GCA_035693825.1 Anaerolineales bacterium
GAAGGTTGACCGGCAGACCGTCTGTGCGAAGCATAGCTTCGACGGCCTGGAGCAAGGCGACCAGCTGGGCCTTCATGTCGGAGGCGCCGCGGCCGAACAGGTCGTCGCCGCGCTGCACCGGGTCGAACGGTTCACTCTTCCATTGATCGATGGGGTCGACCGGCTGGACGTCGTAGTGGCCGTAGACCAGGATCATGGGGCGATCGCCTTGCCGCCACTCGCCATAAACAACCGGATGCCCCTTGGTCGGAAGAACCCCGACGTGCTGAAGGCCGTAGCCCTGGAGGCGCTGGGCCACCCATTCTGCGGCGCGCTGGATGTCTTGCTTCCACTCGGGCAGGGTGGAGATCGATGGGATGCGGATCAATTCTTTGAGATCGTCGAGCGCACGGGCCCGCCGACTCCGAGCGTATTCGAGAGGTCGAGTGTAGTCAGTCATGGGCGCTCCTTCGGTGGCTCAGGCTTCGTGCTCGATGGCGCGGCTGATGGCAGCCAGGGAGACGTCGTAACGATGATGGGTGCGGGAGTGGCCTCCGTCGAATTCCTCATAAACGTGTGCGATGCCTGCCTCTTCCAGACGGCGATGGAAGAGGCGGCTGCCGACGAGCATGTTGAACTCGTCTTTCGTCCCACAATCCAGGAACAACAGCTGGAGATCCCGAAAGGCATCTGCTCTTCCGGTCACGCGGCGGATGGGGTCGTGCTCGATCCAGCGATCCCAGACCTCGGTTCGGATCTCACCGGTATCCAGGTCAAGTGGAAGGTCGAATCCGAAACGCGTTCTCGGGGACGGGGAATAGCAGGCGGAATAAGCCAGGATCTCCATGATGTCGTAGAAGGCCTGATCGTGGGGCCGAGCGCGCCACGGGTCCAGGAATAGGGCGTAAGGATCGTGATGACGGCAGGCGTGTAGGAATCGAGGAAGGGAGGGGCCGTAGCACATCTCGAAGTATTTGTCGCCCGAGTGATCCAGCACGAGACCGAAGGTGCCTGGGCGATCCATCGCCGCGCGCAAAGCACCAAAGCCTCCCGAGGACTTCCCAATGACCGCCCGGGCAGAGGGGCGCGGGATCGTGCGCAGGGCTGCATCGCAGTGCTCGACCAATTCGAACACGTAGTCCTGATACAGCCCCGTGGCCGGAGAGTTGAGATACTGCGATCCGCCCAAACGAGTGAACCCGTCGATGAGTACAAGGACCATCGGGCGAACCGCCCCCTGGGCCAGCAGCCGATCCATCCGCTGCTGAAGGTTCTCTTCCCAGGCCTCGAAATTCAGATAGCTCGCGCCTGTGCGAGTGAAACCCGGAAGAAAGTACACGGCGGGGTAGCGCTGACGCGTTTCGTCGTAGCCCGGAGGGAGGTAGGCGAACAACGCCCGCTCGCTCGGATCCCCGAGGGGATTCCCCGTGAGCGTGCGGCTCTGAACCATTTGGGCGTGAATGCGCGACGAGGCCACTTGGGTGGAGATGGATTATATCGTCGCCGGCGGGTCCCACCCACACCACGCGGCAGCCATTCGGCGGGATGGAGAGTCGTACGAATTCATGGTAGCCTAGCTTTGGAGGGCGGCGATGGGTGAGGGGTTGGAATCATCGGAGAGTCTGAGGGTCTTCGATTCGATCCTGGGGACGATCGGTGAGACGCCCCTGGTTCGTCTGAACAAGGTCGCGCGGGGCCTGCGCTGTTCTCTCTACGCCAAGCTGGAGCAGTTCAATCCAGGCGGGTCGGTCAAGGACCGAATCGGATTCCCGATCCTTGACGCCTACGATCGAAGCGGGGAGCTCCATCCTGGTGGGACCGTCGTCGAGGCGACTTCCGGCAATACGGGCGTCGGCCTGGCGATTGCCTGCGCCGTGCGGGGCTACCAGGCGGTGTTCGTGATGCCGGACAAGATGAGCCTGGAGAAGGTCCGCCTGCTGCGGGCCTTCGGGGCGCGGGTCATCATCACGCCGACGGCCGTCGCCCCCGAGGACCCACGCTCGTACTATTCCGTCGCACGCCGTGTCGTGAGCGAGACCCCGAACGCCGTTCTGGCCACCCAGTACCACAACCCCGAGAATCCGCACGCTCATTATGCGACCACCGCGCCTGAGATCTGGAGGCAGACCCGAGGGCGAGTCACGGACGTCGTCGTGGCCATGGGCACCGGCGGGACGATCTCGGGGATTGCCCAGTGGATGCGAGACCAGGGCCACAAGGTGCGCATCGTCGGCGTCGATCCGGTGGGTTCGATCCTGTATGACACCTGGAAACAGGGCGGGTCGGCCGAAGGGCTGCAGGCCTTTCCTTACAAGGTCGAAGGGATCGGCGAGGACTTTATTCCGTCGACGCTCGACTTGAGCCTTGTAGACGACGTGGTGCCGGTGGAGGACGCCGAGTGTTTCCACTGGACGCGTCGTCTGGTGCGCGAGGAGGGCATCTTCTGCGGCGGCTCGTCGGGTGCAGCGCTGGCGGGTGCGCTCAAGCACGCGCAGGATCTGGGGCCGGAGCGAATGGTCGTGGTGATCTTCCCCGACTCCGGGTCGCGCTACTTGTCGAAAGTCTTCGATGACGACTGGATGCGGGAGCACGGCTTTCTGGAGACCGACCGCCGGCGGGCGACGATCATGGACGTCGCTCGGGCGCGCGGCCTTCCCACCCTGGTGACGGCTTCGCCTTCCGATAGGGTGGGAGAGGTGATCGGCCGCATGCGAGAGCACGCCGTGTCGCAACTGCCGGTGCTCGACGAGGCGGGCAGCTTGGTCGGACTCGTGAGCGAAGTGGACCTGCTGCGCCATCTGCTGATGAACGGCGGCGAGGAGGCGGCGCGCCAACCGATCGAGGGCATCGTGGCGCGAGATGTGCGCGCGTGGATGGCCGATGCGCCATTCGAGGAGGTCCTTCCGGAGGTTCTGGCGTCGAAGGTGATCGTGCTCCTGGATGATCTTCGTCGCCCGGTGGGCATCCTGACGATGATCGATGCCCTGGACTACCTCGCCGCCACCCGCGAATGAAAGACCTCCCCGATCTGCCGGACCTGCGGATTCTTCCGATGGACGCGCTGCGAGCCCATGAGGAGGCCGATCAAGCGCGCTCCGTGCCGCTCGTCGAATCGCTTCGATCCGACGGCGTCCTGCGCAACCCCCCGCTCGTGTTGCCCATGGGGGGCCATCCCGAACGCTACGTGGTTCTGGACGGCGCCAATCGCACCCTGGCGTTCCGGATGCTCGAGTTACCCCACGTTCTGGCCCAGGTCGTCCACGCGGGCGACAGCAGCGTGCAGGTGGAAACGTGGAACCATGTCCTCTTGGAAGGTGGCAGCGACAGACTGCTTGAGGCGCTGGTCGAGATTCCCGAGATTGCCCTGGTTCCATCGGATGCCGATCGAGCCGCCTATGAGCTGAGCGCCGGCGGCACGCTGGCTTTCCTGTCCCTTCCGGGAAACCGAGTATTCGAGGTCGTTGGTGAAACGGATCCGCTCGAACTGCGGCTGAGGAACATCGATTTCCTCGTCCAAGGCTACCTGGACCAGGTTCCCATCCAGCGGACGAGCGCGCGATCGGTGGACGAAATCGCGCGCCTGCTTCCGGGCGCGAGCGGGCTGGTGGTCTTCCGCCGATTCGAGGTGGAGGAGATTGTGGCGGCCGTGGCCATGGGCCGTCTCTTGCCGTCGGGGCTGACACGCTTCGTGGTTTCGCCAAGGGCGTTGCGTGTCAACTATCCCCTGGAGCGACTGGCGGCCGACGATCCACTGGGGGCCAAGCAGGAGCAGCTGGAGGCGTGGATTCGCGAACGAGTGGCGAATCACCGCGTCCGTTTCTACGCGGAGTCTACCTTTCTCTTTGACGAGTAGGCGACCCGAGGTCCGGGGACCGTTCTAGGCCTGATCGAGGGCGTGGCCCAGGTCTCCGATGAGATCGTCCGAGGCCTCGATTCCCACGGATAGGCGGACCAGCGCCGGGTCGACTTCGATCGGTGAGCCGGCGGTCGACAGGTGGGTCATGGCCGCCGGCACTTCGATAAGCGACTCAACTCCTCCCAGCGACTCGGCCAGGGTGAAGACCTGAGTGCTAGCGGCGA
>DASSGB010000014.1:0-11565 GCA_035693825.1 Anaerolineales bacterium
GCCCAGGTGCGCGCGTACCAAGCCGGCGTTCCTGCGCAGATCGGCGTGGCGCTCTCGGGCGGCCTCCTGTGGATCGGCCAGCGCGGCCTCGACGAGCGCTCGGTCTTCTTCGCCGGGATCATTGTGGCCGTGGCGTGCGCCGCGCTGCTCCTGCAGACCCGGCGCGCGTACGGACAATCCCTGGTCGAGTCGCTGCGGGCTGGGTTGGCGGACGTGTTCACCGGAGCGCACGACGACCTGCGCAGCCTGCGCGCGGATGCCCAGGCGCGCGCCGCGGCCGTGGCCGGGCTGCAAGACCCGCGGCCGGCGGTTCGGCGCGTCGCCGCCGAGATACTGGGCAAAATGCAGTCGGATGGGTCGGCCGGTGCCCTGGCTGCGGCCGCGCGGGATGCCGATGCCGGCGTCCGCGCCGCCGCGATCCAGGCCCTTTCGACGTTGACCGAAGCCGCGGTCGCTCCGGCCCTGCGCGGAGGCCTCAGCGATCCGGAGGCGAACGTCCGCGTCGCCTCGCTGCGCGGCCTGGCCTCGATGCCGCAGGCGCCTGTGGAATGGTTCCACGCGGTTCTCGGTGATTCTCATCCGGTCGTTCGCGCAGAGGCCGCGGCCGCGGTCCTTCAACGCCGGTCCGACGCGCGCGCTGCGGCCGAGATGAAGCAACTGCTTCACTCGCCCGAGGTGGATCGGCAGGTGGCGGCCATCCGCGCCTCGGCGCGAGCACCGAACGTGGATCTGCAAGACGACTTGAAGCGCGCTGTCGAATCCTCTGCTAGGCCGATCAGGGTCGCCGCTCTGGAGGCGTTGGCCGCGCGCCGGGATCCGGCGGCGCCTGCGCTCTTGATGCAGGCGATGGACGATGACGATCCCGTCGTCCGCCGCACTGCGGCGCGGGCGCACCAGGCATCCGCTCTTGACGCGAGGCCCCTGGTCGAGGCCCTGCGGACGGGGAGCCAGCGGCTCCAGGAAGCCGCGCTTTCCGCGCTCCGTGGAAAGGCCCTTCCCTTCCGCCAACCGCTCTTGGAATGGGCCGCGGCTCAAGTGCCTCGCGCTCAGGATCGGCGTCAGATCGCCGATGACCTGGAGTCGCACGTCGCCAGGCAGCCGTCGCCCGCCCTGGACTACCTTCGGACGCTTGTGAAACAAGAAGAGATGCACATTGAATACGGCATCCTGACGACGATGAGTCTGCTCGGCGCAGAAGAGGCGATGGCCTTCGTGGCCCGCGGCCTTCGCTCGCGGGATCCTGGCGTCCGATCCCAGGCGATCGAGGCTTTGGACACCCTGGGTGAGAAGGCTGTCTCGCGCGCCCTCGTTCCGCTGCTCGAAGATTCGGACCGCGGGAATGGATCGACGGACCTTGCCGGCCTGCTGGACCGGCTGGCCGACCATCCCCGCTCGTGGATCCGCGCCCTGACCCTGTGGGCCATGTCCGATGCCGTCGGCGATCGGGGCGCGTGGCAGCGTCGATTGGATCAGGAGACCGACCCGCAGGTTCGCGCCCTCGTTCAGAATCGGGCGGCGGCTGGAGGCAACATCGTGGAAACCTCACCGACCCTGTCGACCATAGAGCGCGTGCTCTTCCTGCGCCAGGTTCCGCTGTTCGCCCATCTCGAACCGGAGGATCTCCAACGCATCGCCGAGATCTCTGTCGAACGCGTCTACGAGCCCGGGGACGCGCTGGTCGAAGAAGGCGAGGTCGGCGACGAACTCCTGGTGATCGTCGATGGCGAGGTGCGAGTCCTGAAGGGCTCCAAGGGAGGCGAACGCCTTCTTCGTCGTCTCGGCCGCGGGGACCATCTTGGGGAACTCGCCATCCTTCGCGAGCAGCCTCGCTCGGCCACGGCGGTCTCGGAGGGCAAATCGGTGCGAGTGCTGGCGTTGCGAGGCGAGGCCCTGACGGCGATCCTCGAGGATCGGCCCGCGGTGAGCCTGGCGATGCTGGCCAGCCTTGCCGAACGTCTGGCCTCATTGGCCTAGAGAAGCGGAGTAGCGAGTGGTTAGCATGCACGGAATTCCATCCAACCTCGGCCCCCGGCCCCGCGGCAGGTCGACATGAACTGCCCCAATTGCAGCTTCCGAAATGCGCCCGACGCGCGGTTCTGTGAGAACTGCGGCCAGCCCCTGGAAAGGTCGTGTCCCAACTGCGGGCAGGCGACCTCTGCCGGCGCTCGCTTCTGCCGGCATTGCGGATTCGATCTCGCCACGTCGGCCGCCTCGACGACGCGCGTCCCACGCAGCGGCGGCCTGGATGCCCTGCGAAAGGCGGCGCCGGCGGCCATGGCCGACAAGATCCTCGCCGACCGCGAGCAGATGGAGGGCGAGCGAAAACGCGTTACGGCGCTCTTCGCCGACATCGTCGGCTCGACCACCCTGGCCGAAGCGATGGATCCCGAAGATTGGCGGGACATCGTCACCGGCGCCCATCAACGCGTCAGCCAGGCGGTGTATCGCTACGAGGGCACCATCGCCCAGCTGCTCGGCGACGGCGTGCTGGCCTTCTTCGGGGCGCCCCTGGCGCACGAGGACGACCCGGAGCGCGCCGTGCGAGCCGGCCTGCAGCTGCTGGACTCCATTCACGAGTACGCCGCCGAGCTCGCTCCGCGGGGCTTGCCCTCTTTTCAGATGAGGATCGGCATCAACACCGGACTGGTCGTCGTCGGCAACATCGGGACCGACTTGCACATGGAATACCTTGCCATCGGCGACACCGTCAACCTGGCCGCGCGTGTGCAGGGCGCCGCCGATCCCGACACGATTCTGCTTACCGAGAACTCCTATCGGCTGACCTCGTCCCTGTTCGACGTCGAGGATCGAGGCCTGATCACGGTCAAGGGAAAGGCCGAGCCGATTCATATCTATCGAGTCATCGGCGAACGAAAGGGCGCCGTCCGGGCTCGCGGGATCACCGGCCTCTCCTCGCCGATGGTCGGGCGGCAGCGCGAGCTCTCGGTTCTCCTGCGCACCCTGGACGACTTGAAGGCCGGCCGCGGGTCGACGGTCGCCGTCGTGGGCGAAGCCGGGTTGGGAAAGTCGCGCCTGATCGCCGAATGGCGGCAGCAGGCCCTGGCTCAGTTCCCACCCGACGGCCTGCGCTGGGTGGAAGGCCGCTGTCTATCGTATGGGGCCTCCATGGCGCACCACCTCAGCACCGAAATCCTGCGCGGACTCCTCGGCGTGTCCCCCGAAGCCGCGGCCGCCGAGGTCCAGGCCGCGCTCGAGGAGACCTTGCGCCGGACCGTGCCCGACGACTACATGGAGATCTACCCCTATCTCGCTCACCTCTTGGGGCTGCCTTTGAAGGAGGAAGCCGCCGGCCGCGTGCAGTATCTCGACGGACCGGCGCTTCAGTCCAGATACATCGCCGCCTACCGGCGATTGCTGCTGGCGCTGTCCCACGAACGCCCGACGGTCATTGTGTGCGAAGACATCCACTGGGCCGACCCGTCGTCGGTCGAACTCGGCCGGCAGATTCTTTCGATCATCACCGAAGCCCCCCTTGTGGTTGTCTTCGCCTCTCGCCCGGATCAGGACTCGGTCGGATGGAAGCTGCTCACCGCTGCTCGCGATGTTGCCGGAGGAGGCGCCACGGAGCTTCACCTGACTCCGTTGTCCGACGTCGACAGCCAGCAGCTGGTTCGGAATCTGCTCGAAATCGAGGCCTTGCCCGAAGACGTTCGGGGGCTGATCCTCGAGAAGGCCGAGGGCAATCCTTTCTTCGTCGAGGAAGTCATCCGGATGCTCATCGATCAGGGCGTAATCGAACGCAAGGAAGACCGGTGGGTCCTCACCCGACCGATGGGCGCGTTCGAAATCCCCGACACGCTGCAGGGGGTCCTGGCCGCCCGCATCGACCGCTTGCCGGAAGAGGCCAAGCGAGCGCTCCAGGTGGCCTCGGTCATCGGGCGGAAGTTCCCGGTGCGAGTCCTGGAGGAGGTTTTGCGGCGTCAGGCTTCCTGAGGCCCGACCGCCAGGCTCACCATGGTCGTCACTGTCGAGAATCCCCTCGATCTGCTCGAATCGGCCGGACTGGTGACTCTCTCCTCCCGCGATCCGGAGTTGGAGTACAGCTTCAAGCATTCGCTGATGCAGGAGACGGCTTACGCCACGCTCGTCCGCTCGCGTCGGATGGAGCTGCACCGCCAGGTGGCCGAGGCCCTCGAGGTCCTGCAGCTGTCGCCGGACGTGGGAGCGCCGATCCTCGCGCTGCACTACAAAGAAGCCGGCCTGCCCGGGAAGGCGTTCCCGTACGCCGCGCAGGCGGGTGACCTGGCGCGCAGCCGGTACGCGAGCGCCGAAGCTCTGGCCCACTACGATCTGGCTCTGAGCCTGGTGCCTCAGCTGCCGGACGAGGGGCTATCGACAAAGCTGCGCGGGGTGTACTCGGGGCGCGGGACGATCCTCGAGGTTGCCGGAAGGCACCAAGAAGCACAGGACAACTACGAGGGGATGCGGCGCGAGGCGGCCCGCCTTGGGGACGACGCCATGCAGGCCGAGGCGCTCAACCGCCTGGCGACGGTCAAGACCGTGACCTTCGATTCCGCCGACGCAGCCGACCTTCTTCGGCAGGCGCTCGAATTGGCCGAGCATTCCCGCGATCTTCCGATGATCGCACGCACGTTGTGGAATCAAGGCCTGTATTACCTGTTCCACGAACCCGACAAAGCCACCGACTACTTCGAAAGGGCTCTGAACATTGTCCGTCGGCCGGACTGCCAGGCCCTGGACGATTCGTCCGGGATTCGGGAACTCGAGGGCTTCATCCTGGCCGACCAGCGAGTGACCCATCTCGTCGCCGGGCAATTCCGCCTGGCCAAGGCGGGGGGCGAGCGAGCCCTCGCCATTTTCCGTTCGCTGGGCAACCGAGCCATGGTGGCGGACTTGCTCGGCGGGTCGGCCATCATGGCCCTGTATTCGGGTCAGCCGGAGGCGGCGATCGAGTTTTCGAATGAAGGCATCGAGATATCCAGGTCCATCGGCAACCCGTGGGGCATCGTCTACAACAATTGGGCCCAGCTGGATATCGCCTTCGACCGGGGCCAGTTGGATGAGGCTCGCGATCGAGCGTTGAGCCTTCTCGAGACGGCGCGCCAGGTGTCCTTCCCTATCTTCTCCGGGGTCATCCACTCGTTGTTGACTCGCCTCTATGTCTATGTCGGGCTGTCCGAACGCGCGCTGGAGCATGCCCGGGCCGGCCAGGAGATGTTCGCCTCCCCGGCGGGTCGGGTGTCCTGGTCCATCTGGGAATCGGGCATGCTGGGGCTGGCCCACCTGGCGCGCGGCGAGATCGCCCAGGCAGGGAAAACCCTCGAGCCGTTGCTCGGGGGGCGGGAAGGAGTCGTGCCGGGCTTCCAGGGATACTTCGTCGCCGCCCCCGCCGTCATCGAGTATGCGTTGGCCAGCGGCCAACACGATCGCGGCCTGGCGTTCGCGGATTGGATGCTCGTTCGCTTTGAGGAAGAGGGCATGGGGCGGGCCGGGCCCGAAGCGCTCTATTGGCGGGGAAGGCTGAATCTGGCGATGGGCGACCATGGAGCCGCGATCTCCGACTTCGAGCGCGCACGCGTGGGGATCAAGGCCTTACCCATCGCGACTCTCGAGTGGAAAAACGAGTTGTTTCGTTCCGAGGCTCTAGAGGCCGCCGGGCGGCCGCAGGAGGCGGCGGCCGGAAGGGATCTTGCCCGATCCATGGCCCAGGACCTCGCGCGGCACATCGAATCCGCGGACCTTCGGGAGGCCTTTGCGCGTGTCGTGTCGACCGCACTCGGAACGCGTGGTTCAAGCTGAGTCCCGGCGTATGGACCTCACCCGGATCCTCCTCGACCTCGAACAGTCGCAACTCATTTGGAACGATGCCGCGAGTCAGACGGTCGCCTTCAAACACGCGCTGATCCAGGATTCCGCCTATCAGAGCCTGACGCGAAGTGAGCGCCGCCGCCTTCACGGAATCGTGGGCCGAACGCTCGAGCTTCTTTTCGCGGATCGCGCCGCGGATCTGGCCGACACGCTGGCCAAGCATTTCGACGAGGCCGGCGACAAGCACCACGCTCTGACCCTCTACACGCGGGCTGCCGAGATGGCCGCGGCCCGCAGCGCGAATCCGGAGGCCGCCATGCTGTACGGGCGCGCCTTCCAGCTGGCGCTGGAGATCGACGCGACCGACGAGCAACTTGTACACCTGGGGAACAGGCGCGGCCGGTCCTTCGAGCTGGCCGGCCATCAGGTGGGCGCGCTTCAACATTACAGCGAGATGATCGCCGAAGGCCGTCGGCGCGGCTCGTGGCGCCTGGAAATGGAAGGGCTGGCAGCCAGCGCATCGCTCCACGCCGTCCCCACCGAGGTCTTCGACGTTCCCGAAGCCATGCGCAAAGGAGAGCTTGCCCTTCGCCTGGCGCGGGAACATAGCGATCGCGCCGCCCAATCGAAGATCCTGTGGACCCAGATGCGGGCGGCGATGGAGGAACCCATCAGGTCGCTCGCCCTGGGTGAGGAATCGCTGGCCATTGCCCGGTCCCTCGATCTGAAGGAGCAGATTGCCTTCACCTTGAATGATCTGCAGGCGATCTACATCATGCTGGGGAGGTTCGACAAGGCATCCCAGGCTGTCGAGGAGGCCAGGGATCTGTGGACCACCCTCAACAATCTGCCGATGCTGACCGACAGCCTGATTTCGCTGGCCACCCAGAAAATCATGGGCGGGGACTTTTCGACCGCTCTGAGACTGGCCCGTGAAGGACTTGCGTTGTCAGAGAAGATCGGAAACCTGTGGGGCCAGGCCTTCGCTCGCATGCCCATCGCCCTCATCCAGTTCTCGCGATGGACGCTGGGGCCGCTGGTGGAGACGCTCGAAACGTGTCTGGACCAGGCGGAGCAGGCCGGGTTCATCGACCCGCTCGTCACGATGCGTTCGCTGCTGGCCGTGGTCATGGGACTCCTAGGGGACACCCAGGCGGGCATGGACCATGTCGAGCAGGCCTTTCGGCTGGCCGAAAAGAACACCGCCTGGATGACCTCAGCCTACGCGGCCCGGGCCGTGCTCTGGGTGACGCGTGGCGACCTGGCCCAGGCGCGCGCCGATCTCGATGCCCTCGACTCGGTAGGCGCGGACCCGCTGTCCCTGACTCTCGAATCGTCTTTCATGGCGCCCCTTGCCCGGCTTGAAGTGAGCTTGTCGGCCGAGGACTACGACGGCGGGCTGGCCTTCGTGGACCAGGTCATCAGCTGGAGTGAGAAGCTCGGTGTTCGCGCCCTCACGGGCCGCCTGCTGACCTATCGAGGGATACTTCTCTCCAGACTGGCGCGAGTCGAGGAGGCGAGGCGGGCTCTTGAAGAGGCCCTCGAGATCACGCGGGCACAGGCTTTGGACGCGGCCGCATGGCAGCCTCTGGCAGCTCTCGCAACATTGGAGGCCGGACAGGGCAACCTCGACCTGGCCCTGCGACTGCGCCGCGAATCCGGGGACTGGCTCGAAACCATCGCCAACGGGATAAGCGATCCCCGCCTGCGATCCTCGTTCCGCTCGACGCCGGCGTATCGCGATGTGATGGAAGGAGTGGGCAATTCATGACCGCATACCCATGCCGGGGAGAGCCCGGCATGCCATCCCGGCCCACTGTCGGATAACCAGATGGCCAAGCCCATCATCATGACCGTCGACGACGATGCGGCCGTCCTCAACGCCGTCGAGCGGGACCTGCGGCGGCGCTATGCGCGCGACTACCGTATCCTCAAAGCCGCTTCCGGCGAAGTGGCGCTCGATACTCTGCGCCGGCTGGCGGATGAGCACGAGCCGGTGGCGCTGCTGCTCGTCGACCAGCGCATGCCGACTCTGAGCGGCGTCGAGGTGCTTGAGCGCTCGCGGGAACTGGCGCCGGAGGCGCGCAAGGTGCTGCTGACGGCCTACGCCGACACCGACGCCGCCATCCAAGCGATCAACCGCGCCAGCCTCGACTACTACCTCATGAAGCCCTGGGATCCTCCCGAGGAAACGCTCTACCCCATTCTCGACGACCTGCTCGACGAGTGGCGGCGGGTTGTGCCTCTGCCCTTCGAAGGCATCCGCGTCGTGGGAGCCCTGTGGTCAGCCGAGTCGCATGTCGTCAAGGATTTCCTGGCTCGCCATCAGATTCCATATCAATGGCTGGACATCGACCTCGACGAGAAAGCCCGCCAGATGGCAGGCGGCAATGGAGCGCCCGTCATTCCGCGCGTGCTTTTCCCCGACGGGACAACCCTCGATTCGCCGACGACGGGCGTTCTGGCGGAGAAACTCGGCCTCCAGCGGAAACCGGCCTTGCCGCACTACGACGTCGCTATCATAGGCGCTGGGCCGGCGGGGTTGGCGGCGGCCGTCTATGGAAGTTCCGAGGGCCTACGCTGCGTCCTCGTGGAGCGACAGGCGCCGGGAGGTCAGGCTGGCCGCAGCCCGAGGATCGAAAACTACCTGGGCTTCCCGTCCGGAATCTCCGGCGGGGACCTGGCGCGAAGGGCCGTGGCGCAGGCCCTGCGCTTCGGCACGGAAATCCTCAGCGCGCAGGAGGCCACCGGCCTGACGCGTGAGGATCCGTATCGGGTGGTGAGTCTGAGCGATGGAAGCCGGATTGTCGCCAGCGCGGTGCTCCTGGCTTGCGGAGCGACTTTCCGGACGTTGAAGATGCCCGGCGCCGCGGCGCTGACCGGAAAGGGGATCTACTACGGCGCGGCTCACACGGAAGCCATGTACTATCGCAACCAGGACGTCTTCGTCATCGGCGGTGCGAACTCCGCCGCGCAGGGGGCTCTCTTCCTGAGCCGGTACGCCCGGAAAGTGACGGTTCTCGTTCGCGGACCCAAACCGGTCGCGGCCGGCTACCTGGTCGAGGCCATGCGGCAAAGCGGCTGCGTCGAAATCCTCGAGAACACCGACCTGGTATCGGTGCAAGGAGGCGAGACGTTGGAGTCGATCGTCGTGCGGAACGCAGGCACGGGCGAGGAGCGGATGCTGACCGGAGCCGCGCTGTTTGTGTTCATCGGCGTCCGGCCCGAGAGCGACTTCGTCGCCGATATCGTCGAGCGGGATGAGAAGGGCTACGTGCTGACCGGCCCCGACCTTTTGCGCGACGGCCAGCGCCCCGCGGGCTGGCCGCTTGCGCGTGACCCGCTCCTCTTGGAGACGAGTCTTCCCGGCGTGTTCGCCGCCGGGGACGTTCGCCGCGGCACCAATCACAGAGTCGCATCCGCCACCGGCGAAGGCGCAGCGGCCATCGCTATCATTCGCCAATACCTTTCCAGCCTATGAGCCACGAAGTCCTTCAGGAGCTGCCGCTGTTCGCCGGGTTGACCCAGGCGGATCTCGACATGCTCGAGGCACGCTCCCAGACGATCAGCCTCGCTCCCGGCGAAGTCCTCATGCAGGAGGGGACGCCCGGAGGCTCGCTGTACGTGATCCTCGAGGGCGAGTTCGAGATCGTCAAGCGCTCCGGTGCGCAAGATGTTCTGCTCGCGGTGCGCGGTCCGGGAGAGGTGATCGGCGAGATGTCGCTTCTGGACCAGACTCCTCGAACGGCCACGGTGCGGGCCCTGGCGGCAAGCAAGCTCATGGAGATTCACCATGAGGCCTTCCAACATCTGCTCCAAGGGAGCCCCGGCGCGGCCGTGTCCATCCTGCGCACCATCACCTCCCGACTGCGCAACACGGAGGCCATGCTCCGGCAGAAGGAGAAGATGGCGGCGCTCGGAACCCTTTCGGCCGGACTGGCGCATGAACTCAACAACCCGGCCGCCGCCCTGACGCGCTCGGCCGGTCAGTTGAAGGACATCCTTTCCTCGTGGGTGGAAGCCGGCGCGGCTCTTGTCGGCGCGGGCATTGACCCATCGGCGATTCGCGCCGCGTTCGATCGCTCGGCTCCGTCCGCGCGCCCCGCGCCCGCCAACGACCCTCTCGCTCAGAGTCGCCTCGAGTCGTCCCTCGAGGCCTGGCTCACGGAGCAAGGCGTCGACCGTGCATGGGACCTCGCTCCGTCATTGGCCGCCGCGGGCTGGACGGAAGCCGACCTGGAGGCCTGGGCGGCGACGGTTTCGTCCGAACGCCGGGCCTCATGGCTGACATGGGTGGCCTGGATGACCGCCGCGGGCCGTGTGCTTGGCGAAATGGCCATGAGTGCCGGACGAATCTCCGACATCGTCGGAGCCGTGCGGTCCTACGCGTATCTCGACCGGGCGCCGGTCCAGCGCGTCGAGGTGCACGCCGGTTTGGAGGACACGTTGGTGATCTTGCGTCACAAGCTCGAGCCCGGGGTGCGGGTGGTTCGTCGCTATGACGAGGGCCTTCCGGCGATCGAAGGCTTCGGCAGCGAACTCAATCAGGTCTGGACCAACCTGATCGACAACGCCGTCCAGGCGATGCACGCCGAAGGCGAATTGTCCATCACCACCTCGCGGCAAGATGAGGAGGTCCTGGTGGAGATTTGCGACAATGGTCCGGGCATTCCACCCGAGATCCGCGAGAGGATTTTCGAACCCTTTTTCACCACGAAGCCGCCGGGCTCCGGTTCCGGGCTGGGCCTTCATCTCGTGTACAACATTGTCGTCCATCGGCATGCCGGCCGGATCGAGGTCGATTCGCATCCCGGCCGCACGTGTTTCGCCGTCCGCCTGCCCATGCGCCTTCGAGGACCTGATGAACGATGACACGCTGCGCACACTGCTGAACAGCACCACCACGATCGCCGTCGTCGGCCTCTCGGCCGATGCCGCGCGGCCAAGTCACGGGGTAGCCCGCTACCTGCGCGACCAGGGCTATCGGATCATCCCCGTCAATCCCACTGTCGAAGAGGTCCTCGGAGAGAAGGCATACCCCAATCTGGACGCCGTGCCGGTGCCGGTGGACGTTGTCGACGTGTTCCGTCTCCCGAACGCGGTGCCGGAAATCGTCGAGGCGGCCATCCGGATCGGGGCCAAGGCGGTGTGGATGCAGGAAGGCATCGCGCATCCCGAGGCCGCGCGCCGGGCGGAAGACGCGGGCCTGATCGCAGTACAAAACCGATGCATGATGAAAGAGCATTTCCGCCTGGTGGGGCCGAAATTCGATTGAGGCGGCCCATCGGCGAGGGCACGGCCTGAGTCGTCGCACCACGCAGCCGTTCTTTCCTTCTAGGAGACACGATGCTTTCATCCTTTTCGCGCGGTCTCACATTCCTCATGGCGGCGCTGTATGCCGTCCTGGGCGCGGCGTTGTTCTTCATGCCCGGACGGTTGGCGCCGGCCTTCGCCTGGAAGGTTTCGCCGTTTGTGACCATGACCATCGGCGGATGGTGTCTGGGCAACGCGTGGCTGGCATGGATTTCCGCCCGGCGGTGGCATTGGGGCCTGGTCTACTCGGCTCTGGTCTACCTATGGCTCTTTGGACTGCTGGAAGCCGCCGTGGTCTTCGCCTTCCGCGGCCGGCTCGCGCTTGGGCATCCCATCGCGCTGCTCTACCTTGGGACCCTGGCGGCCAACTTGCTCGCGGCGCTGGTGGGGATTGTTGATTGGCTTCGGCTGCGTCCTGCCAGGTCCTCTAGTGGCGTGCGGGCAACGGCGATCCAGCGCCTG
>DASSGB010000015.1:0-3101 GCA_035693825.1 Anaerolineales bacterium
AGGTATAGCCCTAATGCTAGGACTGGCTATGTTCCGGCTGACGGGCAGGCCGCTACCATCCGGTGCTGCAGCTCTAGCTTTCGTTCTCGGTGGACCTACCATCGAGAGCGTCTACACACTCTCCAAGGCCGAACTCCTGCAATGTTTCTTCCTCTCGGCCTCCGCCGCGGTGCTCGCATGGGGACACGGACAGGGGCGCAAACCCCTTCGAACTGCAACATTGCTGCCCGCGGCCTTCTTGGTGTTGCTCGCAGCATTGACGAAGGAGACCTCGGTTGTCGTCCTGGGGATCACTGTTGTGTGGGCTTGCCTAGCGGCGGTGAGCGGAAGAGAAGCGAAGTTGCAGAACTCGCGTCTGGCGCAAAGCGCAATGTGGGCCGCCGGCATAGGGATCGTCTCCTATGGGCTTGTTGCCGTTGTCGCCGTTCCAAGCATCTTGGCCGGCGCGGGCCCCCGGGCGAACTTCACGCTGACGTGGACTCATATGGCCGCGAATGGCAAGGTTTGGCTGGATCTGATTATGCGCGAGTGGTCCTTCCTTGTACCTTTGATGGCGGCCGCTGTATGCCTGGGGGTCTCGGCCCGGAGGTTCAGCCGCGCTGGAGCGGTCTTATCTGCCCTTGCATGGATGGCGGTATGGGTGGGCTTGTTTCTTCCCTATCGCTTTACGCCAGGATACTACTTGTTGCCATTCTCCCTGGGCGCTTCCGTCCTTGCTGGGTACTTGATTCTGCAAATGGCGGATTCGATCCGGACCGCGCGCCCGGCAGCCAAAGTGACGGGAATTGGCCTCGCCGCGCTTTCTGTGGGCCTCTTCCTTCTCACACTGCCAAACAACCTGTCCAATGCGCGGATTCAATTAGCTGTCGACCAGGCGAACACCGATATGCTCCAGAGCGTGGCTCACCAAGCTCCCTCGGGTGCGCGCGTGTTGGTCAACATTCGGGAGGATATTGAGTATCTCTGGTCCATCGGGCCCATGCTTCGGCTGCTGTATGGCCGGACGGACCTCCAGATCGAGGCTTACCCCCCGACGGATCCCATCTCGGATCGCAATGGCCAATCTACCTGGATCGTCTCACCGCTGATTGAAAACGTCCCCTGGCCATCGGTGCGTCTGGGCATCCCGGAGGTCGCCTCGCGAGAATGGGAGGCCGGTCTCCACCAGGACCTTGGAGAAAGGCTATCGCTGGAGCGTGAGGTTCGGCAAAGCGCCCAACTCCTTATCGTCGACGCACCGCGCCTCTTGTGTTTGGCGGCGCGCGAGCTTTCGTATTGCCAGCGTCGGAACGCGCCCTTCGACACTCGCCTCTTCGCGGCCGGTTGGCGCATCTACTTTGTGAAGCAGGACCAAGAATAGGGACTGCCTTCGCCAAGATTCGACCACACCATTTCCAGGCGAAGAGGGATTGGTGGGAGAGTTCCGCTTGACTGTGCCCCCGGCGAAGGCTATAATCTCCGGGTTCGGCAGGCAGGCAACCCAAGGTCCGCCGGCCGGTCTCCCCGATCCAGGGAGATGCGCTCGGCGGAAGTTTGTTGCTTGGGCCAGCCTGGCGAAATCCGTGCGGAAGCAAGCCGGTCTCTGCCACTCTGCCGCCCTCCCGGCAGCCCTCAAGGTGCAGACAGGCGCGCGCCGCGGCAGACCACAAGAGGATCGTTGATGGTTCGCATTCGCCTTCGGCGGGTTGGTTCCCGCCATCAGCCCAGCTATCGAATCGTTGTGGCCGACCGGGAGAGCCCGAGGGACGGTCGCTTCCTGGAAGTGATCGGACACTACAACCCTCGGACCGAGCCGGCCACGATCGACCTGAACGAGTCTCGCCTGTACCACTGGCTCCAACGCGGGGCGCAGCCTTCCGAATCCTTGGCTCAGGTCCTGCGCATGTCTGGCGCATGGGCCCGCTGGGAAAGGCTGAAGGGTGGCGAGTCGATGGACGCTCTCCTGAAGGAAGCAGCGCCGACCGCCAGCCCCATCGACCCCCGCACCTCGCGCGCCGCGGCCAAACCCGCGCGGCTTTCCAAGCGGGCCAAGTCGAAGGCGGCTGAGGCCGCCGCAGCCGCGGAGGCGCCCCAAGCCGCCGGTGAGGCGGAGCCGGCGGAGTAACCGGGATGCAGCCGGCGCGCCAGGGAAGCGAAGTCAAGGCCCTGATCGAGTTCATCGCCCGATCGCTCGTGGCCGATCCCACGGAAGTGCGCGTTGTGGAGCACGGCCGGCAGGGTGAGGTGCGGCTGGAGCTCCACGTCGCCGAAGAGGACATGGGAAGAGTGATCGGCCGCGCCGGTCGTGTGGCCAACGCCATGCGGACCTTGCTGCGCGTGGCGGCGGCCCGGCGTGGGGTGAGGGCCAATCTCGACATTCTCTGATTTCGATGTCCTCCGCGCCTGACGAACCCAAGCCGCGCGCCCGACGGCCGCAACATCTGGTCGTCGGGCGCGTTGTTCGTCCTCACGGCGTGCGGGGCGACCTGCTCGTCGAACCGCTGTCGGAAGTGCTGGATTCCATCCAACCCGGTGGTCACGTCTTCCTGGGCGACCGCCGACGCGGATTCCCGGTCGTTTCCCTTCGACGGCATGCCCGCAAGTACCTCCTTCGGATCGAAGGCTGCAACGGCCGTGATGAGGCCGAGTCGTTTCGCGGGGAGGAGCTCCGGGTACGGCTCGAGGACGCGGCGCCGCTACCGCCGGGCAAGTTCTACCGCTGGCAAGTCATCGGCCTTCGAGTGGTCACGGAAGACGGCCGGCGGCTGGGGACCGTCCGGCAGATCCTCGAGACGGGAGCCAACGATGTCTACGCGGTGCAGGGCGAGTCGGGAAAGGAAATCCTCCTGCCGGCCATCACGTCGGTCATCCGCAAGATCGATCCCGAGACGGGGGAAATGCGTGTGAGGTTGATGCCGGGGCTGCTCGACGAAGAAGCATAGCCGCCGGAAATGCCGTCGTCCGTTTCCGTCATCAGTCCTCCGCCGTCAGTCCTCAGTCAAGACGAATGGTTGCTGCTGACCCCCGACACCAAAAGGCTACTGGCCACTGGCTGCTGTCTTGCCTGCCTCCCCTTCCTATGCTAGACTTCACCAGTGCCCCGATCGTCGCGGTCACCAGGT
>DASSGB010000016.1:0-5042 GCA_035693825.1 Anaerolineales bacterium
TCCTCGATTCCCACTGGCTCCCGGACGAGCGACTTTCGCTGCTCGGGAGCGTCGTCAACCCGTTCCGCCGCCCGGTGGTGCCCTCGGCCTTGATCGCCGTCGGGATGGACGACCAGGAACGACCGATGACGTATGCCCCCGCAGCCCTTCCAGCGGGCCATCTACGGCCTGGCGAGCCGGTCCCGTTCCGGGCCGATGTGCCATCCGCGGACGATGTGAGCGAGTGGGTGATCGTCGGCCACGCAATTCCATCGACGCCTGGAGATGGGCCGGCTGTGGCGCTGCAAGGCGAGCTTTCCATTCGGCGAGATCCACAGGGCCAGTTGTTCGCCGTGGGCCGAATATCGAACGGATCGGACGCGCCTCAATGGGCGCAGGTCGGCGCCCTGCTCAGCCTCCGGGAGCAGTGGGTGTCGCTGGGAGTGTTCGAGACGCCAACGGTGATTCCAGCGGGCGCCAGTCTGCCGTTCGCCATCGACATCTTCCCGGGCGCCGAAGAGGAGCTGGCCGAACACGAAGCAGACCGGGGAGATCTGGAGGTCGAGCCGTTCCTTCGTGAGGCAGGTACGACGGCTGTGGTGCGGGAGATCGACGCCGAAGTCCGGCGTTTCGAGGTTATCGGGAGCCGTCTCTACCTCCGAGGCGTCGCTCGGAACCCTGGAACGACTGCGGCCCGAGCGTGTATCGTGGCGGCCGTGTTGAGCGACGAAGGGGATCTCCTGACAGCCGGCTGGACAGCGCCGGCTGAGACTGTACCGCCCGGCGGAGAGGCGCCGTTCATGCTGGTTCTGCCGGTCCCGGACGGGGTCAATCTCAGCCTGGCCGAGTTCGACGTGCAGGCTTTCGGGGTATCGGAGTGAGCCTGAGAGACGGGCCCACGATTTCCGACACATTTGATATACTTTCGATGCCCCGGCCTTTCGGGGCGTTCGCATGCCATCGCCTCGTTCCGCGCGAGGGCGTGTTATACAAGGGTCAGGACAGGATGACTTCTCTGTGAATCGCAGCGAACAACTCCGCCTCTACCGCGAGATGGTCCTGGTCCGGCGGCTGGAAGAGGCTGCGGCCGCGCTGTATCAGCAGGGCAAGATCGGCGGATTCCTTCATCTCTACATCGGTCAAGAGGCCGTCTCCACGGGCGTGATTTCGGCCCGCAAGCCTCAGGACCGCGTCATCACCGCCTATCGTGACCACGGCGTGGCGATTTCATGCGGCATCTCCCCCGAAGCCGTGCTGGCCGAGCTGTTGGGCAAGGCCACCGGCACGTCGAAGGGCAAGGGCGGCTCGATGCACCTGGCGGACGTGTCGGTCAACTTCTGGGGCGGTCACGCCATCGTCGGCGCGCATCTGCCACTGGCGGCCGGGATGGCCCTGGCCGACAAATACCGCGGCTCCGACGCGGTCACGCTGTGCTTCTTCGGCGACGGCGCCACCAACATCGGCTACTTCCACGAAGCCCTGAATCTCTCGATGGTCTGGCGCCTGCCGGTGTTGTGGATCTGCGAAAACAATCTCTACGGCATGGGCACGTCGGTGGCGCGTGCCTCGGCCGTGCCCGAGATTCGCCAGAAGGCCGACGGCTACGGCATGCCCAACAGCCGCGTCGACGGCATGAACGTGCTCGAGGTGCGTCAGGCGGCGGAGGAGGCCCTGGCCGCCGTTCGCGCCTCCGGTCCGTATCTGCTCGAAATCACCACCTATCGTTTCCGCGGCCACTCGATGGGCGATCCCGAGCGTTACCGGACCAGCGATGAGGTTCAGCGCTGGCAACAGGACGATCCGATCGGCATCTACCGCACCTGGTTGACCGAGAAGGCTTCGGTTTCCGCGAAGGATCTCGACAAGCTGGAGGCGGAGGTCGATCAGGCGATCGAGGCCGCGGTGCGCTTCGCCGAGGAGAGTCCCGAGCCGGCCCTCGAATCGCTGTACGCCGACATTTACGCAGAAGGGGCCGAATAGCGCCGTGGCCATCATCACCATGCGCGAAGCCATCTCCCAGGCGCTCTGGGAGGAACTCGAGCGCGACGAGCGTGTCTTCATTCTGGGTGAGGAAGTCGGCGTGTGGGGCGGCACCTACGCCGTGACCAAGGGTTTCTACGATCACTTCGGCCCGGAGCGCATTCGGGACACGCCGATCGCCGAAAGCGTGATCGTCGGCGCGGCCAACGGCGCGGCCATGGCCGGCCTGCGCCCGGTGGCGGAACTGATGACGATCAACTTCGCCTTCCTGGCGATGGACCAGATCGTGAATCACTCCGCCAAACTGCGCAGCATGTTCGGCGGCCAGTTCACCGTGCCGGTCGTGATCCGGGCCGTCGGGGGCGGCGGCCGCCAGCTCGGCGCGACCCACTCGCAGACGCCGGACGTCGTCTTCGCCCACTTCCCCGGCCTGAAGGTCGTCGCGCCCGGAACCCCCAGTGACGCCAAGGGGCTGTTGAAGGCCGCCATCCGCAGCGACGATCCGGTGATGTTCATCGAACATGCCACGTTGTATCAGACACGCGGCGAAGTGCCCGATGGCGAGGTGCTCGAGCCGATCGGCGTGTCGAAGGTCCAGCGCCCTGGCCGCGACGTCACCATCGTCACGTACTCGAAGATGCTTCAGCTTTCGCTTCAGGCGGCCGAGCAGCTCTCCGGCGAGGGCATCGAGCCCGAGGTGGTCGACCTGCGCACGCTGCGGCCTCTAGACATGGAGCCGGTCCTGGATTCGTTCCGGCGCACCAACCGCGCGGTGATCGTGGAGGAGGGCTGGCGGTCGTTCGGGGTGGGAGCCGAGGTGGCGGCGCGCATTTACGAAGAGGCCTTCGACTACGTCGATGCGCCCATCGGGCGCGTGGCGCAGAAGGAAGTGCCGCTGCCCTACAACCATCGACTCGAACAAGCCGCCCTGCCCCAGGTCGAGGATATCGTGCGCGCCGTGCGCGAGGTGCTGTAGTGGCCACGGTCGTCAGCATGCCGAAACTGGGTTTCGACATGGCGGAGGGGACCCTCGTCCGCTGGGTCAAGGCCGTGGGCGACAGCGTGGCCAAGGGCGAGGTGCTGGCCGAGATCGAGACGGACAAAGCGACGGTCGAGGTCGAATCGCTCGCAGCCGGCACGGTCCGGAAGCATCTGGTCAACGAGGGCACCTCGGTGCCGGTGGGCACGCCGATCGCTGTCGTGGGCACCGCGGATGAGTCCATCGAAGGGATCGATGCCTCGGCTCCAGCCGAGCCACCGGCGCGCGGCGGAGAAGGTGAGCCCTTGGAAGGTCCTGAGCAGGCCGCCTCCGCGGACGTGCCGGCGCCGGCCGGCCCCAAGGGCCAGGTGCCCGGGGGCGTTCGGGCCTCGCCGCTGGCCCGCCGAATGGCCGAGCAGAACGCGCTCGACCTGGCCGGCGTGACGGGAACGGGCCCGGGCGGACGCGTGACCCGCCGGGACGTGATGGCGGCGATCTCGGATGTCGCCCGTAAGCCGACCCGACCCGCGCCGGCCATACCGCCGGGAGTGACGGCGCGCGTGCCCGTCACGCGCCTCCGCGCCACGATCGGCCGACGCATGACCGCGGCCAAGCAGCAGGTGCCCCACTTCTACTTGACGGCCGATATCGATGCCGCGGCGTTGGCCTCCGCCCGATCCGAAGCCAACGCTTTCCTGCCCGAAGCCGAGCGGCTGTCGGTCAACGATTTCGTTGTTCGCGCCTGCGCGCTGGCCCTGAGAGATTTCCCCCCACTCAATGCCTCTCTCGACGGCGAGGAAATCGTTCGTCACGGCGATATCAACATCGGCAGCGCGGTGGCGGTGGAAAGCGGGCTGCTGACCGTGGTGGTCCGCCAGGCCCAGGCCAAGAGCCTCCAGGAGATTTCCCAGGAACTGCGCAGCATGGTCGCTCGGGCGCGTGAAGGAAAAGTCCGACCGGAGGACATCGAGGGCTCAACGTTCACCGTGTCCAATCTGGGCATGCTCGATGTCGACGAATTCGTCGCCATCATCAACCCTCCGGAGGCGGCGATCCTGGCCGTGGGCGCGTTGCGGGATGTGCCGGTCGTGCAGGGCGATCAGGTTGTCCCCGGCAAGCGCCTCAAGGTGACCCTATCGGCGGACCATCGGGTCACCGACGGCGCCGAGGCGGCCCGCTGGCTGCAGATCTTGCGCGGTTATCTCGAACACCCCCTTCGACTGTTTCTGTAGTCTGTCGCACCCTTCCGCCCCATGACCCCGCCTCCTCAGACCTGGCACTACGGCCTGGTGGCACGCTGGTGGGCCGAGTTCAACACGGAAGGTCCCGAGGTCGAATACTTCCGCACCTTCATCGAGCGCTCCGGCACGCCGGCCCTCGACGCCGGGTGCGGAACGGGCCGTCTGCTCCTGCCCTACTTGAGGGCCGGTCTCGACGTGGATGGCTGCGACGTTTCGCAAGACATGCTGACCCTCTGCCAGGAAAAGGCGGAGCAGGAGAGCCTGCAACCTCGGCTCTACCGGCAGGCCCTGCACGACCTCGATTTGCCTCGGCGCTATCGGACCATCGTCGTCTGCGGTGCATTCGGTCTGGGAGGATCGCGCGCCCAGGACCAAGAAGCCCTGCGCCGGTTCTCCCGGCACCTCATGCCCGGCGGGACCCTGGTCTTGGACCACTACATGGCCTACAAGGACGAGGAAGAGTGGCGGTTGTGGTTGAAGGAGGAGCGGGTCAAGCCGCGCGAACCATGGCCGGAGGGCCGTAGCCGACGCAGGCGGGCTGCGAACGGGGATGAGATCGAGCTGCGGGGCCGGGTGGCTTCGGTCGATCCCCTCGACCAGGTGCTCACGCGTCAGATCAGGGCCATCCTCTGGCGCAATGGCGGTATCGAGCGAGAGGAAGAATACACGCTTATCGAGAGGCAGTACTTCCGCAATGAGACCCTCGACATGCTCGCCGCCGCCGGCTTCACCGAAGTCCGCGTGTTCGGCGACTACACCGACCAGCCGGCGACGCCCGATTCCGGTATTCTGATCTACGCCGCCAGGAAGGAACCGCCTCCGGCTGCTTCGCGCGAGGTGGAAACTCACGAAAACCCGACTTG
>DASSGB010000017.1:0-10310 GCA_035693825.1 Anaerolineales bacterium
GTCACCACGATCGCACCGTCGATGATGATCACCTTGTGATGCATCTTGTTCGGGTTGCCGTCGAGGCGGACGTCCAGCCCGGCCTCCAGGAAGCGCCCGTACTGGGAACCCAGGTTGGCGGCCTGATCCTCGTCCATGACGATGCGCACACGGACTCCGGCCGCGGCCCGCTCCAGAATCGCCTCGGCGATCGATTCGGACGTGAAGGCGAAGGCCATCACCTCAATGCTCGAACGCGCCTGGTCCAACAGCTCGTCCAGCCGCAAGGCCGCGCCGTCGTCGGGCGAGAAGTAGGCCGCGATCCGGCCGTCCTGTGTCTGTGCGCCGCCGCCCGGGGTCGACAGCATCCCGAACCAGCCATCGACGAACATCTCTTCAAACTCCCCGGTGTAGGCTCGGCCGATGGCGTCGGAGCGAAAGCGGATCAGATTGTTGTTGTTGTAGTAGGCGTCGGTCACCGTCAGATTCATCGAGCCGGTCCAGACCTCGCCGCCGTCCACTACGACGAACTTGTCGTGCATCAGGCCCTCATCCGTGTCGGCGGCGATCGGAATGCCGGCCTCGACCAGGGCGCGAACCTCGCGCGCGAACATCGAGTCCTTCTCCATCACCATGCGGACGTCGACGCCGCGGGCCTGCGCCCGCAGCAGCGCATCGCGAATGCTCCACAGGTTGAGCTCGTACATGGCCATGTCGACCGTTTCGCGCGCCTGGTCGATGGAGCGGGCCACCGCCGCGTCCGGTCCGCCTCGCAGCGCCGTGGCCTCGGACTCTTCGGGCGAAGTGAAATAGGCCTCGATCATCACCGCCTCGGCGGTCGCCGCGGCCGGAACAGCCCGAGATGGACCACGGCTCGTTGCATAGAAATAGACGAAGAGCAGTCCCAGACCCGCCAGGGCAGCCGCGGGGGCCAGGTGCGGCCGCAGGCGCGAAATCACGTCTGCGCCAACGCGAGACGCAAACCCGAGCCGGAGATGTGGAAGGGGAGCGCCCACAGCTGCGCCGGGCCGAAATCGAGCACGGCCCGGATCGACTTGATCTTGTCGCGCCGCTCGGCTTCGATCGTCAGGACGACGAACTCCGCCAGCTTCTGGGCCTCGTCCGGCGTCACCGTCACCGGCGGCAGCGAGCCGGTCGGACCTGCCTGGAGCTGCACCGGATTCCGAAGAAAGCGGGTCCCCCATTGACCGACATCCTCCGGCCGCGTGTCGAACGCCGGAAGGACGAACGTCTGCGGCGAATCCCACCGAGCATCGGCCGGCTGCTGATGCCCGTAGCTCACACGCTCGGCGACGCGAACCTCCACGGGGAAAACCCAGAACGGAAGCCACCGCGCTTCACCCTCGGCGCTGAGGGCGAAGAACACGTCGACCGGCTGCAGGCTCGCCTCCTCATCCAGACGCTGCCCCTGCCCACACGCAGCGCACAACCAGGCGACCTGGCCCTCTTCGGCCGGCAGGCGCGAACGACATCGAAGGCACTCGAGGGCAACGAGCTCGACGGGCGCCGTCATCGCCGCTGCCCCAGGCCGAATTCGACGGCGACGTCCTTGAGCAGATTGGTGATTTCGTCCGATTTGACCTTGGGGCGGCGCCGCCCGCGCTGCCGAAATTCGACCTGCTCGCCGTACCGGAAACGCCGATAGGCCCACAGCATGAGTCCCAGGCCCAGCACCAGGGGCAACACCACCAGGAACAGCGAGTCGGAGTCGTCCGACTCGAGCGCCACTCGCAGCGCCAGCGCCGTTCCGTCCACGGCGGTCAGCGCGCCGACGGCCATGCCCGCCACCAGGGCAGCCGCTCGATACCAGATGTTGCCGGGCGCCTTGCCATACAGCACCTTCCCCGAATGGCCGTCGATGACGACCTGATAGGCCCGGCCGTGGAAGGTGTATCGAGCCACCCACAACGGGTAATACACGATGGCCAGCCGCTCGCGCAGATGGCGAATCTTCATCGAGCCGATCTCGTCCAGATCGGAAATGTCCCTGACCTCTTCGTCGAACGTGTGGTGAGCCTCGGCGATGGCCTCGACCGAGGAGCCCACCGGCTCGAAGACCATGCCGTCGGCGTGCAGCGCGGCCGGATCGAAGGCGACGAGATTCTGCCCGTCGAGAGGAACCCTCTCGACACCGAACTCCTGCACGTCGCACGCCGGCGCGTTCCAACTCATGGCGCGCAGGATCTGCACCTCACGCGGCTCGAGTCTGCGATTCTTGCTCGACCCGACCTTCTTACGCCCGAAGGCCCAGGCCGCCACGCGCGCCCACACCGCCCACACCGGCATGTAGGCGACGAAGAGCTCCGTGACCTTGCCGCGCTGGGGAAGCCCGGGGGCTTTGTCGAGGCCGGCCTGAAACTGGCGCAAGGCCCGCAGCGCCCCCTCCCGATCGAGCTTGCGCGGCGCCTGATAGCGCAGCAGGCCTCGCTCGCCGCGGATCGCCGATCGCAAGTCGCAATAGGGGCAGCGAACAATGCGCACGCCTTCCGGCACGACCAGCCGGCCCTGACAATTCGGGCAAGCCAATCCGGTCGTCGTCTCGGCAGTTGCCATCTGCCCTCAGACTCGGGAGGCTACCCAGGCCGCTGCGGCAAAGGCCGCCGGCGCAGCGATCAATCCACCGATGACACACACCGTCGCCCCCAAGGCCATTCCTTCCTGGGGATCGGCTATCAGTCCCATGAGAGGAATGCCCGCCAGGCAGACAAAGGTCGCGGCCGTCGCCAGGCCCACCGTCCGATAGGGGGCCTCGGCCTTGGCCGGAAACAGATTCGCCATCACCCGTCCGCTGGCCGCGTCGACCACGGCCGTAAAGGGCTTCCCGTCGTACTCGTACTTGTACGTGTACATCGGGACGTGCACCAGCGAGGTCTCGGCGATGTTCTCCGGGCGCTGGCCGACATTCGCCTGCCAGCCCAGGACGGTGTCCAGCGGAACGGAGGGCGCGACCGACTGTGCTTCGAGGGCCGAATCGTATCGGACCAGGTCGCCGGCCGGCAGGGGCATTTCGCGCATGGCCGTGACCGAGGTCGCCGCGGCCGGCTCGAGATGGATGCGGTGGCCGTCTCCGTCCTTGATTTTCAGCAGCCACACAGGGAAGTAGGCGAAGGAGGTCTCCGTCCGCCTGGCCTTGCGATCCAGGTCCTTCACAGTCTCGTTGCCCGCCATCCAGCGGGAGAGCGCCTCGCCAGCCTCGACTTCGCCCAACGTCGGCGCCAGGCTCCAATGGAAGACGACTTTCGAAGCGTCGAGATAGACCGCCGAGCCGCAATAGGGGCACACAAGGAACACCTGCCCCTCATCGGGGTGGAGCAGACCGCCGCACTGCGCGCAATGGACCTCGGCCGCCGTCATGGCGGCCGGGATTATAGCCGCGACAGGCGTGACCTTCGGCGCAGGAAGCCGTGACACCTGCAACGCTCCCTGGCGGCCCTGTCGCGATAGTTTAAGGTGAACCTTAAATCAGGTGCGGCATGGCCGTCGACATGGGCCCCAGCCCCGAGATGTACGTCAAATCGCTCTTCGAGTTGGCGCGCGGTCGCACCCCCGTGCCCATCTCGGCCCTTGCCGGACGGCTGGGCCACAGCGTCGTGTCCGCCACGGAGATGATTCATCGCCTCGAGCGCCACGGTCTGGTGACCCACCAGCCGTATCGCGGGGTCCGCCTCACGCCTGCGGGCGCCGGCCATGCCCGAACATTGCTGCGCCGCCACCGGGTGTGGGAGCGCTTCCTGACCGACGAGCTGCAGCTTCCCTGGGAATCAGTCCACGATCTGGCCTGCCAGCTCGAGCACGTCGTCGGAGAAGAGGTCACCGAAGCCCTTGACCGTCGTCTGGGCTCTCCCAAGACTTGCCCGCACGGCAACGTCATTCCTCGGCCGAGCACCGGCCCGCTACCACCCGGCCCAACGCTGGCCGACCTCCAGGCCGGGGACGAGGCCCGGCTGGTTGCGGTCCATCCGGAGTCGCGCTCGGTGCTGGGCTACCTGGCCCGCCACGGTCTTCGGCCGGGCGTCGTCCTGCGGCTGGAATCGGTCGAGGCCACCGACGGCTTGCGCTTGGTCCGCACCTCATCCGGCGCGGTGACCTTCGGCCCCGAGTTAGCCGCCCACCTGCGTGTGCAGATCACGCAAAGAGCCCCTGCGAAAAGCAGGACGCTGCCGAGACGATGAACTGTCACGGAGAGGCCGAGGCGACCTTCGCCGGCGCAGGGGAGATCGCCCTGGTGGGAAACCCCAACGTGGGCAAGTCGGTCGTCTTCCATCGGCTGACGGGGCGGTATGTCAACGTGTCGAACTACCCCGGCACGACGGTTGAGATCGCCCGTAGCTCGGCTCCCTTTCTGCCGGAAAGCACCGTCGTCGATACGCCGGGCCTGTTGATGCTGCCGGTGCGCAGCGAAGAGGAACGCATCACCGCCAGCCTCCTCCTCGACGAGCCTTTCCGCGCCGTCGTCCAGGTCGGGGACGCAAAAAACCTGCGGCGCACGCTGCTCCTGACCCTCCAGCTGGCGGAGATGGGCTTGCCCCTCGTGCTCGATCTCAACATGATGGACGAGGCGGAGGCCCTGGGACTGGATATTCGGACCGAAGAATTGGCCCGGCGCCTGAATCTGTCCGTCATCCCGACGATTGCCGTGCGGAGCCAGGGGATCGACTCCTTACAGGCGGCCATCGCTTCGGCCGAACCGGCAACCTTAAGTGTGACGTATCCGGCGCCCATCGACGCGCAGGTGACTCGGATGGTCGAGATCCTGCCTCCCTCGACCATCCGCCCCCGGGCGCTGGCGCTGCTATGGCTCTCGAAGGACGAGGCCGCGGAGAACTGGCTCCGCCAGCGTCTCGACGCGTCACAATGGCGCATCCTCGTCGATGGTCGCGAGCAGCTGGCCGAGCTCCTTGGGGAACCACCGGCCGAGGCCATCCAACGTGCCCGCCAGGCCGAGGTCGATCGGATCGCCGAGTCGGTCATTCGGGAGAAGCCCCCGGCTCAACGTTCTTTCGCCCAACGGCTCGGGGGGCTGGCGGTCCATCCGGTATGGGGGCTGACGATTCTCGGCGGGGTGCTGTTCGCGCTCTACGAGTTCGTCGGCGTGTTCGGCGCGCAGACTCTGGTGGGTTGGCTGGAAGGGAATCTTTTCGGCGAGATCATCAATCCCTGGTTGATCTCGTGGGTCAGCCGCATCGTTCCCATCCGGATCCTCGCGGACATCCTGGTCGGGCCTTACGGCGTGTGGACGATGGGATTGACGTATGCGCTGGCACTGATACTGCCGATCGTGACCACATTCTTTCTGGCCTTCGGCCTGATGGAGGACTCCGGCTATCTGCCCAGGCTGGCCGTCCTCAGCCATCGACTCTTCCGCGTCATGGGGCTCAACGGCCGGGCCGTGCTTCCGATGGTCCTAGGTCTAGGCTGCGTCACGACGGCGACGCTCACCACGCGCATCCTCGAGACTCGGCGCGAACGTCTTCTGGCCGTGCTGTTGCTGGCGCTGGCCATTCCCTGCTCTGCGCAGCTCGGCGTGGTGATGGGGATGCTCGGCGCGGTATCCATCCAGGCGACCCTGGTGTGGCTGGGAGTCGTCCTGCTCGTCCTGATCTGTGTCGGGTGGCTGGCGGCCAGGCTGGTGCCCGGCGAACGGTCCAGCCTGCTGATGGAGCTGCCTCCCCTGCGATTTCCCGCCGCAGGCAATGTGCTCGTCAAGACCGCTGCGCGGCTTGAGTGGTATTTGAAAGAAGTGCTGCCGCTCTTCCTTCTCGGAAGCCTACTCGTCTTCGTGCTGGATCTGACCGGGCTCCTCGGCGGCCTTGCCCGGCTCACGGAGCCGCTGGTCACCGGTTGGCTGGGGCTGCCGCCCGAAGCCAGCCTGGCTTTCCTTCTCGGGTTCCTCCGTCGCGATTTCGGGGCCACGGGCCTGTTCGCCATGCAGAGCCAGGGCCTGCTGACTCCGCTGCAGACGCTGGTGGCGATGGTCACCATCACGCTCTTCATCCCGTGCATCGCCGCGGTCATGATGATCGCCCGCCAGCACAATTGGCGGACCACCGCCGCCATCGTCGCCGTCGTCTTTCCGCTGGCGTTCCTGGTCGGCGGGGCCCTGCGATTGGTGCTTCAGGGATTTGGATGGACATGACATCCTTGCTGACGTGCGCCGTCTGCGGGCATCGCTTCGATCCTGATGGCCGCGACCATTGCCGGGGTTGCCCCCTCGTCCGGGGTTGTCAGACCGTGTGCTGCCCGGCGTGCGGCCACGTGGATGTCGATCCGCACAGGACGACCATCGGCCGGTGGCTGGCCGGCCGAGGCGACCGGCGCCAGCGGCGCCTCGAGAAAGCCACGCGCCTCCAGGCGCCCATGACGCTGGCCGATGTTCCCGCGGGTTATCAAGCGCGCATCGCCGCCATTGAAGGCGCGCCGGATTCACGCCGCCAGCAACTTCGCGCCTACGGCGTCCTGTCCGGTGATTGGGTCCGCGTCGTGCAACACACGCCGGTCACCGTCGCCGTGGTCGAGCGCACAGAGCTGGCGCTGGAAGGCGATCTCGCCCGCTGCATTGTGGTGGATGGCCTGCGTCCGCCGGAAGGCGTGCACCCGGCGCAGCTCTCACGCCGCCAGCGACATCGCGCTTAGCCGCGGTCCTCTGTCCCGGCCTCGCACGCCTGTCATTACAGGCGTGGTCAAGACAAGTGACGGCCTTCACATATTTGTCCGGAGCTCCCTGACCCCTCCCGATGGACTGCCGCCGACCTCTCGGTGGGCGCTCTGGACCCCACCCAGGACCAAACGCAAGGCCTTCGCAGACCCACCATGCGATTCATCGCGTCGAATCGTCCTCGACTTCTCGATCGCCAAGCCCTTGCGGTTTTTTCAAAATCCTGAGGTACAATCCCGCCGTTAGCGCGTCCGATCCCGTCGCCACTTCCATTGGAGGGGAGGAGACCCATGCCAAAGAAGGCTAAGAAGTCCACCAAGAGGAAGGCCGTCAAGAGGACCGTCAAGCGGGCAGCCAAGAAGACGGTGAAGCGCGCCGCCAAGCGGCCGGTCAAGAAGGCCAAGAAGGCCGCCAAGAAGCGCGTGGCGAAGAAAGCCGTCAAGAAGACGGCCAAGAAGACGGCCAAGAAGACGGTCAAGCGCGCCGCCAAGAAGACCGTCAAGAAGGCTGCTCCCAAGCCGGCACCGTCGGGTATGGGGATGCCCGCTCCCAAGCCGGCCCCCTCCCCTATGGGCATGGGAATGCCCGCACCGGCGCCTGCGCCCATGGGCGCGGGCATGCCCAAGAAGACGAAGGCTGAGCACACCGTCGCCGTCGGCGATTCGCTCCGCCTGATCGCCCTCAAGTATTACGGGCCCGGTGGGCAGGAAAACTGGAAGGTCATCTACGACGCCAACAAGGCTGTCATTGGGGAGAACCCGTACATCCTGAAGCCGGGCCAGGTCCTCAAGATCCCCGAGCTGTAAGCCCAGCTCCCAGGAACCGAAAGCCCCCCGCCGAGGGGGGCTTTTCATTTGATGGCGCCACTTCTCATCATGGCCCTGCCGGGGACTTGTGTCTTGAGGGTGCAGCCGAGAGGCCGTTGGGCGAGAGCATCTTAACCCTCCCCCTGAAAGGGGGAGGGAAGGGTGAGGGTCGGTGACTGCAATCGGATGTGGCGCGGTCGAAAACTGCGCAGGCTAAAGCCTGCGGCTACGAGTGCGGCTTTGCATCGGCTCGCCATCCCGGGCATCCCTTCCCTATTCAGGCGGAGGGAAGGGTGAGGGTCGGTCGCCTTCACGAACCAAGCGCCTTGAGTATCTCTCCCACCAGCCTCGGGCCACGATAGACCAGCCCGGTGTAGACCTGCACCAGCGAGGCGCCGGCGTCAACCATAGCCCGGGCGTCCGCTCCTCCCAGAATCCCGCCAACTCCGATGATCGGCAGCCGACCCTGCGTTCGCCGTGAGATCTGCTCGACCATCGCCAGCGCCTGCCGAAACAGGGGGCTGCCGCTCAGCCCACCGGCCTCGACCGCCAACGGAGATGCCAGCCCCTCGCGACTCAGGGTGGTGTTGCCGGCAATGACGCCATCCATCCCTGCCGCCTCGATCACTTCAACCGCCTCCACCATTTCCGAACGGGTCAGGTCCGGCGCGAGTTTGACCAGAATCGGACGCGGTTGGGCCGCCCCGCCTCGAGCCCGGGACAATCGCCCCAACAGACCCTCGAGATATGCCCTTCCCTGAAGCGTCCGAAGGCCGGGTGTGTTCGGCGAAGAGATGTTCACCGCCAGGTAGTCGGCGAAGGGACTCAGCGCCCGCTGAAGGGACTCGTAGTCGTGGGCCGCGGCCTCGAGCGGCGTTTCTCTCCCCTTGCCGATGTTGACCCCGAGGATGGCGTCCCTCGGCCGAAACCGCGCCAGCCGAGCCCGCACGGCCTCGAGCCCGGCGTTCGGAAACCCCATCCGGTTGATGAGGGCCGCATCCTGAGTGAGGCGGAACAGTCTCGGCCGAGGTTGGCCGGACTGCGGCAGTGGCGTGGCGGTGCCCATCTCCAGATGGCCGAATCCGAGGCAGGCCAACCCTCGCAAGGCGCGTCCGTCTTTGTCGTATCCGGCAGCCAATCCAAGTCGATTGGGAAACGTCAGCCCGAAGACCTCGATCGGGGATGGAGGAAATGGCCCGCCGGCCGCCATGCGCAGCCATCGCCGGCCCACGCCCAGCCACCCGGCGGCCTCGACGAGACGCAGGGTCCACGCGTGGGCTTGTTCGGCGTCGAGCCGGAAGAGCAGCGGCCGCACTCGCGCGTACATCGCAATTCGAGCCGATCAGCCGCCAGAGCCTGCGAGGAAGGAACGCGTGCGCTCCAGGTGCTCGGCGGGGATCAGGCCCTGGCTTTCCCAGTAGTCGAGCAAGACGCCGAGCGTGAACACCGCGTGGAGTTGGACGCCCGCCTCGGCCAGCGCCGCCGAGGCCCCGGACTGGCGGTCGATGAGAACGACGACGTCGTGCACCAGCAGCCCCACAGCCCGCAAACGCTCGATGGCTTCGAACTTGCTGCCGCCGGTTGTGGCAAGATCGTCCACGAGCAGGGCCGTCTCGCCGAAGCGGAACTCGCCCTCCACCGCCGAGCGCGTGCCGTAATCCTTGATGTCCAGGCGCGGATAGATCAGCGGCCTTCCGGTGCGCAGGCACAACGCGGTGCCGATCGGCAGAGCTGCGTAGGGGATGGCCGCCAGGCGATCGAATCGCAGGTCGGCCATCAATCGGGCGTACGCCCGCGCCGCCAGGTCGAGCAGGTCCGGGTACGACCCCAGGCGCCGAAGGTCGATGTAGATCGGCGAATGCAGGCCCGACTTCAGGCGGAAGTCGCCGAACTGAACGCAGTCCGCCTCGATCAGCCGCTCGGCCAGGCGCGTCCAGTGCAGGGAGGGGACCGCCGCGGGTGTCGGCCTTGTGGCGAGCAGCCGAGCCAGCGTGGCGCGCATGCGGCGGGCCTCCGCACCCGGATCCGCAGCCTGAGCCAGGCTCCGCGACACCGGCACCAGCAACCCCAGGCCATCACTCCTCATCCCCGCGCGGACGGCCGCCTCTGCGTCCCCACCCTGCTGCCCCACCCCAGGCGCCAGGATCCACATGTCGGCCGCAACCGAGCGCACGTCCGCCAGGGCGGAGGGGTCGGTGGCGCCCACGACCAAGCCGACGTTGCCTCGCGCGTTCCAGGCCGCCGCCTGCCGCGCAACCTCGAGGTAGAGCGGCTCCCCGCCGACCACGTGCAGGCCTTGGAAATCCTCCGACCCTGCATTGGAGGACTTGCACAAGACGAAGATTCCCTTGTCGTCGCGCGCTAGAAAGGGCTCCAACGAATCCGCACCGAGGTAGGGATTCACGGTGACCGCGTCCGCCTCGAGCCGGTCGAAGATGGCTCGGGCATAGGCCGCGGCGCTGCTGGCGATGTCGCCCCGCTTGGCATCCAAGAGGACTGGCGCATGCCGTCGGGCCAGGGCGATCACTCGGCGCAGGACCTCCCAGCCTTCGGCGCCCCAGGCCTCGAAGAAAGAAGCGTTGGGCTTGTAGGCGCAGGCCGAGTCGGCGGTGGCCTCGATCACCTTCTCGCACCACGCCTGGGCCGCTTTGGCGGTGTCGTCTGTCAGGAACTCGGCATGCGGATCCAGTCCGACGCACAGGACGCTCCCGGTCGCCTGAGCCCGCGCCTCTAACCTCGCGAAGAAGCCCATGGTCAGAAGCCTCGCAGTTTTTCGAGTCGAACGCGAATGGGCACGGAATACTCCGCCGCCATGGAGGCGGGCGTCAGTTCCAGATCGCGGATGCCCG
>DASSGB010000018.1:0-12901 GCA_035693825.1 Anaerolineales bacterium
CATCGCGTCCATTCCTCAGAATGTGACGTAGATCGGATTGCTGAAGATCCATCCCCGCAGGGCCCCCCTGTAGGGAAGGCGAGCCTCGACTCGATAGGCGCCGGGAACGGTCACGGTCTCGACGGCGCCGGCAACGTTCCACCACTGGCCGACCAGATCGCCGCTGCGGACCAGGCGGACATGGGCGCGGCGAGGCAGGTGGACCTGCAAGGTGACGCCCGTCCCCACGGGGACCGAACCTCCGATGGAGGCCGATCCGAGATCGCCTTGGGCGCTGAACCGAAAGCCTCGGGTCGAGGCCGGTCGGTCGTAGGCCACGAAGGATCGCCCACGGCCGAGGCTGTGGAAGAGTCGCTGTCGATCCGTATCCACATCTCCGGTGAGGGGCTCGTCGGTCAGCACGTGGGTGCCGACACCGCGAAAAAGGAAGGCATACGGGAAGATGGTGCGCCGGATCGGTCCCAACCGGCCGGTGAAGGCGTGCGCGTCGGCGCCGCCGATTCCGGTCACTCGCTGGCCGTTCCTCAGCAGCTCGTCCCAGCGTGCGAGCGATGCGGGGAATGGATCCCGCGTGATCGATGTCGGTCGAAAGGCGTAGAAGACGGCGTCCAGCCGGGAACGAAGGAGGGACTTGAACTCCGTCATCATGTTCCATATTTCGAGCCCGGCATAGCCGCGCACATCCCAATCGACCCAGGACAGGTCTGGTTGGCCGACGGCGGCCGAGGCCGGATCGATGGGATGAGCCAGGAAGGCGACACCTCCCAGCTGCTCGACGGCGCTCAGCAAGCGCTCGGGGTCGTGCGCCAGCTGGGCCAGCTCGCGCCGCGTTTCATACACAAGAAGGTGATTCTTCTGCGGCCGGCGGGCCTGATCGTGAATCTCTTCGCCGGCCAGCAGAAGGATTCTCCTTCCGCCGGCGTAGCGGTACCCGTCGAAGCCTTCGACGTAGACGTTGTGATCTGTGGTGACGACAAAGTCGAGCCCGGCGGCCAGCGCCTCCAGGGCGACGGTCTCATGATCGGCCCATCCGTCGGAATAGAAAGTGTGGGCGTGAAGGTTGCCGACGTATTCGTGGACCACGGCCGGAGGAGGTGGCCTAGATGCTTCGATGCGCGCCGCTGTCGGCCCGTGTGCGGCCCGCGTCGCCGGGTGTGATCAGCCGCGCCCCGGTCTCGGCGCACACGCCGATCAGGTGCTGCCGCTGCGCGGGCGAAAGCGGCGCCAGGTGTGTCACCACCATCCTCGCCCGCGATTGCAGGAGACTCGCCAGGAGCTCGTCCCAGGCGGCGCCTCCCGGGGCCCTGTCGATGAGCAGTCGAATCTCGGCTGAGTCGTGCGGGCCGATGAGCGCTTCCAGTTGGGGCCGCAGATCCCTATCGGTGTGAATCCATCGGAACAGGGGTCCGGTCTCGGGCATATCGAGGGGGTGTTGCTCGATGATGTAGACCAGAATCGAACGTTCAGGAGGGAATTTGCTCATGAGGAAGGCGCGGCGGAGTGTCGCGCAAGGATAGCATAGATGGATCATGCCGGCAACGAACGGCTGCCGGACTCAGGCCGAGGGCTATAATCGCGCCGCGCCCATGCGAAGCGTCGTCATCCCTCGACAACTTCCAGCCTTGCTTGTGACTGTCTTTCTATCGATGGCGTGCCGCCTCGCCGCGCCACCCACGCCGACGCCTTCCGTCGTCGTCTCAATCGGGCCTCCGACGACAGCCGTCGATGCTCCGGCCGAGACCCTGGCCCTGCAGACTTTGCTCAATGAACTTCGCCGGGCCCGCGAGCTTCCGCTCTTGGAGTTCCCCGCTTCGCTCCAGCAGATTGCACTGGCGCGGGCTCTCGAGGTGGCGGGGAGCAATGACCTCCGTCACGCCGCCGAAGGCTCGGGGAACCCGACCCTCGTGACGGCGCTCCAGCAGGCCGGTTACCACGGGCGGGCGTCCGAGCATCTGCTGATCGTCACGGACCCCGCTGAAGGTCTCGCGGCAACGGTGATGCGTGCCTGGATTTCTGATTCGGCACATCGGGCCGACCTGCTGGATCCGGAATTCCTTGTCTCGGGAGTCGGTATCGTCGCTCATCTCGACGGGTGGGTCGTGGTCCAGGTCCTAGTCGAGAACGAGGCGCCGGAGGAGGCGGGCTCATGACCAATCGTGAGGTAGCCGAAGTCTTCGAGAAGATCGCCGACCTCCTGGAAATCAAGGGCGAGATGATCTACCGCATTCTGTCCTACCGTCGGGCGGCCGAGGGCATACGCGAGCTCGGCCGCGACATCCACGATGTGTGGAAGGAAGACGATCTGCGCTCGATCCCCGGCGTCGGAGAAGCGATCGCGGCCAAGATCGACGAACTCCTGGCCAAGGGCAAGATGGACTTCTTCGAGAAACTGAAGAAGGAAGTGCCCATCAGTCTGACCGAGGTCCTGCGCGTCGGCGACGTCGGCCCGAAGCGCGCAGCCCGATTCTGGAAGGAACTTGGGATCACGACCGTCGAACAGCTCGAGGAAGCGGCGCGAGCGGGCCGGTTGCGCGAGATGTCGGGTCTGGGCGCCCGTTCCGAAGAGCGCATCCTGGAGAGGATCGAAGCCCTCAAGCGCCGGGAGAGCGCCCGCATCTCCATCGGGGTCGCACGACCGATCGCCGAGCGCCTGGTCGACCGCCTGCGAGGCGTGGAAGGCGTCGTTGCAGCCGAGGCGGCCGGCAGTGTGCGGCGGTGGCGCGATACCGTGGGCGACCTTGATCTCATTGCCGCCTCGGACGAACCCGGAACGGTGCTGCGGGCGTTCTCCAAGTTCAGCGAGGTGGCGCGCATCCTCAGCCTCGGAGACACGAAAGCCAGCGTGGAACTCCATGACGGTTTGCGGGTGCAGCTCTGGGTGCATCCGCCTGCTCGCTTCGGGTCCGCGCTGCAGTACGCCACGGGCTCGCAGGCCCACAGCGTTCGGCTGCGGGAGATGGCGCAGGACCGTGGCCTTTCGCTCTCCGAACATGGTTTCAAAGATCCACAGGGGCGCGAAATCCTGTGTGCCGATGAGCCATCCGTCTACAAAACGCTGGGGGTCCCCTGGATTCCGCCGGAGCTGCGTGAGGATCGAGGCGAGCTGGCGGCGGCCGTGGCCGGGCGTCTGCCGAAGTTGCTGGAACTGGATCAAGTCCGCGGCGAGTTTCACGCGCACACAGATTGGAGCGACGGCGGCGCGACGCTGGAGGAGATGGCGGAAGGCGCCAGAGCCGAAGGCCTGGAGTATCTGGTGATCACCGATCACACGCAGAGCCTGGGCATGGTGCAGGGGCTGACGCCGGAGCGCGTTCACCAGCAGCGTCGTGAATTGGATCGGGTCCAGAAGGCTTTGGGGGACTCCATCCGCCTGCTGCTGGGCGCCGAAGTCGAGATCCTGGCCGACGGCAAGCTCGACTTCGAGGACAAGGTATTGGCCGACCTGGACTTCGTGGCGGCCTCCATTCACACTTCGCTGCGCCAACCGCGCGAGAAGATCACGGCCCGTCTCCTGGCCGCGATCCGCAATCCACATGTCGATATGATCGGCCACCCGACAGGCCGCCTGGTGATGGGGCGCGAAGCGGCCGATCTGGATATCCAGCCCATCCTCGAGGCCGCGGCCGATCACGGTGTAGCCCTGGAAATCAACGCCCGCCCGGAACGGCTGGACCTGAACGACGTACACGCCCGCCAGGCCTGGGGAACGGGCTGCTTGATGGCGATCAACTCGGATGCCCACCATCCGCAGGATTTCGCGCTGCGTCGTTACGGCGTGGCCGTCGCCCGCCGGGCATGGCTCCCCGCCGAAGCTATCCTCAACACGCGCAGCGTGAATGACATCTTGCGCTGGCTGAAGAGCCGCGGCTGAACCCTAAGGGCGCAGGCTTCCCAGAGGTGTAGGGGCGAAGCACCGTTCGCCTGCGCCGCACAAAGCGCAGCGCAGGTGCAGGCGTGCCGCGAAGCCCGGCGGCACGCCGGCCGTCTCGCCCCGGCGGGTCTATGCCCTCCGAACGTACTGTGGGGCTTGCGGCCCGCCTGCGCCGCAACAAGCGCAGCGCAGGCCGTCTCGCCCCGGCGGGCCATTCCCTCCGAACGAATCATGGGGCTCGCGGCCCGAACGGGGTGCAGGCGAACGGGGTGCGAGACGGCATGCTTCGCCCCTACAAGTCCAAAACGCCTTTCCTCACCGCGACCGAAGCCTTTGAGGGGTGTTAACCCTCCGGGTCGCGTCTCCGGACACTTGCCCCAAGGAGGCCACGTGAGCGGCGTCGCAATCATCACCGACAGCACGTGCACGCTCCCCGAAGAAATGGTCGCCAAGTACCGTCTCGGGGTTGCCCCTCAGGTTGTGATCTGGGAAGGCAAGACGCTCTACGATGGGGTCGACATCACGCCTCAGCAGTTCTACCAGCGGTTGGCGACGGCGACGGTCATGCCGACGACCTCCCAGGCGACGGTGGCTGCGTTCCAGAAGTTGTTCGCGCCCCTGGTCGCCTCGGGCACGCCGATCGTCGCCCTGTTGATTTCGCACAAGCTTTCCGGCACCGTCCAATCCGCGGAGCAGGCCAAGCAGGAATTTCCCGGGGCGAAGATCGAGATCGTCGATTCGGGCCATGCCGGGATGTCCCTGGGCTTCCAGGTGTTGATGACGGCCCGCAAGGCCGAGTCGGGTGCATCGTTCGAAGAGGTCGCAACCTACGCGCGGAAGGCGAAAGACCACACAGGCATCATGCTGGTGGTCGACACGCTGGAATTCCTCCATCGGGGCGGGCGCATCGGCGGGGCGGCGCGATTGGTGGGAACCATGTTGAACTTCAAGCCGCTTCTGCATGTGCAGGACGGACGTATCGAGCCGCTCGAGCGGGTGCGCACCCGTCCGAAGGCCTACGCAAGGATCATGGAACTCCTGGGCGAGAAGGTCCGGGGCCATTCGAATGTGCGCATTGCGGCGATGCATGCCGCAGCCGAAGAAGACGCCCGGCGAATGCTGGCCGATGCCAAGCAGAAATACCAGCCGATCGAGACCACCCTTTCCTGGGCCACCCCGGCCATCGGTGCCCACACCGGCCCGGGGACGCTGGCCATGGCCTACTGCGTCGAACTTTAGCGGGGTCTGTCGAGGGGAGACGATGACGCGCCCGGAAGGGCGCGTCACCGCGAGGGAGGCCTTCGGTGATTGCGGGATCGCACGGGCCGGCCCGCTTGCGGTGGTAAAATGCGGCCACCGGCGGGGACCATGAGGGGCGCTTTGCGGCCGTGGCTGGGGCGGCGCAGGGCGGGGGGCTCGCCGTTTCGTCCGTAAATCGTCAGCGCGCCAAGCTGGAGGTCCGACCGACGTGAAAGAGCGGAGCATCCTTCTCGTCATCTTCGCCGCGCTCATCCTGACCGCCGGCGGCTACCTGGCCGCCACACAGCTTCATCTGATGCCGTTCCAGGCTTCGACCCGAGCGGTCGAGGTCGATCGTCTCTTTCAGCTCCTCCTGGGAATCACGGCCGTCATCTTCCTCCTCGTGGAAGGAGCATTGGTCTATGCCGCGCTCCGCTTTCGAAGGAAGCCGGGGGATGACACCGACGCAGTGCCGGTTCACGGCAACAACGCGCTCGAGATCCTGTGGACCCTGATCCCGGCGGCCATCGTTGTCTTCGTCGGCATCTATTCCGTTCAGGTGCTGCAGGATATCGAACGCCCGCAAGAGAACACCTTGGTGGTGGAGGTCATCGGACGGCAGTTCACCTGGGAGTTTCACTACCCGGAGGACAACGTCACCACGAGCGAGCTCCATCTGCCGGTCGGGCGGCCGGTCCTGTTTCAGATCACCGCCGAGGACGTCATCCACTCCTTCTGGGTGCCGGAATTCCGCGCCAAGCGCGACGCCACGCCCGGTCAGATGGCCGAGCTTCGAATCACGCCCAGCCAGCCGGGCCGCTTCCCGATCCGTTGCGCCGAGCTGTGCGGCCCGGGACACGCCGGCATGATCAGCGAAGTCGTCGTCGAGGATCAGGCGGCCTATGATGCCTGGCTGGCGGCGGCAAAGACCGGCCCATCGGATCCGGTGGAAATCTTCACCCAGTTCGGTTGCGCCGCCTGCCATACGCTGGCAGCCGCCGGATCCAACGGACAGGTCGGGCCGCCTCTGGACGGACTGGCGGCCACCGCCGCCAACCGCGTGCCCGGGCTATCGGCCGAGGAGTATGTCCGGCAATCGATCCTCGAACCCGGTGCCCACGTGGTCCAGCCTTTCGCCAACGGCCTGATGCCGGCCGATTTCGGTCAGCGCCTGACCGATGAGCAGCTCGACGCGCTCATCGAGTTCCTGCTGGCCAACTGAGAACTCGCGCCTCGTTTGTGGAGGGACCGCGCATGAAATCGCTCGTCTCCAGATTGCGACAGCCGGCGCCAGCCTGGCTTCGCTATTTCGGTTGGAACACCGACCACAAGGTCATCGGCGTCCAATACCTGGTCACGACTTTCTTCTTCTTCCTCGTCGGCGGAGCTCTGGCGATGGTCGTGCGGACCGAGCTTCTCCAGCCCGGCGTGGACGTGGTGAACGGCACGCAGTACAACCGGGTGATGACCAATCACGGTTCGCTGATGATCTTCCTGTGGGTCATCCCGGTGTTGGCGGGGTTCGGCAACTACTTCGTCCCGCTCATGATCGGCGCACGCGACATGGCCTTCCCGCGAATGAATGCCTTGTCGTTCTGGCTCATCCCTCCGGGCGGGCTGCTGATGATCGCCAGCTTCTTCGCCGGCGCGGCCGAGGCCGGCTGGACGGCCTACGTCCCGCTGTCGATCCGGACACCCGACGGTCAGACCCTTTGGGCCCTGGGCGTCATCGTCCTCGGCACCTCTTCCATCCTGGGGGCGGTCAACTTCCTGACGACGATCGTGACCATGCGCGCCCCGGGAATGACGCTGTGGCGTCTGCCGCTGTTCGTGTGGGGAATCATCGCCACTTCCCTGCTGGTGCTGTCGGCCACGCCGGTGTTGACCGCCGGTTTGATCATGGTCGCCCTGGATCGCCTGGTCGGGACGCAGTTCTTCGCCGTGGCGGGCGGCGGGGATCCCGTGCTGTGGCAGAACCTGTTCTGGTTCTACTCGCACCCGGCGGTCTACATCATGATCCTTCCGGGCATGGGCATCATCTCGGAGGTCTTCCCCGTCTTCTCGCGCAAGCCGATCTTCGGCTACCGCATGATTGCCCTCTCCAGCCTGGCCATCGCCGTCCTCGGGCTGACCGTATGGGCTCACCATATGTTCACCAGCGGCATGGACCCGCGCTTGAGAATTCCGTACATGGTCAGCTCGATGGTCATCGCCGTGCCCACCGGAGTCAAGATCTTCTCCTGGCTGGCGACCATCTGGAACGGAAAGCTTCGCTTTACCACTCCCATGCTCTTCGCCATGGGATTCATCTCGCAGTTCCTCATCGGGGGCCTGACCGGCATCTTCCTGGCGGCCATCCCGGTCGACCTGCATGTCCACGACACGTACTTCGTGGTCGCCCATCTGCACTTCGTGCTGTTCGGGGGCAGCGTGTCGGCGATCTACGCCGGGCTCTACTACTGGTATCCCAAGATCACCGGCCGCATGTACGATGAGCGGCTGGGCCAGGCTCACTTCTGGATGAACTTCATCGGCATGAGCCTTACGTATCTGCCGATGTTCCTCGCCGGACTGCAGGGCATGCCTCGGCGCGTGGCCGATTACGATCCGAACTTCCTGGTTCCGAATCAGCTGGCCTCCTTTGGCGGGTTCCTGCTGGGGATATCCGTCCTGCCGTTCCTGTACAACGCGTTCGTCAGCTTGCGGTCCGGAAAGGAAGCCGGCGGGAATCCGTGGCGGGCGCTCACGCTGGAATGGCAGACGAGCTCGCCTCCGCCGCAGCACAACTTCGAACAGGAACCGGTCATCACCCACGGCCCCTACGACTACGGCGAAGGGCATCTGGCCCCACACCCGGCGGGCGCCCCGGCGGCCGGGGAATGAGGGAGGCGCGCCATGGAGTACACCAAGCCCATGCATGAAGATGCCTTCCGCGCCGGCCGCGCCCTCGGCCTGGACCACCTGAAGCTCGGCGTTTGGCTCTTCATCGGCTCCGAAGTGATGTTCTTCGGCGGACTGATCGCTGCGTTCCTTTTCTACAAAGTCAACAACCCGACACCCGAATCGGCCCTGCTCGACGTCGGGCTGGTGGGCATCAACACGTTCGTGCTGCTGGCATCGAGTCTGACGGTCGTCAGCGCGCTGGCGGCGGTCGGGCGGGGCGATGTCGCCTCGATGAACCTGTACCTGATCGCTACCATCGTCCTGGGCGTGGCCTTCCTGAGTGGACAGGCCTACGAATTCGTCAGCCTCTTCCGCCACGGCCTGACGCTCTCCAGCAGCGTCTTCGGCTCGAGTTTCTTCACGCTGACCGGATTCCACGGCCTGCACGTCCTGGTGGGAGTCGCCTGGGCCCTGTCGACGTTCTTCCGCGGCATGCGCGGGAACTACACCCGCGACGAGCACATCGGTGTGGAAGTCTTCGGCCTGTACTGGCACTTCGTCGACATCGTGTGGATCGTCCTGTTCACGGTTATCTACCTGATCTAGGAGCGGCGGCATGGAGTCACCTGCACCCCCCGTCACGCGGCGTCCGATTAGCTATGCCCTGGTGTTCCTCGTCCTGGCGATCATCACCGCCGTTGAGCTCGGGGTGAAGGGCCTGGGATTGCCTCGCGCCGCGACCAACGTTCTCTTCCTCCTGTTGTCACTGGGCAAGGCCACCATGGTGGCGGCTTTCTACATGCATCTGCGACGCGACAGCCGGATGTATACCGCCATCTTCCTCCTGCCCGTCATCCTGTTCGTCGTCTTCGCCTTGCTGACGATCGTCATCTGAGTTGACAGCCCGTTCGATGCCCGGCGCGCCTTCGAAGCTCGAGACGAATGCGGGTGTGCCCTCGCCCCGCAAGGCCCCAGGCCGACTCAGGTCGCTGGCGCTCGCGGCCGCGGTCTGCCTGTACCTCCTGATTGTGGTCGGAGCGATAGTTCGCGTCACCGGCTCGGGCCTCGGCTGCCCCGACTGGCCCTTGTGCTACGGCCGCCTCCTGCCTCCGCTGCGAACCGACGCCCTTCTCGAGTATTCCCACCGCTGGACGGCAGCCCTGGCCTCCCTTTTGGTGGTGGCCATGGCCGTGCAGGCGGGGAGAAAGGCGCGCCAGACGCCCTGGATTTGGGTGCCGGCCCTGCTAGCCGTCGTCGCGCTGGCGTTTCAGGTGAGCCTGGGCGCCGTCACGGTGTTGCTCGAGACGCCGCCTCCGATCGTCGCGATTCACATGGCCCTGGCTCTCATCATCCTGGGGTTGCAGTGGGTGGTCGTGGTCAGCGCTTCCGCGCCTCAAGCCGGCGATCGTCCCGTGCGACTCACGTTGCGTCAACCTCTGGCCGCGCAAGCAAGTGCGACCCTCGTCGTTGTGTTCATCCTTCTGGTCAGTGGGACGGTCGTCCGCGGCAGCGGGGCCAGCATGGCCTGTGCCGGCTTTCCATTGTGCGACGGTGTGCTGTGGCCAGGACATCCGCTCGGACGAGTCCAGATGCTGCACCGAGGCCTGGCGCTCGTGGCCGGCCTGACGGTGTGGTGGCTGGCGGCCCGCATGTGGCGGACGCGGTCGATTGGGCCTGCCGCCCGGGCTTCCGTCAGCCTGGCTTCCGTGCTGATCGTGGCTCAAGCCTGGATCGGCGCGCGCAGTGTGTTGGAGGGCATTCCACCGGTCCTGACGGGCCTGCACGTGGCGACGGCCGCGGCGCTGTGGTCGGCGCTGGTTATCTCCACAAGTTTGACCGCCCGCGTTCCAGGCGAATCCCTGGAAGAGTCCCCTGAGCCGCAGGCCTCCGCGAGCCTCGCCGGTTCGATGGGCGCCTATTTCCTGCTGACCAAACCGGCCATCCTGCTTCTGCTTCTCTTCACGACTCTGGCTGGCATGGTCGTAGGACGCGGCTCATGGCCGCCGTGGTCGATCGTTGTCGGAACAATGGTCGGAGGCGCGCTGGCGGCAGCCGGGGCGTCGGCGCTGAATCAGTACACCGACCGGCGAACCGATGTGTTGATGGCGCGCACTCGAGGTCGGCCGATCCCTGCGGGCCTTGTCCGTCCGGACCGGGCGCTCGCCTTCGGCCTGGTGCTGTGCGCTACCGGGTTCTACGTGCTTGCTCTGGGGGTCAACTGGGCAGCCGCTGTGCTGGCGCTGATCGGAATGGTGTACTACGTCGCTCTCTACGGTCTGGTCTTGAAACGCGCCACGCCGCAGAATATCGTCGTCGGCGGGGGCGCGGGGGCGATGCCGCTGCTGGTCGGCTGGGCGGCCGGAACGGGTGGCTTGTCGATGCAGGCGTTCCTGCTGTTTTTCCTTGTCTTCTTTTGGACTCCGGCTCACTTCTGGGCGTTGGCCCTCGTGCGGCAGGCTGACTACCGCAAGGCGGGAATCCCCATGCTGCCCGTTGTGGCGGGCGAGCCCAGCACTCGCGCGCAGATCGCCCTGTATTCGGCGCAGGTGGTGATCATCACGATTCTGATCGGGGCCATTGCCCGGGAGGGGTGGTTCTACTTCGGTTCGGCCGTCGCCCTCGGCCTGCTGCTGCTTCTGCACGCCTGGCGGCTGTGGAAAGACGGCTCGACGAAACGCGCCTGGCGCATGTACCGCTTCTCGAGCCTCTACCTTGCGCTCTTCTTCGGGGCCATCATGCTCAACGCGCTCTGGCGTTGATACCGGCTTACAGCCACAAATCACGAATCACGAGGAAACTCGTGATTGGTGATTCGTGATTGGTTACGACTCACATCTCCCCACGCGGCACCGCCCTCGACAGCACCGCATACCCAATCACCAGCAGCGCCAGGCCGCCAAAGGGCAGAAGCGCCGACATCCACGCGCCCAGCCCGAGCGAGCCCGAGATCCTTTCGGCAAAACCGATTTCGCCTCGTCCTTCCGGTCCATCGACGGTGACCGTGATGAGCCAAATCCCCGCATGAGGCACCGGCACCTGCGCCGCGACCTCGCCCGGAATCTTGGCCAATTCGGGGACGGCGGCGACGCGCACCACCTCCGCCGGACCTTCATCCGGCCGCGCCTCGATCCACACCTCGACGTCCTTCCGCGTCGGTCCGCCGTCTTCTTGACGCACGCGGACCTCCACCAGGAAGTTCCCGGGCACAGGTGGCACAGGCGAGGTCAGGACGCGAACGATCCAGGGCCCGGCTTGCTTGTCGTCGATGCGGACGCGCTGCCCGCCGACGTGGGTGTGGACGCCTGACGGGCTCGACCCGGCCTCGGCCTGCTCGGCCCACAGCGATGGAAAGAGCGGTCCGGCGAGGCGACCGCCTGCATACAAAGCGAATGCCGCAACCACAGCTCCGCCCACAGCCCAGGCCGCAAGGCGCATGCCGCGTTCGCGCCGAACGGCGACCAACAGCGCAGCAAAGGCGCCGGCCTCGAGCGATTTGGAGAGAATGCCGGCGCCTTCGATTTCTTCGGGGAGATTGGAAAATGGCGGCGGGAGAACGCGGGTCACGCCCCAGAGCAGGATCAGCGTGGCGGCGAGGGCCATGCCCAGTCCGTCCACGACGCGGCGGTTCGCTCGCCAACCGATGGCTCCCCAAACGACCTGGAGCGCTCCGGCGATGGCAAAGAACCAGGCGTGCCCGGTGGCATGCTCGACGTGCTCCGGCAGAATCAAGAAATGCATGAGACCCGCACCGACCATGCACAAGGAAGCCGTCAGCCTGGCGATGTCGGGGGTCGTATCGATGGACACGGCCGAATTCGAAGCCATCGGGATCATCCGTCGGATTGCAGCAAGTGCCTCACGTCGTCCAGGAGCCCCTGCCGATCGGCGTCCCACGGATAGTGGGCGCGCAGCAGGCCGTCCTGATCGATCAGGAACAACCGCGCCGAGTGCTCGATCTCGTGCGACGAAGACGACACATTCAAACCGGCATAGACGCCCAGAGCCTCGAGAAGCGGTTGAAGTTCCTCCGGCCCGGGCCTCAGGCCGATGAGGTCGGGGCTGAATCCGCCCAAATAGTCTGCCAGCGCGGTCAGCGAATCGCGCTCGGGATCGACGGTGATGAACAGGCTGCGCACCTGCTCCGATTGCGACTCGAGTTCGCCCAGCATCCAGGCCATGTTCGCCAGCGTCGCCGGGCAGACATCCGGGCAGTTGAGGTAGCCGAAATACACCAGGCGAACGTATCCTTGCGTCGCCTGGAGATCGAAAGTTGTTCCGTCGTGGGCGGCGAGGGTGATGGCAGGCGCCGGGCGGGGCGGTTCGTAGGCGGTGCCGTGCCATTCGTAGGCTGTCGAACCGCAAGCAGCGGTCGCGAGCGCCAGCAATACGAATCGGAACCTGAGCACGATGCGAAGGATACCACGCGGCATTGACAGCCGGCCCTTGAGCCTCATTGCCCTACCGGGGATCGCGCTTCGCATCCCCTTGGGGGACTTGAAGCGAAGTCCGCATCCCAAATTCCGCCGGGCGAGCGCGATCTTCCCTCCCCCTTTCAGGGGGAGAGTAGGGTGAGGGTTGGTCCTGAGGATCGATCGAAGGATGGTGGTCCAGCGGAGGACGCAGGCTGAAGCCTGCGGCTACGGTGTCGAACGGCAAGGCCATGGGGCGAGCGCGATCTTCCCTCCCCCTTTCAGAGGGAGGGTCGGGTGAGGATCGGTCCTCGGGATCGAAGGATCTTGGTTCAGCGGAGGACGCAGGCTAAAGCTGCGGCTATGGTATCGAATGGCAAGGCCATGGGGCGAGCGAGATCACGGGAAGGACCCGTTGATGACCGGGCTACCAACATAACTTCCACTTTGACATGGTACTCTGCACTTATGGGAAGTATCGGGCCGTGGTGCTATAATC
>DASSGB010000019.1:0-23377 GCA_035693825.1 Anaerolineales bacterium
GTCCAGCCTCCCGGGACAAGGGAATCCGTCGTGTGAATCAACGGCCGGCCCTCGCCCAGTGGCTTTTCGGTGGCGCTGCTTGAGGTACACTAGGGGCAGGTGCATTCGCACCTGCCCCATCGCTTTTCATCCTCATCGAGCGGGGTGCCGATGCCCCAAGCCACGGGAAGCCTCGAAGTCATCACCGGGTCGATGTTCAGCGGCAAGACCGACGAGCTCATCCGTCGGCTGCGGCGGGCGCGGATCGCCCGCCAGCGCATTCAAGTCTTCAAGCCCAGCCTGGATGTCCGCTACGCCGAAGGCAAGGTGACCTCCCACGCCGGGACGGATTTCGAGGCCACGCCCGTCGACCGGGCGGCGCGCATCCGCGACCTGGTGAACGACCACACCACCGTGGTGGCGATCGACGAAGCGCAGTTCTTCGACCGGGAGGTCATCGGCGTGGCCCGGGACCTGGCCGAACGCGGCCTGCGCGTTCTGGTGGCCGGGCTGGATCTGGACTTTCGAGGCGAACCCTTCGGCCCGATGCCCGAGCTGATGGCGCAGGCCGAGCAGGTGGACAAGCTGCACGCCATCTGCATGGTCTGCGGCGAAGACGCTTCTCGGACGCAGCGTCTGATCGATGGTCAGCCGGCCCGCTACGACGAGCCGATCGTCGTGGTCGGCGCCAGCGAGCTGTACGAAGCTCGCTGCCGCCGGCATCATGAGGTTCCCCGATCATGAAGATTCAGGACTACCACGACTTCCTGGCCGAGATCCTGATCACGCCGGAGGCGCTCCAAAAGCGGGTGGCCGAGCTCGGGGCCGATATCAGCCGGGATTACCAGGGCGAGGATCTGCTTCTGATCTGTATCCTGCGCGGCGGGGTGATGTTCCTGACGGACCTGATGCGGGCGATCACCATCCCGCACGCCGTCGATTTCATGGCCGTGGCGTCCTACGGCGCCGGGGCGCGCGATTCGCAGGGCCAGGTGCGCATCACCCTCGACCTGACGGCTTCGATCGAAGGCCGCGACGTCCTGCTGGTGGAAGACATCATCGACACGGGCCACACGGTGGCGTCGGTGCTCGAGTTTCTGGGCACGCGCCGTCCGAAGACGCTGCGGGTCTGCGCCCTCCTCGACAAGGCCACCCGGCGCCAGGCGGTCGTCCCGATCCACTATCGCGGCTTCATCATCCCGGACAAGTTCGTCTTCGGTTATGGCCTCGATCTCGACGAGTACTACCGCAACCTGCCCTTCATCGGCGTCGTGCAACCGGACAAGATCCTGACCCCCGGCTAGGCGGCCGCAGGCTGTGGCTGCGCCCCGTCTCCTGCCCCCAGTCGTCGAGGATCTGCTGCCTGCCCTGGCCGGCCGGCGAGTGTGGGTCGTCGGCGGAAGCGTGCGCGATGTTCTGCTGGATCGCCCGTCGCAGGATGTGGACTTTGTCGTCGCCGGAGATGCGCTGGCCCTGGGTCGCAGACTGGCCAACGAGGCCGGCGCTGACTACTTCGACCTCGACGCCGATCGCGGCACGGGACGAATGCTGCTGACGACCGGCGCAGGCCGGAAGACGGTGTTCGATTTCGCTCGCCTCCAGGGCGGTTCGATCGAGCAGGACCTTCGCCTGCGTGACTTCACGCTCAACGCCATGGCGGTGGCGATCGACGATCCCACTCGGCTCATCGATCCCACCGGCGGGCGGGTTCACCTTCAGAAGAGATGGCTCGAGGCCTGCTCGCCCACCGCCGTTCTCGACGATCCGGTGCGCGGACTGAGGGCGGTGCGCCTGGCGGGAGAATTGGACGCGCGGATCGCGCCCGAAACCGCCCGACAGGTTGAGAACGCCTCGCGCTTGATCGGCGAGGTCTCAGCCGAACGGCTGAGGGACGAGTTCTTCCGGCTTCTTGGACTGACCTCGCCCTCGGCGAGCATCCGTCTTCTGGATCATCTGGGTTGGTTGACGGCGCTGCTGCCCGAGCTCGAGCCGCTGCGCGGGTTGAAACAGCCGGAGGCGCATGCCTTCGACGCCCTGAGGCACACGCTGGCCGTCGTCGACGGGCTCGAGAGGCTCGAATGGATTCTTCCCGAGGAGGACGTCGACGACCGCGCCACCGACCTGGTCTCCGGGATGGCGATCCATCGACTGGGGCGGTTCCGCCGTCCGCTCAAGGCCTACCTCGACCTGAACCTGAGTGTCGGGAGAACGAGGCGACAGGCTCTCTATCTGGCGGCGCTGCTGCACGACGCAGGCAAGGCCAAGACGATCTCGACCGATCCGGACGGGCGAATACGATTCCTCGGCCACGAGGCTGTCGGGGCGGCCATGACCGTGGAGGCATGCCGCCGGCTGGCGCTGAGTCTGGCAGAGACGGCAGAGATCGAAAGTCTGGTTGCTCACCATTTGCGCCCCGAATGGCTCGAGCGAACGCCTGAGATCAGCCGCAGGGCGATCTATCGGTTCTACCGCTCGACCGGATCGACGGGTGTTGGAGTCGTCCTGCTGTCCCTGGCCGATCTGCTCGGGAGACACGTCCCCCCGACACCCCAGGACGTCTGGTCGTCGCGCCTGGAGGTCGCTCGAACGCTGCTCGAGGCCTGGTTCGAGAGTCGACCGGAGAAGGTTGAGCCGGCGCCGCTGCTGGATGGAAACGAGGTCATGCGGCTGGTGGGGATGACCCCCGGGCCGAAGGTCGGCCGTCTGCTCGAGGAACTCAGAGAAGCCCAGGCCTCAGGCGAGATCGAATCCGTCGGCGACGCGCAGGCCTTCGTCCGGGCGAGGTTCGACCAAATCGAGTCCGAGGGAAAGAACGAACGGCCGCCCGGCTAAGGGTAGATCTCGGCCAAGGCCGGTTCGTAGAAGCAGCGGCAGCCGTTGGGATGGGAACAGCCGCGAGTGGGAAGGTCAGGCGCTTCGTCCTTGGGATATTCCGCCTCTGCCGCCCGGCAGGCGGGGCAGGCGTCATCGGCGACGATGACGCGAATCCGGCTGACCCGGTCGTTGCCGCGGAGGCGCGCCAGCGCCACGGCCGTGGCAGACACTCGATCCAAATCGGACCCGCACTGGATGCATTGCGTGGCGTCATCCGGGGATTGCGCCCGGCAAACCGTACAGCTCCGCACGTTCGCCTCCTGGGATTGCGCAGTGCATTGTAGCGGTCGGGCCGAGGCTGTCAACCCGAGGGATATGTGAGTCGAACGATCCTTCACGTCGATCTGGATGCCTTCTTCTGTAGCGTCGAGGAGAAGCTCAATCCCGAGCTGCGAGGCAAGGCGTTCGTCGTCGGCGGCACTCCGCAAGGCAGAGGTGTGGTCGCGTCGGCCTCCTACGCCGCGCGACCGTTTGGGGTTCGATCAGCCATGCCCACAGCCCGCGCCTTGCGGCTGTGTCCGCACCTGATCGTCGTGCCGGGTCGCCATGGCGTCTACGGTGAGGAATCGGAACGGGTGATGGACATCCTGCGCGACGCGGCGCCGGTGGTCGAGCAAATCTCGGTGGATGAGGCCTTCCTGGATGTCTCCGACGATCCGAGGCCGGGCGAGCAGGTGGCTCGCGCCCTGCGCGAGGAAATTCGGAAGAGATGCGAGCTGCCGACTTCGTGGGGCGTGGCCGGCAGCAAACTCGTGGCCAAGATCGCCACCGAAGTGGGAAAACCGAACGGCTTGATCGTGGTGCCGCGAGGAGGCGAGGCGGCCTTCCTGGCGCCGCTCCCGGTGGAGATGCTCTGGGGAGTCGGGCCGCGCACTCGGGAGCAGCTGGTCGGCCTCGGGCTGAGGACGGTCGGCGACCTGGCCTCTCAGACGCCGGCCTGGCTGTCCACTCATCTGGGGCCGCATGGCATCGAACTTGCAGCCCGTGCACGAGGTGAAGACGACCGACCCGTCGAAGAAGGGCGCGAAGCACGCTCGATGTCCAACGAGACGACCTTTGCCAGAGATGTGGCCGATCCGGCGGAGCTGCTGCGGACCCTGCGCGCACTCAGCGACAACGTGGGGTCGCGGCTGCGGGAGGCCGGCCTGGCGGGAACGACCGTCCGGCTGAAGCTGCGATGGCCGGACTTCACAACGCTGACCCGCCAGACGCGTCTGCCGCAGCCCACCGACCAGGACCGGGAGATCTTCGCCGCGGCCCAAGGACTGTTCGAGCGCGTGTGGAAGAAGGGCAGGGCGGTGCGGCTGATCGGTGTCGGGGTCGCCCACCTGGGCGAGCGCCTGCGCCAGCTCAGCCTGTTCGACGCCGCCTGGCAGCACGATGAACGCCTGCTGGCGGCCGTCGACGCCATTCGGACGCGTTACGGGTACGATGCCCTACGCCGCGGCCATGAGGTAGACACCCCCGAGCGAGGTAGAACGCATGAACCTGAAGGGTAAAGGCTACTTCATGTGGCAGATCCCGAAGTGCGATGGGGGCAATCCCGCCGCCATCGCGGCGCGCGCCTCCGCCGCGCGATTGAGCCACGTCCTGATCAAGATCGCCGACGGCTCGAACTGGGTCTACAACTACGACTTTCAACGCAAGATCGACTACATCCCGCCTGTGGCGCAGGCCCTCAAGCAGGCCGGGATTCAGGTGTGGGGCTGGCACTACGTCCGAGGCGACAATCCGATCGGCGAGGCGCGCCTGGCCATCCAGCGCATGAAAACGTTGGGCCTGGACGGATACGTCATCGATGCTGAGAAGGAGTACAAGGAGCCCGGGAAGAAAGTCGCCGCGCAACGATTCATGCAGGAGCTGAGGGCCGGCCTGTCCCAGGTGCCGATCGGGCTGAGCTCCTACCGTTATCCTCAGATCCATCATCAGGTGCCGTACGCGCAGTTCCTCGAGCGCTGCGACTTCGGCATGCCTCAGGTCTACTTCGAATTCGCCCACAACCCCGAGGAGCAGCTCGAACGAAGCGTCGCCCAATGGGCCGCCCTGCAGCCGGCACGCCCGATTCTGGTCACCGGCCCGACCTACAACCACAACGCCTGGAGGCCAAGCCCCGACGAGGTGATTCGCTTTATGCGCCGGGCCAAGGACATGGGCATCGAGGCCTCGAACTTCTGGGCCTACGACTTCGCCACCCGCCCGGTGATGATCGATCTGTGGAACGCCGTGGCGTCGTTCGACTGGCCGGGGGGAAACCAGGTGGCCGACATGCCCGAGCGCCTGGTCGGCCGCATCAATCAGAAAGATACAGGCCTGATCGCCGGACTGTATCTGGACAACGCGGCGCACGTGACGGCGGAGCGGACGGTCGTCGGGAAAGAAGCCGTCCGCAACTGGTACAACCAGCTGCTGGGCAAGACGCTCCCGAATGCGGAGTTCCAGGTGACGGGGAAGAGCGGAAGCGGATCCACCCGGCAGTTCACCTGGACGGCCCGTAGCGACCGAGGCAGCGTCCTGGATGGCAACGACACTCTCGGTCTGCGCGACGGACGCATCCTCTACCACTACAGTTACTTCACCGTCGTCTGAAGCTGATCGCGGAGCCGGCGAGGGGCCCTGGCTCCTGACTGTATAATGCCGCTGCCGCCTGGGAGCGTTGCCTCGTTGCGGCCTCCCCTCGAGCGGCTACCCCCATGACGATCGAACTTGAAAACCGGCACCTGCGTTTCCGACTCGAGGCGTCGGGCATGTGGACGGCGAGACCTGCAGACGGCGGCTCCAGCCTGCACGTCCTCGGGCGCTGCGGTGCGAGTTGGTGGGACGGGACGCGGAGTGTCGACTGGCCCGGCTCCTTCCCGGACTCGGCCTCGACGACATCCCCTCGCCTGGAGACCCCGGTCGGGGCCTCGCAAGGGGTGGCTGTGGGCTTCGTCGCGCCGGAGACTCAGGTGCGTGTTCGAATCGAGTGGGCTCTTCCAGACGAGAGCCCTTTTCTGTTCTTCCGGCTTTGGCTTCGGTCCGGCGACGAGCCCGTCCGACTGCGGGCGATCGATCTTCTGAACGCCGAACGAGGCGACGCTTCGCTGCTCTCACATCATTCACAGACCGGGGTGGGGGGATTGCAGGACCCGGCGGCGTTCATCACCGGTTGGCAGAGCTTCGGCTTCGCCGGTGCGCTTGGCCCCAGCGACCGCTATCCTCGAACGCGGCTGGCGCGGTTCGTCGGGCCCGGGCGCGAGCAACCCGGGATCCGAGCGCCGCGGTCGCGCGGCCGATTCCTTTCAGAAATGTTCACCGTCATCGGAGATCGCCAAACCCGTGCGGGCGTGCTCCTCGGCGCGGTGACGGCACGCCAGGCTTTCTCCAGCCTCGACATCGACTTGCGCGCCGATCCCACAGCTGTTCGCTTGTGGTGTCACGGAGATGACACGGTCATTCCGGCGGGTGGATTGTTCCAGACCGACTGGGCCTGCCTGCAATTCGTTTCGATCGACGACGCCGAACCCCTGGCCGCGTTTGTGGACCTGGCCGGAAGGGCGGGCAACGCGCGAGTCGTGGGGAGGGACAGCGGGATCACGGGCTGGTGCTCCTGGTACCGCCTCTACCGCCACATCGACGAGGCCGGGATACGTACCAACCTCGCATGGCTGCGCGACCACCGAGACCATGTCCCGCTCGACCTGGTCCTGGTCGATGACGGCTACGAGCGGAAGGTGGGGGATTGGTATCCGCCGTGGCCGCGCTTTCCCGAGGGCCCGGAGGGGCTCGCCGAGCGCATTCGCCGCGATGGTTTCACTCCCGGCCTGTGGATAGCACCATTCGTAGCCGAACGCGCCAGCAAGCTTGTCGCGGATCACCCAGAGTGGATCCTTCAACGAGGCGACGGACGACCGGTGGAAGCGGGGCTGGTGGGCGGCAACACGCCGTACGCGCTCGATGCGACGCACCCAGGCGTGCTCGACCATGTCGCCTCCCTGGCGCGTGAGGCCGTTAAGGCTTGGGGTTTCGGCGCGCTCAAGCTCGACTTCCTGTATGCTGCCGCGCTTCAAGGAAGACGTGCGGAACCTCGGCTGACCCGGGCTCAAGCGTTTCGGGCGGCGTTGATGCGGGTCCGTGCTGCCGTCGGGGACGACGGCTGGCTGATAGGATGTGGTTGCCCGTTCGGGCCGGCCATCGGCATCGTGGACAGCATGCGCATATCGCCGGATGTCGCACCCCATTGGCATCCTCATCACCGCGGGGTTCACGTGATCATGCACGCCGAGGCGACCGTCCCGGCCGTACGGAATTCGCTACGCAATGCCGTCAACCTCGCCCCCCTGGATCGGCGGTGGTGGGTGAACGACCCCGACTGCGTCCTGCTGCAACCCGAACCGAGTGGTTGGGGAGAAGCCGCGCCCGTGCCCGGCGACGCGTCGTTTCGACCCTTCGACGCGTGGCGGCTGCCGAGGGCGGTCACACAGCGCCTCGGTCTTGCGGCGCACGAAGTCAGGACCCTGCTCACCGTCGACGCGCTGGCCGGCGGATCCATCATCGACTCAGATCACATGCCCGAGGTGGAGCATCTTCGAATCGACTGGCTGGCGCGCATGCTTCCTCCGCTAACCGGCCGGCCGACGGTCCTCGATTGGTTCGACACCGCCTATCCTTCATTCATCATCGTCCCCCTGAAGGGAGCCGCAGGAGACTGGCGGTTGGTGTGCATGATCAACTGGGCCGATCGGCCGCGGAGGCTGCGGCTGCCACTCGGCCACCCCGCGCTGCCGAGAGCCGACGGCGGGTATCATGGAGTTGACTTCTGGAATGAGCGTGCCCTCGTGCTGGAAGGAGATGTCCTCGAGAGCCCTGTGTTGGCCCCCCACGGCGTCTTTCTGGCCTGTCTTCGCCGTGAGCTGCGAGTTCCCACATGGCTTGGGGACACACTGCATGTGTCGATGGGCCTGGCGGTTCGCGGGATGCGCGTGGGACGAAATGCTCTCGAGGCTGACCTGTCTCTCCCACGACGCGCGGAGGGGAAGGTGTGGCTGGTTCTTCCGGGCGCACCCTCGGCGGCGACGCTCAACGGCGGGGATCTGCCCATCGATCAAGAAGGCGACCGGGTCTGTGTACTTCCCGTGGCTTTCGACCACGACGCCAGGCTGGAAGTGAGCTGGGCGGCGGCTGATCGCGGCTCTGGGGCAGGGCTATCGTCGAGGCACAGCAGACGTGACGATTGACCAGATCGTCCAGTGGGCGTGGATCGCCCTGCTTGTGCTGGGCCCGCCGGCCATCTGGCTGGGCTTGCGGCGCGTCTCGGCCGCGGGCAAACTGCGTTTCTACCTCCTGCGACGCCAGCGTGCGGTCGCAGGCTGGCGCTTCATCCTCATGGGCATCGCAAGCCTGCTGGCGGCCGTCGCCGTGTTTCGCTTCGGTCGGCAGGCGGCGTACCTCGTCGTGCGGCCGACACCTTCGATCACGCCCATCCCTACCGTTACCCAGACCCCGTCACCGACCCTCACGCTGACCATCACCATCACTCCCAGCATCAGCCTGACGCCCAGCATCACGCGGACACCGACGGCGAGCGTCACTCCCAGGCTTCCGGAGCGCCTGGAGATCTTCTTCCAGGAAACGATCACGCCTCGGGCCGACGTCCTGATCAGCCCGATTCTGGTTGCGGAGAGCCTGACGCCGGGTAACCTGGCCGTCGACCCCGAAGAGGAGTTCGAGGGGCCTCCGGACACGCTTTACGGGGCGTTCACCTACGACAACTTCGACAACGGTGTCCGCTGGACGGCGTTGTGGTACTTCGGTGAGGAGATCATCTGCTACGAATCCGAGCCGTGGGACGGAGGGACGGGAGGCTACGTATTCACCTAATGCACTCCGCCCGGGGGCTGGCGGATCGGCACGTATGAAATCCAGATGTTCGTCGGCCTCCAGTGGAGGGCGTCGACCAGATTCACCGTCGTGTCCCTTCGCCCCACGGCAGCGCCTACCTGGACGCCGCAGCCCCCATAATCCGGCCGCCTTCCGACAGCCAGGTGTCAGGGGGCCAACGGCGAATCGCTCTACCCTGTGATCAACCACCCTCGAGGTCACCATGTCTGGCATCGACGACCAACTTGGCCGGGCTTTTGTCTGCCGGCGCTGCGACTCCCACGGAGCCCGTGTCGAACGCGTCGCCGTATCCGGCACCGGCATTTCGCGCCTGTTCGAGATCCAGCCGTATCGCTACGCCTTTGCGTCGTGCCTCAACTGCGGCTTCACCGAGGTCTTCGATCTCAAGACTCTGGAGGGCCGAGACGATGTGGGGACGGTGCTGGAGGTGCTGTTCGCCGACTGACAAGAGCGACGGCGTCGTGGTCGGCGTGCGCATCCGATAGGCCGACCGAAGTCACGTTGTCTGGACCCTTAAAGCGAGGTATGATTGCTCCTATGGGCAGCCCATCCCGGAGAGGCTGCCGAATTTGTCGGTCAAAGTCCAGCCTCGAATGCCGGTTGTAAAGATTCTCCTCATAGAGAGCGGGCGAGCGAGCGCGCCCTCGTATGCCCCGGCCCTCGAGAAGAGGGGATACCGGGTCAGCACTCATCACAAGATCGGCCCGGCCCTCACCTCCGCCCAAAAAGAATCCCCGGACCTGGTCGTCCTGGATGCAGCCTCGATGCAGGCCAGCGGGGCGCGCATGTGCCGCGCCCTGCGCGAGAGTCTCAACGGCGTTCCGATCCTTCTCGTTTCCCCCAAAGGTTCGAGCCCGGCCCGCGCCAGCGGAGCCTCGGCTATCCTCGTCCAGCCCTTCACGGCTCGCAAACTCATGAATCGCGTCGCCCGGCTCGTTCCCGCCGACGCGCGCTTCACGCTGGAAGTCGGCCCGATCAAGCTCAATCTCGCCCAGCGAAGCGTGCGGTGTTTGGGACGCGAGTCGCGCCTGACGCCCAAGCAGGCGCGCCTGCTGGAGGTGTTCCTGCACAACCCCGAGCGCCTGCTGACGCGCGAGTCGTTGATCCGGCAGGTGTGGCACACGGACTACACGGGCGACACGCGGACGCTGGACGTGCACATGAGCTGGTTGAGGCACGCCGTCGAACCCGATCCCAAGCGGCCGCGCTTTCTGAAGACGATCCGCGGCATGGGCTATCGCCTCGACCTGCCCACCGGCCAGTAGCCCCACGAGCCCGAAATCCGAGCAGGACCGCGCCCAGAGGGCGCGGTGTGTTTTGTGGAGCCCTACCGAATGGTGAGGCGGCGCCGGGCGGTGTGAACGCGCCCCAGACTGTCCCAGGCGCGGACGGCAACCTGGAACTGTCCCGGCCTGGTGAAAGTGTGCCGAAGGAGGCCCGGAAGCGCATCCGAGCGCCAGCCGCGCACCGATCTGGAGCGGCTGCGGAATGGGCCGTCCGAATCCCAGTCGACTTCCCAAAGGTTGATCTCCGCGCCGACCTTCGTTCGGGCGCCGCGGATCTTCTCCGACTGTAGTTCGACCTCCACCGATCGTCCCCGAGTGCGCCAGCGCAGATGAGGCCCCAGGGTCGCAGAGCCGTGCCTCGACCTTGTCGTCCAGAGACGGAATCCCGGCCGCGAGGGCTCGAGGGCCAAGCGCCGGTAAACCGTGGCGATCGCCAGCGGGGAATGATCGCACAGGAGCCAGTGCCTGCCGGCACGGGCGGCGGCGACGGCGGTCGTGCCCGAGCCGCAGAAGAAATCGGCGACGAGGTCTCCTTTGCGGCTGGAGGCCAGAATCATGCGCTGCATCAGGCCCAGGGGTTTCTGCGTCGGATAACCCGTCCGCTCGTTGTGCAGGCGCGCCACGACCGGGAAATACCACCAATCTTCAGGGACCTTGCCGCGGGCCAGATTCGGCGTCTTGCCAAATCCGGCGCGCGGGGAGCTGGCGAAGGCCCTCACCGTCGCCGAGTCATACGGGACGCGCACGGCCTCCGCGTCGAAGCGGTAGCGGCGCGATTTCGTGTAGACAAGGATGGTGTCGTGTTTGCGTTTGAAGGCTGAGACGATCGGGGACGGCCCGTGGTAGGCCCAGATGATCTCGTTCAGCAGTCGGTCTGGCCCGAAGATCTCATCGAGGATGACGCGGGCGTGCGCCGAGGCCCGCCAGTCGACGTGCAGATACAGGCTTCCGGTAGGGGACAGAAGGCGATGCATGGCCTCCAGGCGAGGCGCGAGCATATCGAGGTACGCTGCCGGATCCTCCCAGCGGTCCCCATAGCCGGGCGCCTTCTTCCAGTCCGAGGGCTTCCGAGAATCTTCACCCCGTCCGATACGCGCAGCGAACGCCCGGCCGGTGTTGAAGGGCGGATCGGCGTAGATCAAATCAATGCGGCCCTCCAACGCGGGCATAAGCGCCCGCATGACCGCCAGGTTGTCTCCCAGGTAGACGTCCCCCGTCGCCGCCGAGCGTGAGGTGGGGCGGGTATCCGAGGCGAGGTGCAGCACCGCCGGGGGCGATGCAGGCGCCTCCCGGCGGTTCCACACCAAACGAACGGCTCGAGGGGAAGGGCGGTTGCCGGGCATGCCCGTTACCGACCGCTACCTCCGGCCGAATCGCTGTTCGAGGATTTCGCTCAGGGTCGGCTGTCCGATTTCCTGGAGCTCGTAACGGATTCGCTGGGCGGGCTTATTGAGATCGAGCAGGCGCGCCAGATCGATGGGCGTGCCGATCAGGACCATGTCCGCCTTGGCGTTGTTGATGGTCTGCTCGAGCTCTCGCACCTGCCCGTCGCCATAACCCATGGCCGGGAGAACATGGCCGGTGGTCGGGTATTTGGCATAGGTGGCGGCGATCGTGCCAACGGCATAGGGGCGAGGATCGACGATCTCGGCCGCTCCGAAACGCCGTGCGGCGACCCATCCCGCGCCGTAGGCCATCTCTCCGTGGGTGAGGGTCGGCCCGTCTTCGACCACCAGCACGCGCTTGCCGCGAATCGCCTGCGGATCGTCCACGAAGATGGGCGAAGCGGCCTCGATCACAACCGCCTCAGGGTTGAGGCGGGCCACGTTGTCTCGGACTTTCTGAACGCCCTCCGCCGAGGCGGTGTCCACCTTGTTGATGACGATCACGTCGGCCATGCGGACATTGGCCTCGCCGGGATGGTAACCGTACTCGTGGCCCGGTCGGTGTGGGTCGACGACCACGATGTGCAGGTCGCTGTGGAAGAAGGGCAAGTCGTTGTTGCCGCCGTCCCACAGGATGATGTCGACTTCCTTCTCGGCCATGTCCAGAATCTTCTGATAGTCGACTCCCGCGAAGACCAGCACGCCGCGCGCCAGATGGGGCTCGTACTCTTCACGCTCCTCGATGGTGCAATCGGCCGCCTCGAGATCCTCGTAGCTGGCGAAACGCTGCGCCGCCTGGCGGACCAGATTCCCGTAGGGCATGGGGTGGCGAACGGCGGCCACGCGGTAGCCGAGTCCGCGCAGGATCTCGGCCACCCGGCGCGTCGTCTGGCTCTTCCCGCTTCCGGTGCGGGCCGCGCACACGGACACGACCGGCTTATTCGACTTCAGCTCCGTTGCTTTGGCACCCATCAACCGGAAGTCGGGGCCGGCGGCGAGAACCTGCGAGGCTTTGTGCATCACGTATTCGTGCGGCACGTCGCTGTAGGCAAACACCACCTGGTCGACTTTCAGGTCTCGCAGAAGGCGGTCGAGTTCGGATTCTGCATAGATGGGGATGCCCTCGGGGTACTGAGCTCCGGCCAGCTCGGGCGGATAGACGCGGCCCTCGATGTTGGGGATCTGCGTCGCGGTGAAAGCCACCACACGGTAGTCGGGGTTCGGGCGGAAATACACGTTGAAGTTGTGGAAATCACGGCCTGCGGCCCCCATGATCAACACGTTCTGCTTCGGCATTGAGTCTCTCCGTGAGATGTGATTTGGTCGCAGGGCGGGTCACATGACGTCCGGGGCCTGGATTACAAGCAAGCGCAGGCTGTTGGCCAGAGTCTGGCGAACGGCTGCGGTCAGGTGCAGCCGCGCCAGGCGCCGCTGTTCGTCCTCGGCTTGAAGCACCGGCACACTGTGGTAGAAGCCGTGGAACGTCCGCGCCAGCGCAAAGGCATAGTTGGCCATGAGCAGCGGCTTGTACTCGTTCGCCGCCTGATCGACCACGCGCGGGAACTGTGAGAGCAGATCGATGAGGTCCACCTCGTGCTGGGTCAGCACATAATCGAACGTCGGTTCGCCGGACCAGGCGCCGGCCTTGCGCAGGATGCTGTTCGCCCGGACATGGGCGTTTTGTATGTACGGCGCCGACTGGCCCTCGAGGCTGAGCGCGGTGTCGTATTCGAAAACGATGTCCTTGGTGTTGTCGACGGACAGCATGGCGTAGGCAAGGGCCCCCATGCCCACCTGGCGCGCCACGACGGGGCGCAGGTCTTGAGGCATGTCGGGGTTCTTCTGTTCGATGGTGGCCAGCACCCGGCGCACGGCCTCGTCGGCCACGTCCTTGAAGAACACGACGTTGCCCCGGCGCGAGGACATTGCGCCTTCCGGCAACGTCACAAATCCATACGAAAGATGGAAGCACTTCGCGGCCTGAGGAAAGCCCCACAGCTCGAGGATCTTGAAGGCTTGCTGGAAGTGAAGCGACTGCCGGAAATCGACGACATAGATCGATCGGTCGACCTTGTACTCCTGGAACTTGACCTTCGCCAGCGCCAGGTCCTTGGTGAGATAGAGCGTTGTGCCGTCGCTGCGGAGCAGGACGGCGGTGCGGTACTTTTCCTTCTTGAGCCCGAGCTTCTCATCGATGCGCACGATGACCGGGCCGCCGGAGGGGCGCTCGTCCTCAGCCACGCCCAGCGCAATGAGCTCGTCGACGATTTTCCTGGCGAGATCCTCGACTTCGCTTTCGTAGAAGAAGACGTCCATGTGGATGTCGAGCATCGCCAGGATGTCCTGGAGCTCGTCCAGACTCCATTGACGCGTCTTTTCCCAAAGGGCCCACACCTGCGGGTCCTTCTCCGTCCAGCGCCGGAGCATATCCCGCCGCTCCCGGTCGTAGCCTTCGCGGCGCTCACGCTCCTCGGCCGTCTCGCCTTCTTTGGGCTCGAGCAAGGCCGTGGCTTCGGCGTAGATCCCGGCCAGCCAACGCCCGCGCTCGTGCACGCCCTCAGGTTCCTGGCCCTGGTAGAACTTCTGATACGCCCAGACGCACGTGATGACCCCCAGGCCCATGTCCCCTGGATACGAGGCGCGGATGGTTTCGAAGCCGGCGAACTCAACGATGCGCGCCAGCGATTCCCCAAGAACCGCCGTGCGTGCGTGGCCGATGTGGATCGAATGGTGCGTGTTGGGTTGGGCGTACTCCACCATCACCCGCTCGCCGCGGGCCGCGCCCCGTCCGAAGTCGGCTCCCAGGCGTTGCGGTTCGCCCACGACGCGCCCGGCGAAGGTCGGCGTGTCGAAGTACGCGTTGACGTAGGCTTTCTCGGCCGCGAGCCGGTTGATGCCGCGCGGCGGCTTCACCCGCTCCGCGAGCTGCCGCGCCAGGGCCTCCGCCCGCGCGGGAACGGAGACGCCTCGTCCCGACCGGGCCTCGGCCGCCGCGGCCTGAAAACAGGCGGTCGTTCCCATCCCCCACTGTCCGGCGAACGGGAGAGGAGTCCACTCGATGGAATCGGGAGCGATGGAGCCCAGGTCGACCAGGCCCTGGCGAATGTGTTGCTCGAGCTGTTCGAGTTCGCGGGAGAACATGGCTGACGCCGGGCGCGGATAATCCCGCAGCCTTCGTTAGGGCCCTTAAGGTGGGCTGCGGGATTATAGCATGCGGCTTCGCCCGATTCGCGAACACGACGCACCGCAGGGGTGCGTCGTGGCGTCCGCGATGGGCAAGGACTAGCCCGTCGACTTCTTCAAAGCTCGGAGGAGGCGACTCTTACGACGGGCCGAGTTGTTGCGATGGATGATCCCTTTCGAGGCGGCCTTATCCAGTTCGCGAATGGCTTCCAGAACGGCGGCCTGGCCCTTGGCCTTGTCCGGCGAGCCCGCCGTGTCCCTGGCGGCCTTCACCGACGTCCGGGCGCGTGTGCGCACCTGCCGATTCTGGAGCCGGCGCGACCGGTTCTGTCGGATGCGTTTCTTTGCGGAACGGGTGTTGGCCAACGGGCCCTCCTGAACCAGTGTGTTGAACCCTGCCATTCTATCCGAGGTGGCCGCGCCTGTCCAGGATGCCCTATGCGCCGGACGGCGGTGGCAGGTCGCCGCCACAAACCTGGCGGAACCAGGCGGCCTCCTGCGGGAACCGTTCCGCGGCGAAGGCTTCCGCCTCTTCCGCCAGCCGGGCCGCCTGCTCGATATTCACCCACGCGGCCGTGCTCCAGTATCGAGGCAGGACCATCACCGGATCGCCGATCTCCGCCTCTTCTTCGCCGAGGGGGATCCAGTCAAAGAGAAGCGGGCCCCTCGAGAAAGCGGTGAATCCAAGTCGATAGCCCGCCTCGCGGGCGATCTTCACGGAAGTCTCCGTGAAATTCCCTCCGGGCCAGACGAAAGCCGTCGGCCTTTTCCCGAAGTGCTCTTCCAAAACGGGAATGGGATCGACGATCTCCTCCCGAACGACTCTCTCCGGCATGTCGGGGGTGATGTACTTGTGCCAATACCCGTGGGACTGGATGTCGAGGCGGCCGGTCTCGTTCATGCGCTCCATCCACGCCCACAGGTCGGCGCGCGTGTCGGCGACGATCCATCCCAGGCTGACGGTCCAATCGTTGGCCACCGCCAGGGGCAGGAAGTATTGTTCGACGGTCCCCGGCCGGCGATCATCGACGATGAAGATCATGGATCGAGGCGGGATGCGCCGGTTCTCCTCCAGGAATCCGGCCACCTCCTCGGCCGTGACTGTTTCAAAGCCCAGGGCCCGCGCGCGTTCGACGATCGACGCCAGGTACTCGGTCGAGATGGTGACCGCGTCCTGGATCATGTTGTCGGGTTCCCGCACCGAATGGAACATGATGGGGACAACGACGGTGCCCGGCGGGCTTCGATCGGGATCCCAGCGGAGGCGCAGATACTCACACGGGTCGTCCATGTAGGAGTGGGGTTGGACCTCCGGCCGCAGGACCGGCGATGAAAAGCGGACCAGCGGAGGCGGTGTGGAGGCCGGGGTCGACGTGACGGGAACGTCCGTCGGCGTCGGGCTGGGTGGGGTGGCGGTGGGCGGAGGGCGGGCGGAGGGCAGGGGGCTGGTCGCCACCGGAGGTGCCGCGCAGGCTGCGAAGAGGGCGGCGGCGATCAGCACAACCACCGGGCGTGGGCGCGCCGGTGGTGAAGATCCTGCTGCCCAATCGACACGCCGGTGACGCGAGGCACTGGTTGGACGACGCATCGCGAGTTGACGTCGGAGGGTGACTTCGGGCTCTCGACTACGAGGCGGGTGTCGCAGTCTCGACGGTGATCGGAGGCGCAGACGTCAGGCTCGGGGTCGGGCTGAGGGTTGGCGTGCGAGTCGGGCCTTCGCCGGCCAGCTCAAGGGCGTGCTGTTCGGCCAACGCCTTGGCCTCGGGTCGAGCGTATTGCAGGGACAGCAAAAGGGCCCAGTTGTTCAACGCGTCGCTGATGCGCGGGGGCACCGTGTTCTCAAAGATCGTAGCCAGGAGCGCGTATGAATCGCCCTTCTTGCGATCGCGCACCTGCAGGTCCTCTTCCTCGATGGCGGCGGCCAGCGCGCTGTTCCCCGACCGGATGGCCTCCACCAGGTTCCCCAGGCCGAAATAGGCCTGGGCAAGCCCATAGTGGATCTCGAACGTGGTCCGGCCGTAGCGCCGGGCGTTCAGAAGGTCATCGATGGCCGCGTCGAATTCTCTGCGGAAGATCAGAACGTAGGCGCGCGTCTGGAAGGCCATGGCGTAGCGGTCGTTGAGACTCAAGGCGCGATTGGCCTCTTCGTACGCGCTGTCGTACTGACCCACTCCCAGATGCGCACGCGCCAGGTAGGCCAGGCCCACCGGGTCATCGGCGCGGTACAGCGTGTACGTTTGAAGGGGCCACAGGGCGGCGTTGTGGAGTTCGTTTTCCACGTAGGCACGCCCGAGGACCAGGTATCCCTCGAGCGATGACGGATCGTTGGCGCTGCCTTCGATGGCATTCGCCAGCGCTTCGCCGTAACGCGTCCGATTGAGCTGAGCCTCTGCACGGCGGATGTAAACCTCCGGCGAAATCACTCCCGCGTCGATCGCCCGACCGAGGACCTCATCGACTCTCTCCCACTGGCGGCGGCTGGCGTAGAAAGAGGCCTCTTCCATATACGCCGGCAGGAACAGTGGATCGGCGGTGATCGCGCGTTCGAAGTCCTCGGGCACCTCGTCCGGTCGAACCATGAGCAGCGTGCGTGCCCGCCCAAGGTAGCCGGGAGCGAAGTTCGGATTCAGGGTGACAGCCCGATCGTAGGCGGCCACGGCCTCGCCCGGATGCTCGATGAGCCTCGAGGCTTCGCCCAGGAAGTAGTAGACATCGGCCAGACCTTCATCGAGGTCGATGACCTGCTCCATGTATTCGACCGCCTGCTCGTATTCGCCGCGCAGGAGCGCCTGCACGCCGGCATCGTACGCTTCGTACGCCGGATGAGGCGTCATCCCCAGGATGGGCGTGGGCGTGGGAGACGATTCCACGAGGAACGCCAGCGGCGTCCCGACCAGCTCCGTCGGCACAGGTGTGCGCATGATTCGAGTTTCCACCGGGATCGGTGTCAGAGTGACGGTGGAGCTCACCGTGGGCGAGGGCAGGAAGGGCGTGTCGGTGATGACGGGCGGGAGGACGGGCGCCAGGATCGGCGTTCCGGGCCGGGTCAGCAGCAGCACGAGTTCGGCCATCGCCGCCAGGACGAGGATGCCGAGGATGCTGGCGACGATCAGCCTCCAGTTGAAGCTTGGGATCGCCGGCCGGGGCCGTGCCGCCGTGCGGACCTGGCGGACCTTGGCGGGCTTGCTGCGCCGGGCGACTTTGGCGGCCGCGTTCAACTCGGCATCGTCCGGGGTTCGGGCTCCCAGCACGACAAGGCCGCGCAGCGCGGCTCGATTGGAGGGGTCGAGTTTGAGCGCCGACTCGAGGCAGTACACCTTTTCGCGGTCGCTGTCCACGACCGCGCTCATCCATACCCAGTACTCGGCGTTGGCTGAATCAGCCCTGAGCAGGCGGGACAGAAGCTCGCGGGCGCGCGCGCGGTCCCCCGCCCGGGCGGCCGCGATGGCTTCGGTTAATGAGGACTGCGAGGCAAGGCCCATGATGGCACGCGTGCCGCGGCGAAGTGTAGCATAGCGGGCATTTCAGGACAACGCCATGCCCTCCCGGCCGCACCAGGCCGGATCAAAGGGCTTTGGTACAATGCGCGCGCCATGCCCCCGATGCGCGCCTGCCACACTGTTCGTCGCTGGGCGATCCTCGGCATGGCGATGGCGCTGGCGGCCTGCGTCGAGATTGCGCCGGGGGCAGGGCGCCAGCCGACGATCACTCTTCGGCCCTGGAAGACCCCGACTTCGACACCATCTCCTGCCGTTCGACTACCCACGCAACAGGCGACGCTGCCTCCGGCCCCGACGCCCACGCCGCTCACGCACATCGTCGAACGCGGTGAGACGCTGCTGATCATCGCCGCGCAGTACGGCGTCACCCTCGACGCTCTCCTTGCCCTCAACCCGGGCTTGAACCCCATGCTCCTCAGTGTGGGCCAGCCGTTGTTGATCCCCGGACCCGAGGGGGAGCCGATCACCTCCCTGCTGCCCACGGCCACGCCCATCCCGCTGACCTTCTCTCCCGTGATGTGCTTCCCGACCGCCACCGGCGGGCTGATGTGCCTGACGGCCATTCGGAATCCGGGCGACGTCACGCTTGAAGGCCTGACGGCCAACATCGAGCTGATCGACGACGAGGGTGAGATCCTGGCCAGCCGGCTGGCTTATGCGCCGCTGAACCTGCTCCCGCCCGGCGCCTCGATGCCGCTCGGCGTGTACTTTGAACCGCCGGCGCCGGCAGCGGCCTCCGCCCAAGCCTCCGGCGTCACGGCCTTTCCTGCCAACGAGGTCGAAGGCCGTTACCTGGAAGTCTCCATCCGCCGAGGAACAGATGCGCGCGGGCGAAACGGGAGCTCCTGGATCGTCTCGGGCGAAGTCGTCGTGGCTCCGACCGAGGTCGGTCGCGCTCTGCGAGTACAGGTCCTGGCGATGGGGCTGGACGCCGAGGGCGAGCTGGTGGGGTTCACCATCTGGGAATCGGCCGAGACCCCTGGACCGGGGGACTCGATTCCATTCACCCTGCAGGTTGTCAGTCTGGGCCGACCGATCGAACGTGTGGAGCTGTCGGCCGAGGCGCTGGCGGAACGGACTGAGTAAGCCACGCCTGAGGCTCACTCCTGCGCAGGCAGGCCAATCGCGTATTGCAGGACGGCGCGCCCCTCATCCTCCCCGTCGCGCACACTGATCACGAGGGTGATGACCTCGAAGGGCGTTGTGTCTTCCAACCTCAACCGGAAGACCGTCCATCCCTTCTTTCCGCTCGGCTCGGCCATTTCGTTCCCGTACTCCCGGAGGCCGTACCAGGTGATCCGAGGGCGAATGCCCTCGATCGGCTTCCCGTTGCTGGAGGTGATCCGGATCGAAACCTCCTGAATGTCTCCCGGGTGGATTACCGCCCGGGAGACGGTGACCTCCAGCCGGATCGAACCGCCTTGGGCAGTGGCCGCCGGCGTGGGGGCGGCCACGGTCGGGGTTGGCGGCGGCGCCTCCACCATCGGGGTCGGTTGTCCGTGCAGGGCGAGGTAGCTCTGCCCAATGGGAGAGAGCTGGACCGCCCAGCCGGGAGGCAAGTCATAGCGGTACACCAACTCGCCCTTCTCGAAACGCTGAGCCAGCCCAGACCCCTCGACGCGCACCTCTTCCAGCGGCCTGCCCAGAAGCACCTCGCCGTCGTGCAAGCGGTAGAAGTCGGCAAAGGCGTAGAGAACGTTGTGTCCAGTGTCTTCGATGTAGAGACCACCCTCGACGTTGGACCGGGGGGCGGGTGGCGCCGCCGTCCACCATTCGAGTCCCACATCGCGGAACCGCACCGTCGGCGAGGTCGCGCTCTCAGCAAACACAACTGCGCGCTCGTAGACTTGTTCCAACTCTCCGTTGTCCGTCGTGTACGGATCCGAAAGGGGCTGGCCCAGAATCACTTCACCGCCGAAGGCCTCGAGCGCCTCGGCGAACGGCCGCTGGCGCACGATGCCGGGCAGAACAACCTGATCGACCTGCATGCCGAAGGCCGTTTCGTCGGGAAGGCTGGCCAATCCGAGGGCGACCAAACGCACATCGGAGGGCGAGGCGTTTTCCGCCCGGACCATTCCGAGGTTCTCAAAGTACTGAGTGATTCTTCCCCCCTGGAAGCGGACCTCGGTGATTGGAGGCCCAACCACGGACAGGCCGCCAAGCGCGCCGAAGAGAGGGGCAAAGCCGGGATAGACCGTGTGCCCGGTCTGCGGGAAATACTGACCGCTCTGCCCGTCGATCGGCGGCGCAGCGGGTTCGGCCAGGCCCAATTCGAGACCAAGCGGCGCGAGCCGGACCGGCTGGTCCTGGTCGTCGGGAACGTGGTCCAGCCGGACGGCGAGGAAGGTTTGCGTGAGGACCCCGGCGCGGCGCCGCGCCGGTTCGATCGGCGGCCCGAAGGTGGCCAGTCCGCCAGCAGCCTCCCAGAAAGCCGTGAATTCAGGAGCGATAGGGTTTTCGGCGTCGCCCGGTGCGAGCGACGCCGGCGACGGCCGGCACGCCGAAAGGACCACGGCCAGAATCGTTGACGCCAGGAAAACGCGGGCGGGCAATCGGCCGGGCATAAAACCGGACGGACTATACCACCGTCGCGCGTCGGACGATACCGCGCCGGTTTCATTCCTGTGGATGGTTTACAATCCTCGCCTCTTGGGCGGCCTATGGGCGACGTTCGATCCATTGCGCCCGCCGAGCGACACCTGCTGGCCCCGCTGCTCGACCTTCAGTCGGCTGGCGACGCTTCGGCGGCTTACTATGCGCTTCGACACCCGGCCGAACGGGTGGAGCTCCTGGCCGACTTCGCCGGCGCCAACACGGTGCGAGGTTTCCTAGCGATCGCCCGGACCGGTCTCGATCTCTTCCGGCCTGTGGCCACGCCTTTTGCCGCGCACCCTTCTGCTCTGCACAACCTGCTCCGGGCCGGCCTGAGGCCGGGTCAGCCCGTGCTTCTGTTCCTCCCCGTCGAGCAACAGCCGTGGGTCGAGGGGCTGCTGGAACTGAGCGAAGTCAAGATCATGAACCTGTTGCGACTCGACCCGGGCGTCTTTGAGCCGGTTCTCAATGTCCTGGTGACGAGCGCGCAGTCCCCGGAAGGTCTGCCACGGTTTGAGGTGCGCACGCCGGGCGGCCTGCATGCCGCCTCAGGCGTCAACTGGAAGGGCGATCGTTTCGCCGAGGTGTACGTCGAGAGCGACGCGGAGGGGCGGGCCCGCGGCTTTGCGCGTTCTGTGCTGGCCGCCATGGTCGGGCAGTTGCTCTCCGAGCGACTGATTGCCCTCTATCGCGTCGACGAACTGGACACGCAGGCCGCGGCCGACGCCCACCGGGCGGGATTCCGCCGCACCGGAGAACGAACGCTGGTCGGGCAGGCCCTGCTTCGTTTGGCCACACGGGAGCCATCAACGCCATGATCCGCGCCTTTCACACTTTCCCGCGGGGTTTTCTGTGGGGAACCGGCACCTCTTCACATCAAGTCGAGGGGGACAATCGATGGAACGAATGGTGGGACTGGGAACAGCAGGAGGGCCGCATTGTCCAGGGCCAGCGTTCCGGCAAGGCTTGCGACTGGTGGGGAGGCCGCTGGGCTGAAGATTTCGACCGCGCCGCGCAGGCGGGACAGAATGCCCACCGCCTGTCGATCGAGTGGAGCCGCCTGGAACCCGAGCCTGGGCGCTGGGACACGAGCGCTCTCGAGCGCTATCGTTCGATGCTCATGGGAGCGAAAGAACGGGGCCTGACTCCGATTGTCACCCTTCATCATTTCACCAATCCCCGATGGCTCATGGAGCAGGGGGGTTGGCTTGCGGACTCCACCCCGGCGCGCTTCGCCTCCTATGTCCAGAAAGCCGTGGCCGGTCTCCACGACCTGGCGGACATCTGGGTCACCATCAATGAGCCCAACGTGTACGCCTACGCGTGCTACGCGGCCGGAGTTTTCCCTCCAGGGGTCAAGGACCTGGGCAAGACGTTTGAAGTGATGGCCTCCCTGGTGAGAGGGCATGCGATGGCGTACCAGACCATCCATGAGATCCAGCCTCATGCCATGGTTGGATTGGCTCATCACTATCGCGGGATGGACCCCCTTCATGCGTGGAATCCACTGGAGAGGTTCCTGGCCTCCTTTCGCTCGAGGATCTTCAACACGCTGATCGCGCGAGCGCTCCACGACGGGCGCCTGCGAATCCCGGGGAAGTCCCTTCGCATTCCCGAAGCTGCCCGGACCCAGGATTTCTTCGGGCTCAACAGCTACACCACGGAGGCCGTCACCTTCGACCCACGTGCCCGACGCGAAATGTTTGGGCGGAGCGGCTATCCCCCGGACGCGGACTTGAGCCCGTCGGGTTTCATCGCCAACAACCCCGGTGGTTTCTGGCGCGCCCTGGTTTGGGCCAGGCGCTTCGACTTGCCGATCCTGGTGACCGAGAACGGGGTGGAAGACGCCGAGGACCGCATCCGCCCGCGCTATCTGGCGCTTCACCTCCGCCAACTGTGGCGGGCGGTCAACTTCAACTGGGATGTCCGGGGCTACATTCACTGGAGCCTCGTTGACAACTTCGAATGGGAGCGGGGCTGGACGCAGCGCTTCGGTCTGTGGGAGCTCGATGTCGACACGCAGGAACGCCGCAAACGACGCAGCGCCGATTTCTACGCCGAGATCTGCCGGGCGAACGGGTTGTCCTCCGAAATGGTCGAGCGATATGCTCCCGAGGCCGTGGCCATGGTCTTCCCGCGTCGTGGTCCAGGCCAGCTCGCGTTCGAGCCTCCGGCCTGACGTCGGCCATGCGCCGTCCACGTGCATCGGTGCGGTTGCTCCTGGCTGGGCTGGTCACCTTGACCGCCGCGTCTGCATCGCTTCCATACCAAACCGCCCGTCGGTCTCAACCTGAGTCGCCTCCCTTTCGGCTGCCCTTCGAAGATCCTCCTGGACCAAGCACCTGGCTGCTGGGACAGGCCTACGGCAATACCGAACTCGCCTATCGGACTCGCGTTTCGTTCTACGGCGCCGGTCAGGGCCTGCACTTCGGGGTCGATTTTTCTGCGCCGTGTGGTTCGCGTGTGGTGGCGATCGGCGACGGCAGCGTGGCGGAGGTCGACAACGCTTATCACGGTGCCGGGCCGCACAACCTGACCATCGATCATCCGAACGGTTACGCGTCCTTCTACGGCCATCTGATGGCGCGGCCGGACTTGAGACCCGGGGACAGCGTGCTTTCAGGTCAATACGTGGCTCAGAGCGGCGACCCGGATGAGACCTGCACCTCGCGCCCTCATCTTCACCTCGAAATCCGCAACG
>DASSGB010000020.1:0-2132 GCA_035693825.1 Anaerolineales bacterium
GATCAGCAACGAGCCGCGGGCCATCCGGCCTAGCCCCCCGGCGATTCTCTCCGCGCCCTCTTCCGAGTCGGCCGAATCTCGGAGGTACAGCGTGGCGAGGACGACCACGGCCAGCAAGGTGGCCGGGGCGAAGATCATCGCTGTGCGCAGAAAGGCGTCGCCGGGGAGTTTGGATAACCACGCGCCGAAGCGTTCCGGAGCGGCATAGAACGCCGCCAGGGCGAGGACGGAAGCCAGCAGCAGAGGTATAGCCGGAACGAGGACTGCGCTCGCCAGCCAGCGCCCCGTCAACATCCCGGCCTGACCTTCGGGGCTGCCGTCAGCTGCGGACGAGCGATCCGAATCCACCGTCTCAGGGCTCCAGATCGACCTCGACGCTGGCCAGATGGAGATCTTGGCCAAACGCCGGGCTGATGTCGCGAACGACGACACGTCCCGGGCCCGCCGTCGTCAGACTGTACGGCACATCCACCGCGAAGCTGCCCGGGAAACCGACGTCGGGCGCCTGGACCGTAACCGGTGCGGCTCCCACCACCGTCCCGTCGACGTCGACGATTTCGACCAGCAGCGTCTGCTCGAAGCTGGCTAGGGCGAATCCTTCGATGTGGGCCGTGCCTCCCGAAATCAGCCCACTCGCCAAGGGAGCGAAGATGGCGATTCGTTCGCTGGGATGATCGTTGACCCGGATGGTCTCCTCGCCGGCCGCGGCCAGCGTGACCTGCATCGACGCCAGGTGCGCGATCGCGCCATCGCGCGGGCTGACGCTGAAGACATTCACCGCCCCCGGCCGCTCGGCGACGTCCCCCAGATCGAAGGTGAGATCCGCGACGAAAGGCCCGCGCTGCCCGACATCGGCCCCGATCATCACCGACTGCTGAGCCAGCACGGCGAAGGGCTCCACATCGAGCGCCGTCACCTGGACGACCAACGTCTGCTCGAAGGTCGGGTCGGCCTCGCCCTCGACGTGGACCGCGCCCACGAGGCGCGAACCGTTGCCGGGAGTCGAGACCAGGATGGCTTCGGGCGGCGCGCCGGTTGTAGGTGCCGTGGGCGTCGCGGGCGGTAAAGACGAGGTGGAGGTGGGCAGCGATATCGTCGGCTCGACGGCAGGTGTAGGCTGGGCTGAGCCGCAGGCCAGCGCCCCCAGCACCAGGGCCGTGATGGCCAGATGCGTGGTCTTCATGTGGGCCTCCTGGCTGAGGGCAGTCTACCTGCCACCTCTGGATTTGACATTAGAACATTTGTTCGCTATAATCAGGGCGACAGGAGACCCGGCTGTGTGGCTACGGCGCACCTCAGAAAACCACGCTCGTGATCGGCTGACCTTCGAGACCGACGTCGAATTGGCCGAAGCCCTGCGCCATGCCGCCCGAGCCCGGGGGCAGGAGCCCGAACTGGTGGCCTCCGACCTGCTCCAACAGGCCCTTGCCCAGGAGGCCCGCCGCGCGCACACTCGCGCCTCCCTGGCCTGCCTGACGCCCCGCCAGCGAGAGGTGGCCTGGCTCGCCGCCGGAGGCTGCACCAATCGCCAGATCGCCGAAACGCTGGTCGTCTCTCCGGAGACGGTCAAGACCCACGTCCGCCACACCCTCGACAAATTCGGTCTGCGAAGCAAAGCCGAGCTCCGTCTGATGCTGCGCGATCTGCAGGTGGACTCTTCCGGCTGAACCCCATACAATCGCCCGCGGTCCATGCGCCGGGAGGCTCCCAATGGCCTTTCCGTTTCTGGAAGACAACCTGAAATCCACGCGCAGGATGGAAGCTCTCGCCCAGGGTCTCTCCGACGAGGACTTGCTTCGCCTCACTCCCGACGGGTGGACCGTGGCGGCGCTTTTCGCCCACATGGCCTTCTGGGACCGGCGGGTTTTGGTGTTGACTCGCCGCTGGAAGGAAAAGGGTTTCGACGAATCGCCCATCGATGCGGACGCGGTCAACGACGCGCTGAAGCCTCTGTTCCTGGCCCTCGATCCCCACACGGCCGTGCAGCTCGCCCTGTCGGCGGCGAAGGCCACCGACGCCGAGCTCGTCACCCTCACCTCCGAGATGCTGGAGCGGATCCAGGCCGGCTCGACCCACTTCCGCCCCAACCGGGCCCTTCATCGCGGCGGGCATATGGCCCAGATCGAGGCGGC
>DASSGB010000021.1:0-9594 GCA_035693825.1 Anaerolineales bacterium
ATGCCTCCGAGAGCCGTCGCCCGTTCGGCGATGACGTCGGCGAACTCTTCGAGCATCTCCGCCAGGTCATCGAAGAGTTTGTGCAACTGAAAGAAGTCCATGCCTTTGACGTTCCAGTGGGCGTGCTTGGCCTGGCTGTACAGGTCGAGGGTATCCGCCAGGTGTTGATTGAGCATTCCCACGAGCTCCTCCCGGGCTTCGAGCGGAAGGTCGATTTGAGTGGAGAACATTCTCGTCTTTTCGGCCGTCGTGGATTTCGCCATGCTGCCTCCTCGGTGGACGGATGGTCGGCGAACCTCTGCTCGATCTGTCCGCTGTCGTCGCTGATCCCGAATGTAGGTTAGCGCGGGCGGGCTTTGCAGCCCATAGACAGGGGTAGGTCGATAGATACAGTTCCAGGTATACGCTCGGGACGGCCGCGGACGCAGGGAGAATTGACCTGTCCTCCCGGGGACTGTTAGAATGGTCGGCCTCCCTCCCGAGGCTCTCCCACCCTATGGCGATCCACTTTGGCACCGACGGCTGGCGCGGAGTTATCTCCGACACGTTCACCTTTAACAACTTGCGCCTGGTGACGCAGGCCGTGGCCGACGCCATCGCCTCCGACGAGTGGATGAACGGCGGTCTGCCCGCCTCGGCCAACCCGGACCCCCGTCGCGTCGTCGTGGGGTTCGACACGCGTTTCCTCTCGGACCGGTATGCCGTGGAGGCCGCCCGCGTCCTGGCGGCCAACGGCTACAGCGTGCACCTCACCTCGGCCGATGTGCCCACGCCGCTTCTGTCGCATGCCGTGCTTCAGAAGCAGGCCATTGCGGGGGTGATGATCACCGCCTCCCACAACGCCCCGCGCTACAACGGACTCAAGCTGAAGGCCGCCTACGGCGGGTCGGCCTCACCCGAGCAGTGCCGCCGGGTGGAGGTGTACATCACGGACAACGAAGAGCGCGCCCGTGGTCCGAACCTGATGGACTACGACCGGGCCCGGGCCGACGGTCTGATCATCCGTTTCAACCCCTCCCCGGAATACGAAACGCACCTGCGTCGTTTGATCGACTTCGATGCCATCGCCGAACATCCGCAACTGGTCGTCGTCGATTCCATGTACGGCTCGGGGCGCGGGCTCATCAAGAAGATGCTCCAGGGCACCGGCTGCGAAGTCTTCGAGGTCCGCGGCGAGATGAATCCCGGCTTCGGCGGCATCCATCCCGAGCCCATCGCCCGCTATCTGGGCGCGCTGGCGGGCGCCATCGCGGCCGGCCACGGCCAGCTGGGCCTGGCCACCGACGGCGACGGGGATCGCATCGCCGCCATGGACGGCCGAGGGCAGTTCGTCGATCCACACCGAATCCTGGCACTGGCGCTGCAGTATCTGGTGGAGCATCGGGGGTGGCGCGGCAAGGTCATCAAGACCGTCTCGACCACCCAGATGATCAACCGCCTGGCCGCGGGCTACGGCCTGGAAGTCGTCGAGACCCCGGTCGGTTTCAATCACATCGCCGAGTACATGATGCGCGGCGAGGCGCTCCTGGGAGGCGAGGAATCGGGTGGGATGTCCTTTCGGGGTCACATCCCCGAAGGCGATGGGATCTTGATGGGATTGCTGCTGGTCGAGATGGTGGCCGTGGCCGGCGCGCCCCTCGAGCAGCTGGTCGAGGACTTGCTGGCGAAAGCCGGGCCATCCCACTACGAACGTGTCGATCTGCGGCTGTCGGCCCCGATCTCCAAGCCGCGGCTGGTGGAACGCCTGCAGCACGAGGCGCCGACGACGATCGGCGGAGCGCGCGTCGTGCGCGTCAGCCCGCTCGACGGAGTCAAATACCTGTTGGACGACGACTCGTGGCTGCTGATCCGCCCGTCGGGGACGGAACCCGTGCTGCGCGTGTACGCCGAAGCCCGCGACCCGAAGATGGTTGCGGCTCTCGTCGCCCACGGCCGCACCGTGGCCGAAGGCCGATCGGGATAGTCACTTGTCAGTCATCAGTCATTAGTCATCAGTCATCAGTTGTCGGTTGTCGGTCAAAGGCCGTCCCTCAAGGATGTGCTTCGACCCTTGCTGACAGCTGACGACAGATGACCGAGGACTGAAGACTGATGACCGGTCACGTCGCGGGCTCGGTGGTGGGGTTTGACAGCAGTTTGTAGCCGCGACCGCGCTGGGTGATGAGGTAGCGCGGCTCGGCGGGATCCGCCTCGATCTTGCTGCGCAGGCGGCTGACGAGCTTCTCCACACGGGCATCGTCCACTTCGCCCAGATACTGCTCGCCCCACACGGCGGTGACGATGTGGTACTTGTCGGTCAGCTTGTCCCGCCGCGAGTTGAGCACTTCGAGCAGCTTGTACTCGAGCTCGGTCAGGACCGGGATGCGCATCCCGTCCACCCACACATCGCCTGAATCGGTGTCGATTTGGACGCCCTGCCGCTCCGCCCCGGCCCCGCGCAGCCGGCGCAGCGCGAAGTCGGCCAGCAGCGGCGAGAAGATCTTCCCGTTGCGGATGACTCCCAGGCTCTCGAGCCGACGCATCTGCTGCGGAGAAAGACCGGCTGTTTCGTCGCTGGCCAACGACATCAGGGCCGCCTGCTCCTCCGGAGTCAGCTGGCCCCACATCTTGAGGCATTCCGCCCGTGGCTGCGGATGCTGCCGGACGCGCAGCCGCGCGTCGTCGCCGCGATCATGGCTGCTCGTCATCAGCACCTGGGCCGCAGCCACCAGCAGCCCGGGGTGGCCTCCTCCCAGCTCGCGGCACAAGCGGAGCTGCTCGGCGCTGAGGCCGTCGGAGGCCACCGCCTCGAGCAGCCGGTCGGCCTCGGCGTCGCTCAAGGGCGGCATGACGTAGGTCGAGCGCGCGAACATTTCGGCGAACTCATCCTCCACATCCTTGCCGCGTAACCCTTCCAGCCCCCGCACGGTCGCCGTCACAAAAGTCAGGCGATCGCTGAACCGATCGCGCAGGGCGCGCAGGTTCAGCAGCGCCCGGTCCTCCAGGGCGGCGTAGATCTCATCGAATTCGTCCAGCAGCAGGCCCAGGCCGCGCCCGAGCTGCTCGCACACTTCGGTCAGGGCCAGATTGAACGCCAGCGACGCGGCGAAGGAGGTGGCGGCGTCGGTGACGGCCTGATGGCGGGAGCGCAGCGAGGACACCAGCCCGGCCGGCGCCCCGCCCTGCAGCCTTTCCAGCACCGATCGCAGCACCACTTCGTAGAAAGCCTGCGCGCTGATCGCCACGGCCCGGTTGCAGTCGACGTAGATCAGCGTCATGGGCCGGCCGGCGATCTTGTGGAACAGCGTCTCCGCCGGTTCGCCGGCCAAGGAACGCATGACGGAGGACTTGCCGGTGTTGCTCAGCCCGGTGACGGCGACGCACTCGCCCGCCGCCAGGTCCTCCAGCAGAGGTCGAGTCAGGGTAGGGAATGGAAGAGGCCAGTCCATGTCGATGGAGATGCGATGCGTCCGGACGCCCTGTTATAGCACGCGACCCGACCGGCGGGACCATCCTTCTGGCGCGACGGCAGGGCCAGCATCGGCCGGCCCTGCCGAAAGATACAACCTGCGCCGGTCGCGACCGCGCTCAGCCGAGCGGCCGCAGCCTCATGCGCCGGGCCACAACCGCCACCAGCACCAGCGCTCCGCCGAGCAGCACGAGCATCGGCATGCCGCCCTCGTCGGCGAATCCCGTCACGGGCAGCGCCGTCACCGTGCGCGTGGGCGTCCGCGCGGCGCGCGTCGCCAGGAACGCGGCGGTGGCGGCCGCCGGGTCGATGGTCCCCGTGGAGACCGTCGCCGTGGGCGAGGCCACAACCACCACGGCCGTCGCCGTGCGCGTGGGCGTGTTGGTGGGCGTGTTCGTTCGCGTGGAGGGCACCGTGGCGGACGGGAACCGGGCGCCGGCCGTCGCGGTGATCGCCGCAGCCACCTGGGTGTTCTCGAGCGCGATCTGGGTGGCCCGGTCGGCGCTGGCCTGACGCTGACGCGGGGCCAGGACCAGGGCGTACAGCCCCAGGCAGATCAGGCTCAGCACCAGAAGGCCCCCGATGCCGGCCGCAGCGAGGACGAACGTCCGGTTCGAGGATTCCTCGGGCGGACCGCCTACCTCAAAGTCTTCTGCCATCGTCTCTTCTCCTCGCGTCTCGAGCCACCGAGCCTGCGATTATTGCAGGATCTCGAGGTTGGCCAGCGGCACGTTCGTCGTGCCGATGCCTTCCAGTTCCACCCGGGCGCTGCGCGCCAGGATGCCGCTCGGGTAGCCGACCGCTTTTTGCAGAACTTCGCGCACGACTCCGACCGCTCCGTGGTACGGAGCAGCCACGACACGCACGCGGACGCCCGGATTGGGCGGAATGATTTCGTCCGGCACCGATACCTGCCGGGTTGCCGGCAGCGGAATGATGACCTCGGGCCGCTGGCTGCTGTACAGCCCGCCCACTCGCCCGTCCACCGAAGCTTCCCGCCCGGCATTGGTCGACAACAGCGAGTAGGCCGCGGCGTTCATCGACACGTCTCCAAAACCCTCCACGACCAGAACAGGATACGACAATCTTCGCACAATGGGTATCAGCTCCGAGGCCAGCCCGCCCAGCACCAGGCCGCGGCAGGATAGCTCGGTGACCTGATGCAGAGGCGCGCTGTGAAGACACATGCCTGCGACCAGGACGGCGCCGCGCAGGTTGATGTCGAGGTCATCCGTCTTCAAACGATCGCTCGGCCCGTTTCCGGTCACGCGCAGCACCCCGTGATCCTGATGGCCGTTTCCCCAGGCGGCCTGGACGAGCGCTGCGGTCGCCTCCAGGGTGATGCTCTGCACGCCATCCGTCGCCACTACCACTCCCGAGTACTCCGCCTTCAGCGACACCAGGTCGCCATGTGCCTGAAAGAGCACTCGCCCGTCATGCACGTTGACGATCTGACCGGCGGCCGGCGCCCGCAGCGTCCTGCGGGCCAGCCCCACAGGGCCCGCCAGAATGTCACCACTGTCGACTCGCTCCCCCGGCTGGTGTCGAAGGTAGCGCGCAGCTTCCTTTTCAGCAACCCCCAGGGCGCGGGCCATGTCCAGCAGGTAATGCCGGGCCGGAGGCTCGGCCTGCGCCAGGACGTCGCCGGCCTGGACCTTCTCATTCACCCTGGCCATGACCGTCCCCGGAGAGGGCAGAAACCGCTCCCGGCGGACGGTGGTCAGAGGGAGAACATGCGTGACGGGAAGCATGGTCGCCTGGCTCATGACTCACCGACCCCCAGGATGCAAGTCCGGTGCCAGGCTCATTCGATTGCCCCGATGTCCCACAACCATTTCTGGTTCAGGTCCCGGGACCGGCCAGGGTCTTTGGGCCCCTGAAGAGGCCGGCCGCGGGCGTCAATGATCAGCCCTACGGCGCCGCCGGTGACCTTCAGGCTCCCCGCTTTGCCCGGAGCCCCGAAACCCACGTCGAACCCGCGCTCCGGTCTCAGCGTCAGCTTGCCTTGCTCGCCCTGCCGCAAGGGCAGGACCATCAGCTGGCCCAGGCGCGCCTCACCCTCGGTCGTCTCGCCTTGTTCCCGCTCCAATCGCAGACGCAGGACGGGGCGACCGGGCCGCCCACGTCCCACGGGTGAGACGACCGTTCCCAGGCTGACGAAGCTGCCCGAATCGAGGGCCTGAACGGTGGCCATGGGAATGGGCCCGGCGGCGACTCCCAGGCCGGGGGCGAGATTGTACGGATCCAGGACCAACGTAGCCACGCCCGTTGGCTGGAGGGCGTCGAGCAGCACGAGAGCCGCGTAACCAGGACGCGGGGCGCGCGCCAGCGCTCCCCCGCTGGCCAGGATCGGTTCCATCGGTGGAAGGAGCGGACTGGATGCGATATCCCGCCCCCGCGGCCAGTCGGCCCGCGCCATGGTGAGCGTGGTCTGCAAGACTTCTCGCGCCAGCGCATACTCGATGTGCAGTTCGTCTACACCGGCGGGGACGATGCCCGGATGCAGGGCTTTGTTGAAGACGTAGTCGCGCACCCTGGCTTCATTGACCTCGATCGGCAGCCAGCGTTGGATGTCGGCCACCGAGGCCGTCCTCAGCACGCCCGGGGCGGATCCTCCCTGCCCCAGGTCGGAACGCACGAAGAGGCGCAGATCTCCGTAGAAACCGGCGGCGACGGTCGTGTGGCTCGCGCCGAGATCCACACCCAGAACGCCTTTGGCCGGATCGTAGACCTGACTCAGGTAGCGCACGATTCGACCGAAGGCGTCGGCCGAATTCATCAGAGCGCCCCCGGACCACTGGCGCAGTTCCTCGAATCCGGACACGCGTGACGATCGCACCTCATGAATGACCTCCGCCAGCTGCTGGCGAGCGGCGGCCAATTCCTCCCGGTCGATGGTGGGGCGAATATTCGGTACGACCGTCAACGGCCACCGTTCACCGAGGCGCTCGGTCACGGCCGCGGCGAGACGCTGGTTGCCGGCGTACACGATTCTCGGCTCCACCGGTTCGGTCAGCAGCCCGAGCCCGGTACCTACCAGATCCACCAGACGCAGGACGGACTGGGTGGCGCCGCCATCCGTCCCCCCCACGAGCAAGACCAGATCCGGCCTGGCCTGGACAATCGTGTCGAGCTTCTCATCCTCTCGCCGTCGGTCCATCAGGCCGAGCTGGCCGGAGACATCCAGGTAGCAGGAATCGGCCAGACGGCGCGCGCTTTCCACCGACACGCCCGGCATCAGGCCCACCAACAGCGCCCGGGCTTGCGGCCCGGCGGAGGTTGTTGCGACGAAGACGTCCACGCCCGCGCCCATCGGACTGGCGGGCATGATGAGAGTCTCGGACTCGTCCACGAGCCTCCGGCCGGTGACGGTTTGGATCTGCTCGATGGCCATCCGGACGCCCTCGCTGACGTCCGACATCGGCGCGCCCGCGGTGGACGGCGAGCGGCCCGTGGCCACCAGGCGGTATCGCCCGTCGACGACGTCGAACAGCCCGGCGCGGGTATTGACGCTGCCGACGTCAATCGTCAGCAGGGTGTCGGCGTCCAGGACGGTGCTCATGGCGCGCCCACAAGGCTCCCCAGCAGGAGGCCCACGGCTCCGGCCAGGAATTGCAGTCTCTCGATCAGCACCACCATGACCGCCGCCAGGGCTCCGGCGAACATCACCCCGAAGGTCAGTGAGATGAACATTTCACCTATGAAGGGCAGGATCGGCCAGGGGATGGGAATCGCTCCGATGGGAGTGCGGAAACGGCGAATCGCGTAGCGCCCGGTATCGGCCCCTTCGCGGCGTCCGGTGAAACGGAAATAGGCCAGCGTGCTGATGGTCCCTATCAGGACGATCAGGACGTTGAGCAGACGCTCGATCCCCGTTTCTCCGGTCTGCGGCGCCACGACGGCCGGGTTCAGACTGTCCATCGCCGCCACCGTCTGAGGGATGAGTGTGCCGGTGATCGCCCCGCCTACCACCACCCCGGCGCCGACGCCGACCATCAGCGCCACCGGCAATCCGCCCAGGCGCGCCATCGTCGGGGCGACCTTCGACAGCAGCAAGAGAACCAGCAGCACCGGCGCGACGACACCGGTGAGTTGCTGCGAGTTGGTCAGGATGGCCGGCCCGGCCGTCAGCACAGGATCGATCAGACGCGGCTGAAGGACATCATGCCAGGCGACCGCGCCCGCATAACCCGCCGCGACCCCGATGAATAGATAGGAAGCAAGACGAAAGAAAGCGTTATCCCCGAGGGCATAGCTGAGGACCATGATCGTCAGCAGGGCCGCCAGAGCCGTGCCGCCCAACTCGAGGAGCTGAGCATTGGTCATGAACGACCCTTGTTCATTGCCCTGCCGGGGACTTGCAGCAAAGTCCGCATCCGCGGCGCCGTCGGGCGAGCGCGTTCCTCTCCCTCTCCCGGAGGGAGAGGGCCGGAGGGAGGGCGAATGGCCGCAGATGAGGCCTTCAAGTCAAGAAAAGCAGAAGGGTCCTTCGACTCGGGCACGGTTTCAGTTTCCTCGCCCGCGAACGAGCCACGCGACCGCGCCGTACATCATGCCCGCGACGAGAATCATTTCGATCGCCGTCAGCCCAAGTCCGAAAGCGTTCCAGCGCGCCTGGGCCGGGCCGGGCTGCGCCAGCCGCAGCTCGTAGGCCACCGCCGCCGGCAGACCCGACAGGATGCCTTTCACTTTGGGCTGCAGGGCTTCGTAGTAGGGCCGAACGAGAGGCTCCGCGCCTGCGCTCAACACCATCACCAGCGGCCGGTCGCCCAGCCAGGCCTGCGTCTGCTCAGCCCACACGCGGGCGATCTCCGTGCCCGTGGTGATGACCACGACCAAGCCGAAGTCGCTAAGCGAGTTGACGGTCTGGAGCAGGGGCACCTGCCACGGCGACTGGCTCGCCTCCGCGGGGCCGAGGTAGCCGCGGAAGACGGCCTGCGTGGGCGCCGCGGCGAAAAGTTGAACGGCCGTCGGTCCACCCGACAGATAGCCGAGGTGCACGAAATCCTGGTTGCGTACCGCGCCGTGACGCGCCGCCACTTGCGCCACCAGTCGCTCGGCCAGGGGAGGCCCGGTGGGGCGTGTGGACAAAGTCGCCAGCGGAAGCCCGCGTCCGATCAGGTGATCGATCAGCGGACTGGCGACGGCCTCCAGCTCACCCGCGTAGCCGGCTTCGTAGTCGAAGACGACCAGCACCGGCTGGCCCGCAGGCGCGCTGTCCACCATCGTCGCCAGCACTTCCAGCTCCCGGGGCTGTAGCCGCGGCAGCGGAAACGAAGGCCCTCCGGCGAAGGTTGGGATCGCAGCCGCGGCAAACAGAATGGCGCTGACCAGCCAGCGAAGCATCGGCGGGCTGGGCCGCGCCTCCGGCCGCGCTTGAGCCTCGCGCTGCTCTTCCTCCACCAGGCGATGCAGCAGCTCGGCCTGCGCGAATTGCCTCTCGGTAACCTCCAGCCGTCCTCCGCCGACCGTCGGCATGCGCGGCATAGCGACCACCGGCTCGGCCAGCAGCACGCCGCGCAGACCCGCCAGCGGGCCGGCGGCTTCGACGGTCTGATCTTCCTCCGGCTCGATCTCCACCACCGAGCGGAAGGTCTCGACCGGGCGCATCGCTTCCAGCCACGCGGGCAGCGTGGCCGGCGCCAGGTCGGGGCGTGGTTCGGCTTTGGAGGGCTCGGGAGGCGCCTGGAGCTCCGTCATCCATTCCGGGACATCCAGCGAGATCGACCCGATATCGATGTCTTTCGACGAGGGCGGCAGCGGCCCTCCCTCATCGAGAATCAAGGCCGGTACGTGAGGCAATTCCTGGCCCGCCGAAGCGCCGGCCCCGCTCATCCACGACGGTTGACCCGACACATCGGAGGCCGGTTCGCTCTCAGGCATTGCTTCCGGCGGGCGCGCTCCGAGCAGCCAGTCGGGCAATCCGAGCGTGGCGTTGGGATCGGCGACAGGCTCCAGCGCTGGAGGCGTTTCGGCAATTGGAGGCGCGCCGCGTTCGACCTCCGGCTCAGGCTCCGGCTCCAGCGCCGACGCCTGCGCCTCCTCGATGGCCTCAGGCTCGGACGGTTCGAACGCCGGCTCAGGCGGTGCTTCAGCCTGCGCCTTGGCCCGTACCCGTGCAAGCCACTCCGGGACTTTCCCCTGCT
>DASSGB010000022.1:0-4605 GCA_035693825.1 Anaerolineales bacterium
AATCTGGCCTCGTCCGATCTCTGGATGGCAGACTACCCGGTGGGCACCGTGTCGACCATCGTCGCGGAGGACACCGTCGTCGAAGCCCAGTGGGCGCCCGACGGCCAGGCGCTGGCCTATATCCTGGCCACCCCCACACGGTATGAGCTGCATTGGCGGACTCTCGACGGCGAGGATCGCATCATCGCCACCGACCTGGCTCCGACCTGGAGCATCGCTCCCACCGGTGACCTCGTGGCCTTCACGCGCGAGAGCGGCTACGAGCTCGTTGGCGCGCCGGGTCTGTACGTCGTCCCGGTCACCGGTGGAGCCGAAGTCAAGCTTGCGGATGTCGATCGACATGGCGCCGGCTCCATCGACGATCGGCCGCAGTGGTCCTTCGATGGAAAACACGTCGCCCTGGGGTATTTCACCGAAGGTACGCTGCCCTTCGGCCTGGTCATCGCGGCTTCGGATGGCAGCAGCTCGCACTCCGTCACCTACGCCCCTGATGTGGATGCGGACATCGCCGGAGGCGGAGTGCCCATGAATGTGTGGTGGCACCCCGATGGTCGGAGCCTGGTTGGACTGGGAGGCACCGTCGTGACCATGGGCGGACCGCAAGACGCGGTTGTTTTCGAGTTGGATGACTCCCTCTCGCAGATCGTTTCGGCCACTTCCTTCGGCACCGTGGCGGCGATCATCGATTGGGCGATTCCCGGCGAGGCCGTGTGGGTCCTGGCCGAATCGGGCGAGCTCGTCGCGCTGAGTCTGCCGTAGCCCGGCAGCCCAGGAGGGTGCGATCATGAGAACGGAGATGCGGGTCTTTGGAGCCGTCGTGGCGCTGGCCGCGGCCGCGCTTGCGTGTGATCTGACTCCGCCGGCCACGGTCGAGCCCAAGAGCGTCGAAGATGCGGTGGCGGCGACTCTGACCGCGGTCGCCGCGGGAGAGACGGCCGAGGCCACGTTGCCCCTGGCGGCTACGATCTCGGCCACCCCCGGCGAAGGCGGCCCTCCGGGCGTCTCGGTCCTGCGCGTCGTGTATACCGACGGCGGCAACGCCTGGATCATCAACGGAGCCAATCCACCGCTCCAGCTCACCACCAGCGGCCTGGTCGAGAACGTTCGCATTTCCGACGACGGGCAGAAGATCGCTTTCACCCGGCGTCCGGCGGTGGATTCGCCGGTCGAGCTGCGTGCGGTCAACTACGACGCCACCGGGGAGACGACCCTGCTTACCCCGGCGCAGTTCGATGCACTCTATCCGCTCGGCACCGCCCTGCACAACGACCTCAGTCACTTCGATTTCGTGCCCGGAACTCATGATCTTCTAGTCAACACGCGGGGCATCTTCGAGGGCCCCGGGCTCGCCAAGCACGACAACGTGCTTGTGATCGATACCGACACCGGCCTTCTGGATGAGCTCCTGGCTCCGGGATCCGGCGGAGACTTCACAGCGTCCCCTGACGGTGCTCAGATCGCCATCGTTCGACCCGACTCCGTCGACCTGATCAACACCGACGGCAGCAACCACCGCGTGGGCCTGGTGACTTTCGCTTCGATCATCACCTACAGTGAGTACCAGTTTTACCCTGTGCCCGTGTGGAGGCAGGATTCGAGCAGCGTGGGCCTGGTCATTCCCTCACCCGACCCGCTGAATCCTCCGCTGAGTGGGACCGTGTGGGAGATACCTGCCACCGGCGGCCCGGCAACGGCCCACCCGGCGATCTCCGGCCGATTCTTCCTGTTCGGCGGTCATGAGCGCCTCCTGGCTCCCGACCTGGCCCATGTGGCCTTCGTTCGCGAGACGGCGACGCCCAATATCGAGGACTTGCTCGTGGCCGCCCCCGACGGCACCGGCGAAACGCTGGTGGCGACGGGCGGTATTCAATGGGAAGGCTGGGCGCCCGACGGCGTCCACTACGTCTACTCCATCGGCGGTCCGATGAACCTGCAACTGGGAACTGTCGGCGGGGCGCCGGCGCCTTTCGTCGTCGGCACGGACGTGGGCTGGATCAACGCCACCGACTATCTGTATCTGACCGGCAGCGCCGGTGCATGGACCCTCCATAAAGGGACTCTGGGCGGGGTCTCGGTGCCGCTGGCGAGTCCGGCCGGCGACTTCGTTCAGTTCGACTTCGACAGCTAGGGGCTCATCGCCTCAGCGTGATTGCGGCCGAGGACGGGTAGGGGCATTCCAAGGAATGCCCCTACGGCTGTCTGTATGACGAACCTCAATTGCCCTCCGGCAAGTTCTGGGGTATCTTCGAGCCAGCCGGACACCGGGAATCACAGTCCCAGGAGGCCGTACCATGCAGTACCTCTACCCCGTCTGGTTCTTTTTCGCCGCGGTCTTCTCCTATTTCGCATACGTTCATTGGCGCCTGTCGAGCACGGCCATCCGCCCGTTCAAGACGCGCGGAGTGGAGGAAGGCAAAGCCTCAGAAGCCTCGGCCCTCATCTCGGAATTCGTTCACGACTTCAACAGCTACCTGGAAACGGTCAACGGGCAGAACCGGGCGATGAACCGAAACGCGACGGTGGGCTTCTTTGTCGCCGCCGTGGTATCGATCATCGCCCTGTTCTTGAGCGCCCCGCGCATCGGGGGCTAAAGCGGACCGATCGGATCCAGAGGGCGAGCGAAGCCTTGGCGCAGGGGCGGCGCTAGGCGCTGCCCCTCCAGACCATCACCGCCAGGCGTTCCCCGGGAGCCAGCCAGTGGAACATGCGCGCCAGCCGGACGATCTTCCGGAAGTAGGGCGCCATCTGCGCTGGTTCCGCGACCTCGACGAATCCAAAGCGACCATAGAATTCCGCCAGGTTTGACCTGCAGGTCAGCCACAGCGGAGGGGCGTGCCGCTGCATGAGTTCCCGTATCAGTCGGGAGGCGATGCCCCGTCCGCGCCAGGCTTCTTCGACGGCGATGGAGGCCAGTTCCCGGCTCCCGTCACGGTGCTCTTTGACCTGGCCGCAGCCGACGAACTGGCCTGCGCCGTCTTCGGCGACGATGAAACGCTGCCACTCCAGGCTCATGGGATTGATGCCGGTCCGGAGAATGAGCGCGCGGATCTTGCGCCCGTCTCCTCGGGCGGCCCGCCTCAGCCCTACATCGTGAGTGCCGAAGGCGCCCAGGCCTGAGCTCACGGCTGCACCTCGTGGGCCAACTCGAGCAGCAGTTGTGCCAGAGCTTCAGGTTTGTGGAGGGGGATATCGTGGTCGGTGTCATCCATCCACACCACGCGCAATTCCGGAATGACGCGCCGGGCCCGAGCCACGCCGCGCTCCTTCAGGTCGCGATAGACCTGATCCCGGACCCCGCGCACATCGCCGCCGCGTGCCGGGACCATTAGCACAGGGCAGTGGATCCTCTCGAACAGCTCGTACACGGGCGATTCCCACATGGCATGCACCAGGGTCATATGGTGGTCGAACTTCAGGTGAGGTGCAACCGTCCCGTCCGGGCGCAACTCGAAATTGGCGAGGATGATTTCCCTGCGCACGGTGTCGATGGGAAAGCCTCGAGGCGAAGCTTCAAGGCGGGCCATGAGGGTTTCGAGCGGCACACCCTCGAGGCGAGGCGGGGTCAGGGCGAGAACGGCCGCCTCACGCGTGGCGCCGGGGTAATCGTTGACTTGCCCGATGCCGCCGTCGATCAGCGCCAGCCCGCGAGCCTGCAGCCGGTCCGGATGCGCTCGCCCCATGGCCTCCAGGGCCACCATTCCGCCCCACGAGTGTCCGGCGAGGATCGGTCGATCGATCTCCAGTCGCCGGATCAGTTGACGCACATCGGAGGCAATGGTGGCGAAGTCGTATCCGCCGTCGGGCTTATCGCTCTGGCCGTGGCCGCGGAGGTCCGGCGCCCATAGCGGATGCCCGGCTTCGGAAAGCGTGGGCGCAACGAGCTCCCAGAAGCGCGCGTTGGAAGCCAGGCCGTGGAGCAGGAGGAACGGCGCTTTCCCTTCTCGGCCGGGCCAGTGCAGGACTCGCAGATTCAGGTCTGGCAGAGACACGTGCAGCGACTCTGGTGTGCGGCCGGTCGAGGGCATGGCGCCGCGCCCTCAGGCTGCCAGGAGCTCTTCCAGGATTTCACGGCTACGTTGGGGATCGGCCTTGCCTCCGGAACGCTTCATCACCTGCCCGACGAACCAGCCGATGAGCGTAGCTTTCCCTTGCCGGAACGCGGCCACCTGGTCGGGGTTGGCCTCAAGGACCTGGCGAGCAAGGTCTCTCAACGCGTCCGTGTCGGTCACCTTCCCCAGGCCTTCGGCCTGCACCAGCGCGGAGGGCGAACGACCCGTGGCTTCGATCTTCTCGAGCAGTTCTTTGGCGGTGTTGGTCGTGATGGTCTCGGCCTGCACCAGGCGGATCAGGTCTGCCAGGTGAGCCGGAGTCATTCTGAGGTCGCCTGCGGACTGGCCGCGGTCGCGAAGCAGCCGGAGGACGTCGTTCATCAGCCAGTTCGAGACGGTCTTGGGCTGGCCGCCGAGATTCTGGACGGTGGCTTCGAAGTATTCCGAGAGGCTGCGCTCCTCGGTCAGGATCTCCGCGTCGTACTCGGGAAGCTCGAACGCCTCCATGAAACGCCGTCGCCGCTCGAGCGGCAGCTCGGGCAGCCCGGCCTGGATT
>DASSGB010000023.1:0-9136 GCA_035693825.1 Anaerolineales bacterium
GCCCGCTCGCCCGATACAGCCTGGACTATCTGGCTTTCCTGGCCGGACACGCGCGGCAGAGCGTGGGAAAGGAGCTCCTGCTCGCCGTGAGCGGCCCGTTCGTCAGCCCCTCCAAGAGCGTGTTCCTCTTCTCGCCTCCACTCGTGCTGGCGCTCTTGTCCGTTCGTGGCGCGTGGAAATCGGAATGGAGATTCGTTCTGCCCGCGCTCCTGCTTCCGGTGGCGCTGGCACTGTTTCAGGGTCTCTTCTACCGAGACTTGTGGGCGGGCGCTTATGGCTGGGGTCTGCGCTTCATGTTGCCGGCGCTTCCAGCTCTGCTGGTCCTCTGTGCGCCGCTGGTGGATGCGATCGCGCTGCAGCCCGGTCGTTCCGCACGGTGGCCGCTGTGGCTCACCCTGGCCGCCGGCGGACTCATACAGGCGTCCGGTGCCTGGGTGCCATGGATCACCTCCTATCAGGCCTGGACCTCTCGCGGCCTCGACCCGTATGCCCCGGGCGCGGCGTGGACGGCGCGCTTCCTCTTGATCCCGGGCCAACTCGAACGGCTTCTAGATCCGAACACATGGACCCTGGCCTGGCTGCGCCTGCGAAGCGCAGGGGACCAGCGGGCGGCTGTGCTCGGTTTCGCGGCCCTGGTGATGTCATTCGCTTGCGTGGTCGTGCTGGTGCGAGCTCCGAGGTCAATCGGCGGGCGCGCCAGGAACGTGGCCGCGGCTTCTCTCCTGGCGGCCAGCCTGATTCTGCCGTTGTGGCCGAATCTGTCTCTTCTCCGGTCCGATCCGGAGTGGGGCGCAGGCCGTCCGCAGCACGAGCAAGCCCTGGAGTGGCTCCGTTCAAGCGTGACCGAGGGGGACTGCCTTCTCCTGGACTCCTACGCGATTCCCCTGTGGTTCTTCTGGATGAACCGCTGGGATCAACCCGTTCCTTGGACTTCGCTGCCCTTCGAGATTCCGGGATCGGCGGTTTCAGACTTGGGCGAGTCGGCGCGAAGGATCCAGTCCCGGGCTGCGTGCTCTCAAGGGCGCGTGTGGTACCTGACCTCCACCGAATCGCCAACGTATGGCGTTCGGCATCTCGAAGGGAAGTCGGCGATCCCGGCAGATTTCAACCTACAGGCCGTTTTCGGCCAGGCCCGGCGTGTGGAGATCTGGGCCTTCTCACCTCCGCGATGATCGCCGCGCCATTCTGCGAGAACACACATCGTTGTCCTGCTCCATAGGCGCGAGACGGCCCCGGCTCGCAGGTTTCCGAGCCTGATGGCGTTCCTGTCGAAATGCGCTACGGACCTGCACTCGGCTCGCGGGATTTGAGCGTCGTGGATCCGGCCGAGGCTTCGCCGGCCATTGCGGACCCACCGCGCGCCTGGAGTTGGATCGCACATGCGTGCCGATGGGCAATCGGTCTTGGGTTGCTTGTCTTGGCGTTCCGGCAGGTGGATGCAGGGAGGCTGCTCGCGTCCATCCGCCACGTGGATGCGGTGTGGCTGCTCATCACGTTCGCCACGGTCGTGCTGGGGATCGGTCTGAAAGGCTTTCGCTGGAAACTGCTTCTGAGATCCGTCTGCCCGGAAAGGCCGAGCTCCGACGTGATGGGCGCTCTGCTGACGGGCCAGGCGGCGAATATCCTGCTGCCTTTGCGCGGAGGGGAGGCGGTCCGGGCCATGATGATGGTTCCACCATCCGACGGTCGAACCGGTGCTGTGCTCGTTGGGATCGGCATCGAGAAAGCCTTTGATGGGCTGGCTCTGGCGGTCGTCGCCGCCCTCACGCTCCCTCTCCTTCCCGTGGGAGTTTCTCCTCAGGGGGCCACCAAGCTTCTGGCTGTCGGTGCACTGCTCCTGGCGGTCGCCATCGGGGTGGGTTTCCTTTCGCCTCGAGCCTGGGCGCGCCTTCGTCTGCGGCTCGGCGTGCCATCGGGTGGGGTCCGAGATCGTCTCAAGAAATGGCTCAACACCTTTTCGAGCAGTCTCGAGCAACTCATGCGCTCAGGAGACCTGCTTCCGGCCCTCCTTGCGACGTTTGTCATCTGGTCGGTCATGCTGGCGACGAATCTTGCACTGCTGCGGGCGCTGGGGTTTCCGGTCGCGGCCGGAGCTGCGGCGATGGTTCTCGTCGCTGTGCATGTCGCTCTGGCGCCCGCCCTCATGCCCGGGAATATGGGGCCGTTCTACTTTGCCGTCGAGTTTGGCCTGTTGACTTTCGGCTACGCGCCGGAGCTCGCTGCGTTGTATGCGATTCTGCTTCACGCCCTGGTGACGATCGTGCCTCTCCTGGGGGCCGCGATGTACCTGGCCGCCGTCCGGCGCCGGAGCGGGCGGTGAGCCGACCCTACCTCTCGGTGGTTGTCCCTGCTCGAGATGCCGCCGACACACTGGGGGCCTGCATTCGGGCTCTGCAGAGGCAAGTCTATCCGCGAGAACAATACGAGGTGATCGTCGTCGACGACGGCTCCTCCGACGCCACGCCTTGCATCGCCGAGGGCATAGCCGACCGCGTCGTCCGGCAGCACCGCCGTGGACCGGCGGCGGCGCGCAATGCCGGCGCAGCCGCCGCCCACGGTGAGATCGTAGTCTTCACCGATTCCGACTGTGTTCCGGCCGCTGACTTCCTTGAGCGGCTTGGGGATGCATTCCGCGATCCGGACGTCGTGGCCGCCAAAGGCGCCTACCGCACGGCGCAACATGGTCTCGTGCCCCGATTCGTCCAGCAGGAGTATGAGCACAAGTACGATCGGATGCTGCGGCAGGCGACCATCGATTTCGTGGACACGTATGCCGCCGCGTACCGGCGCGAGGTCTTCCTGGAAAACGGCGGCTTCGACGTCAGCTATACCAGGGCGAGCGTCGAGGATCAGGAACTTTCCTTCCGGCTGGCGCGGAAAGGCTACCCGATGGTCTTCATTCCATCGGCGGTGGTCGAACACCGCCACGATCGGTCGGTGGGCGAGTACGTCCGGCGCAAGTTTGGGATCGGATATTGGAAGGCCTTCCTTCTGCGCGATCACCCTGAGCGGCTTGTCGCTGATTCGCACACACCTTTGACGCAGAGGCTTCAGCTCGTCCTCGTGCCGCTGGCCTCGATCTCCCTTCTCCTGGGCCTGCTCATGAGGGGAACCGGATGGCTGGCGGCGGCGCTCGCCTGCGGGGTGATCCTCACGGCCGTGCCCGAGGTGTGGGCGATTGCCCGGCGGGATCCCCCCGTTCTGGTCATCTCGCCCGCCATGATCCTGCTGCGTGCGATCTGCCTGGGGGCGGGGCTCGCGCTCGGGACGATCAGGCCCACCGCCAGAACTTCGCCAGCCGCGACTCCACCGCTGCTCCTGCACCAGCGCCTGGTCAAGCGAGCCGTGGATGTCGTCGTCTCGCTGGTGGGGCTGGTGCTGAGTCTGCCCGTGTTGGCCGTGGCGGCGCTCGCTATCACTCTCGACAGCCGTGGCCCTGTCTTCTTCATTCAGGAACGAGTGGGCCTGGCTGGGCGCCGCTTCCGTATGGTCAAACTGCGCACGATGGTGGCCGAGGCCGAGGCCAGGCTGGAGGCCGTCCGGACCAAGAGTTGCTTAGGCGGTCCTGCGTTCAAGATCCCGCACGACCCGCGGGTGACGCGCGTCGGGCGCTGGCTGCGGCGTTGGAGTGTGGACGAGTTGCCGCAGCTGTGGAACGTCCTGCGCGGCGAGATGAGCCTCGTCGGCCCGCGGCCCGAAGAAGTGCACGTCGTCGAGAAGTACAGCGATTGGCACAGACGCCGTCTGTCCGTTCCACCCGGACTAACAGGGCCTATGCAGGTCTCCGGGCGTGGTGTGCTCGACCTCGACGAACGCGTCCGGCTCGAGCTCGAATACATTGAGCATTATTCGATCGCCCGTGACCTTCGCATCATCGCGCAAACCTTGCCCGCCGTACTTTCCGGAACCGGGGCTCTGTAAGGGGCGGTCGACCTCTCGGAGCGCCCATCGGCGAAACGCCTCGCGGCAGCATGTTGTTGCGACACAAGTCCGGTTGAATCAACAGCGCCGTGAGTCCCAGCGAGACTCACGGCGCTTCTGTTTGCCTGCCGCCAAAGTAGACCGCCTTGGTCGCCAATGATGTTCGCGGCCGACAAAGTCTGAATCGCCACTCCGACAACAGAATGAGTACACGCGGTACGCCGGTCCTCCTTGATCATGCCTTACAAAGTCGTGGAGTTGGGGCTCTGTAAGGAAACAAACAGGCGGGTCCACGCTAGGATGTGAGCGGTCTGACAAACGCATCATCGGACCCAATCTTTGAAGGAGGCATCATGAGTCGAGTACTTCGTCTGCGAAATGTGGGGGCCCTGATCCTGGCTCTCATCCTGTCGGCCGCCGTCTACGGTTTCGCCGCGGCCAATGTGGTCCCCGACACGTACGCCGGGGATGGCAACGGCGCCATCCTGGGCTACACGGTCAGCAACGTCGTCTACACACTGGACGGCAATGGGGACCCGTCGGACATCGACGAGGTCAGCTTCACTCTGGACGCCGCCGCCAGCGAGGCCTTCGTCTCGTTCGACGGTGGAACCACGTGGACGACCTGCGTGCCGGCCGGAATGAATGTCACCTGCTCGGGTTTGAGTCAGTCGGTGCTTGCGGCCGCCAACCTGCGCATCGTCGCTGCGGACTAGGTTCAAGGTAGGCGCTTCCATGGGATGGGGCTCAACCACAGGTGACCGTGGTTGAGCCCCATCTTGGCGGAGCCCATATGCTGCCGAAGACCTTCACTCAGACGCCCCTCGCCTCCGTCCTGCTGGCGGGGATGGCGACCGCCTGGATCGTCCTGGCGCCCATTCAGTTCGGCGGCCAGGCCGCCTACGTTATGGTGGCCGGCGCCAGCATGGAGCCCACGCTGCATCAGGGCGACCTGGTGGTGGTGCGCGAATCGCAAACGTACGGCGTGGGCGACGTCGCCACCTACCGGAATCCCTCCGTCGGTCCCGTGATCCACCGCATCGTAGACCGGCAGGGTGATCGCTTCGTCTTTCAGGGTGACAACAACGACTGGCTCGACTCCTACTCGCCGACGGCGTCCGAAATCGTCGGCAAGGCCTGGCTGGTCCTGCCAGGAGGGGCGAGTGTCCTGCGCCAGCTTCGCAGCCCGCTGGGTCTGGTCCTCCTGGCCATGTCTTTTGCCTTCATCCTCATCATGACCGTTCGCAACACCGGCCGGCGCCGCCGGCCGGCAGAAGATCACGTCCGATCCGTTCCAGCGCCGCGCGCCGAGCACGGCCTGGCCACTTTGGATGGCCCGATCTTCGTCGTGGCGACCGTCGGCCTGGGAACCCTCATCCTTGCCCTGGTCGCCTTCACGCGGCCGACGACTCTCACCGTGCCCGACGATATCCCCTACACCCATCTGGGCCGCTTCTCCTACCAGGCCGAAGGTCCGGCCAGCGTGTATGCCGGAGCCGATGTGGACAGCGGCGATCCAGTCTTCCACCAGCTCGTGCCCGAATTCCAGATCGACTTCACTTACGACTTTCAGGCAAGCGTGCCGGCGGACCTGTCTGCCCGAGCCGGGATGCTGCTCGAGATCAGCGAACCGAGCGGCTGGGCGCGGAGCATCCTTCTGCAGCCCGAGTCGACGTTCAGCGAAACCAAGGTGACGCTGACCGGCGTCGTCGACCTCGGTTTCGTTCGTCGCGTGATCGGCATCATGGAGGAACGAACGGGCGTGGACCGGCAGGCTTACTGGGTGGATGTGATCCCGTGGGTGAAGGTCGAGGGCGCGATGGGCGGCGAGCCGTTCAGCGACACCTTCCGCCCGAGCCTGTCGTTCACCCTTGATGACCTCGAGCTCTATATCCGCCAGGGAGACCCGCTGTCCCAGTCCGATCCCCTCCGGCCGACCTCATCCGGATACGCGGCCCGCATCTCGGTCGTCCCGGCCGTCCTGTCGATCCTGGGGATCGACCTGACCGTGGCGGCCGCGCGATGGATCGGTGGCCTCGGGACGCTGATCTGCCTGGCGGCGATCGGGTATCTGGGTGCTCCCATCCTGCGTGCGTATCGGGAGGGGGGCCTCGAGCGGATCCGCGCCGAGTACGCCGACGGGGTGATCGACGTGAAAGAGGCCCCGCAGGCCGCGGCCAAGTCCGTGATCGAGCTCGTCAGCTTTGAGGACCTGGCCCGCCTGGCGGAAAGACGCGGCCACATGATTCTTCACATGTCGGAAAACGGCGACGAACATTACTACGTCGAGGACGCCGGTCGAACCTACCATGTGGGGCCGGCTCGGGTCCGCCCCGGCGTGCGCCGCCGGACGGCAGGCTAGTCACCATGATCACTCGTCGTCACGTGGGTTGTCTGACGCTGCCGGCGTTGATGGTCCTCACCGCCGGCACGCTGGCCGCGTTTGCCGCTTCCAACACCGTTCCCTCGACCCACGCAGATGATCGCTCGATCGGTATTACCGCCAATACGCTCAAGCCGGCCGCCTGCGCCTCGCTCAATCTGACGGCCATCGTCGTTGGGAGCGGTTCGCTCGACGGAGGCTCGGGCAATGAGCTGATCCTGGGCAGCGCCGGCGCGGATACGATCCGTGGACGGCAGGGGGCGGACTGCATCCTCGGCGGCGCAGGCGGCGACGACATCCAGGGCAATCAGGACGCAGACGTCCTTCTGGCCGGGACCGGCAACGACCAGCTGGATGGGGGCAACGGCCCTCCCGGGGAAACGGACACCTGCGACGGCGGAGCCGGGACGGACACGTTCAGCGGGTGCGAGGTCACCCTCAACGACCCGTAGGATCGCTTCGTCGATAGCGCTCAAACGAAACCCGGTGTCCGTGACACCGGGTTTCTTCTTCATCGAGGGAACCTCTGCGGATTCTGCCTGCCGGCATTCTCCCTCAGTCGCCGCATGCCGGCGGCACGCAGGCATGCATGTCCTCCGTCCGGAGATCGAGGATGCCCATCCCATTCGTCGAGGTCGCGGCATACAGCAAGTTCGGATCTTCCGGATCGAGGGCGATGTCCACAACCCAATCCCACGGCCCGGTCCACGTGTGGAGCGACCAGCTCGCGCCCCCGTCGGTGCTGGTGTAGATTCCGGATCCGTTGGTGGAGGCGTAGAGGGTCGACGGGCGCGAAGGGACGAAGGCGAGATCGGTCACCGAGGTGGCAGCGAAGCCGACGTTGACCGGCTTCCAGGTGAGGCCGCCATCGCTGGACCGAAGGATGCCCATGCCGTAAACGCCCATGAAGATGGTGGTTCCGTCCGTCGGGTTGACCTGGATGGCGGTCACGATCGAGAATTCATCCCAGCCGCCCGGCGGCTGAGCCGGGAATACTCGCCATCTCGATTCCGCCCCGAGATTCCCGCTGTATGAGATGCCGCCTGTGGCTCTCCCCGCGTAGATGAGGGAGGGGAAGACGGGATTGAAGGCCACGCTCCGGACCCGGGTGGCCAACCCTTTCGCGCCGGCGGTCCCCCAGAAATCTCCACCGGTGACGGTCTCCAGAACGCCGGTACCTCCCCAGACGCCAACGATCAGGTTCTGTGGGTCGAGGGGATTGATGGCCAGAGAACGAATCCTCAAGTTGTCGGTGAAGGGATGGTCCCCGGCGACCATGCCTTTGTTCTTGCTCTCCCAGCTCGCCCCACCGTCCTGGCTCTTGAACACCCCCATGGAATGAGTGCCGGCATAGACCGTGGCCGGGTTGGTGGGATCGAGCACGATGGTGTACACCCATCCCTCCGGCAGGCCGTTGTTCATGGCCTGCCAGGTGACGCCACCGTCCACGGATTTGAGAACGCCTCCGCCCCAATCGCCGGTGAGGATGCCGTTCTGGTCCTTCGCCCGGCCTCCGGCATAGATGACCTGTGAGTTGGTGGGATCCACGGCCACGCTGTAGATGACCTTGCCCCGCATCAATTCGTCGTCCGATGCAGTCCAGCTCACGCCTCCGTCGGCGCTCTTGTAGAACCCCTCACCATCGGTGCCGGCGTACACGTTCAGGGGATTCGCCGGATCGATGCCGATCGAGTAAACCGTCGTCGACGACAGGCCCGTCAGGGCCCAGGTCTCCCCGTTGTCGGTCGTCTTGAACACGCCCACGTAGGTAGCCGCATACAGCGTCGTGGGCGTGCGCGGGTCCATCTTGAGGTCGATCGCCGTTCCGCCGTAGGGCCCGGAGAACGGCGCGTACGGCGCCTCGGTCTTGGTCAGGCGGAAGCGAGCCCCGATCGTGCGGGGACCGCGCTTGACCCGGGCCGCCTTCACCTTGGGCGCGTTTGCGTTGCCGACTGCCACAACCCTGGCGACCCCCGCGCCGTCGGTGGCGGCGTACAACACGTCCCCCAACGAGGGGTCCACCAGCAAGGCGTTGATGGGGGAGCCGGGGGAAGCCAGGGGGCTCCACGAGGCGCCGCCGTTCGACGTGACCATGACGCCGTTGCGCTTCGTTCCGGCATAGATGACTTCGGTGTCGGACCGGCCGAGAGCGATCGACTCAATCTCGTCGGTGTGGAGGCCGAGGAGGGTCCATGTGTTTCCGTTATCCACCGTCCGATACAGGCCCTGGACGGTTCCCGCGTAAACGCCAACCTCGGGGGTGTCGTCGACGGCTACGGACAGGACCTCGAGAACGGCCAGCCCCTGGGAGAGGTAGTGATAGCTGTCCCCGTCCTCGGTGAGCTGGACCACGCCGAGGTTTGCCGTGCCGGCCACGATCGTCCGTGGATCGTTGGGATAGACGGCGATCGAGGTGACCTGTCCCAGGCCGTCGTCGACCGGCCTCCAGGAGGTTCCATAATCCCGGCTCTGGTAGATGCCGGAGCCCCAGGTGCCGGCGTAGATGGTGGGGGTCGGACTGGTGGGCGCCACGGCAATGGCCGAGAACGAGGAAGGGGTGACGGTCTGCGTCGCCGATTGTGGAATTCCGCCGGCTTGGTCGACAGTCGCATCGGGAATAGGGGGCTCGCGCTTCGCTTCGAGAACCGGCGCCGATATCGTCCCGGAAAGAATCGCGAACTGGGCCAACATCGCCAGGGCGGTGACAACGCGCGAGGGGAGTGTCGGTCCCGGTGCCGCCGGCGAACCAGGTCGTTTGAGATGGGGGAGCCCCCGAGCATGCCTGAGGGCGGAACGATTCGGGCTTTTCAATGATGCCTGTCAGGGGCGGTG
>DASSGB010000024.1:0-4360 GCA_035693825.1 Anaerolineales bacterium
GGAGCCACTTGAAGACCTCGTCGTGCGTCCGGCCGACGGCCTCGGAGGCCGGCAGGCCCAGCAGGCGTTCGCAGGCGCGATTGAAGCGCACCAGCTGGTGATTCGGGTCGAGGAGAAAGATGCCGTCGGCGGAGGATTCGACGACGACGTCCAGATACTGTTTCTGGCGATTGAGTTGCGTGTAGAGGCGGGCGTTGCTCACGGCGATCGCCGCCTGAGAGGCGAAGGCCTGGAGCAAAGCGCGGTCTTCGGATGAGTAGGCGCCCTCGTACGAACGGAAGACGAACAGGACGCCGACGACTTCGCCGCGGGCGATCAGCGGCAGCCCGACTCCGTTGAGCAGCCCCTGAGACGCGGCGCGGGTGATTCTCTGCAGCCGGCGGTTGACCTCGGGAAGCGCAAAGCGGGCCGGGTCACCCTCGTCTGGGATATCGGCCAACAGGGGATCCAGCTCGCGCAGGAAGTCCGGGTGAATTCCGTGCGAGGCGGCGACTCGCCACCCCTCGGTTTCTTCGTGCAGGGCGATCAGGCCGGCGTGACTCGCCAGGAGTTGAGTCGAGACGCGCAGCAGGCGCGCCAGCACCTTCTGGAGGTCGAGCTCCTCGGTGATAAGGCGGGAGATTTCGAGGAGTTCATCGCGTTGGCGTACACGGAAGTCTGGCAGCATCGCCTCAATCCAGACCCTCCGCTTCGGCCTCGGTGAGGGAGGCTTCCAGGATTTGCAGGCCCTCGTCGACTTGGGATCGGCTGATGCTCAGGGGCGGCGCGATGCGAATGGTGCTGTCGCCGCAGCCGAGGAGCAACAGGCCGTGGGAGAAGGCGCGATCGACGACCCGCTCGCGCAGGTCGTGGGCAGCCTCCTTCGTCTCGCGATTCTTGACCAGCTCCAGCCCGATCATCAAGCCCTTGCCTCGAACGTGACCGACACTGGGATGCCGGCACTGGATCTCCGCCAGGGCGTCGAGCGTGTACTCGCCCATGTCCGCGGCGTTGGCCATCATTTCCTTCTCGATCAGATCGAGCGTCGCCAGGGAGGCGGCGCAGGCGAGGGGATTTCCGCCGTAGGTGTTGCCGTGGGCGCCCTTCGGCCAATCCATGACGCTGTCGCGGGCGATCGTCGCCCCCAGCGGGACCCCCGAAGCGATCCCCTTGGCCGCGCAAACGATGTCGGGCTCGACATCCCAATGCTGGACGGCCCACCACTTGCCGGTGCGTCCCACGCCGGACTGCACTTCGTCGACGATCAGCAGGATGCCGTACTTGTCGCACAGCCGCCGCAGGGCGGGGAAGAACCCGTCCGGAGGCACGATGTAGCCGCCTTCGCCCTGGATCGGCTCGACCAGCACGGCCGCGCATTCGTCCGGCGGCACGGCGTGGCCCAGGACCACGTCTTCGATGTATCGCACGACGGTCTCACCGTAGTCGCCGTCGGCCCCGGATGCGCCCAGGATCGGCCGGTAGGGGTCGGGAAAGGGCACGTGCGCCACGCCGCCCATCACCGGCAGGAAGCCCCTTCGGTACAACGGCTTGCTCGAGGTGAAGGCCAGGGCGCCCATCGTGCGCCCGTGGAACGATCCGTAGAAGCCGATGAACTGTGTCCGGCCGGTGTGGTGGCGCGCCAATTTGATCGCCCCTTCAACGGCCTCGGCCCCGGAGTTGCCCAGGAAGACCTTGGCCGGCTCCTCGAAAGGAGCGATCTCCGCGAGCTTTTCGGAAAGTTCGACCCATTTCGGATGATAGTAGTCCGAAGAGATGTGGAGGAACTTCTGAGCCTGGTGGGTGATCGCCTCGACCACCTTGGGGTGGCTGTGGCCTGTGGAAGCGACGGCGATGCCGGCGGCGAAATCCACGTACCGGTTGCCGTCCACATCCCATACTTCCGAGCCTCGCCCATGGTCCATGACGAAAGGGGTCGACCGCGGGTAGCTTGGGGAGATGACGGCGCGGTCGCGCTCCAGGAAGGCCCGAGCTTTGGGGCCGGGCACGGAGTAGGTCTTCACAGGCTCGATCCTCCGCCTACAGCGATGAACGGTGGCGACACCGTGCGATGTCGCCGGTCTGCCAGAGGGAGGCAGGCTGCCATCCCGGCCAACGCCTGGCTTGCGGGTCGGGTTGACCGGAGCGGCAACGTGGAATTATATCATTCGGCCCTCTTGCCCCTTAAGCAGGCCAAATCATGACCCTACCGGGGACTTGAAGCCTGAGGGCGCGGCCCAAGGACCGTTGGGCGAGTGCGTGTTCATCGCTCCCCCTGAAAGGGGGAGGGTAGGGTGAGGGTCGCGCCTCGCTAACGAAGGATGCTGCGCCATGAGATAAGCCCGGGGAATCCCTCGCGCCCAACGGTCCTTAGGCCGCGGACCCCGTTTCAAGTCCCCTACGGGATGCGAAGCGCGATCCCCGGCGGGCCATGGGTATTGGGCTACCGGGACCGCTGGACCGTTTGGCCCAGGCGACGTTCCGTTGTATAAAAGTCGTGTAGGCTCGCCTCCCCGATCTCGCTCAGCGCATCCACACCAGGAGGGCTCGCATGGACGACCGACCGTGGCTCAAGCATTATGACCCCGGCGTTCCTCACCACGTCGAGGTTCCGGACTATCCATTGCAGACCTTCCTGCAGGAGGCGGCCCGCAAGCACCCCGACCGGCCGTGCACGCTGTTCCACGGCCACGCCGTTACCTACCGCGAGATGGACAACCTGACCGATCGCCTGGCGGCGGCTCTCGTGGATATGGGGGTCAAGAAAGGACAACCGGTCGGGATCTTCATGCCCAACTCGGCCCAGTTCGTGATGGCCTTCTACGCCATCTTGAAGGCCGGGGGCGTGGTGGTGGCGACCAATCCGCTCTACACCGCCCGCGAGATCGAGCATCAGGTCAACGACGCGGGCGTCGAGCTGATGCTGGTCATGAGCAACTTCTACCGCATGGTGAAGGAAGTCCAGCCCAGGACGCGCATCAAGCGGATCATCGTCACCAACATCAAGGAATACCTGCCTCCCGTCTTGCGCTTCCTGTTCGGGCTGACCAAGGAGAAGAAGCAGGGCCACCGGGCGACACTGACGGGGAACGACGTCTGGCTCCAGGACGTCTTGCGCCAGTACGCCCATGCGTCTGCCCCCAAGGTTCCCGTCAGCGGGAGCGACGTTGCCCTGTTTCAGTACAGCGGCGGCACGACCGGGCTGTCGAAGGCCGCCATCGCCCTGCACCGGAACCTGGTGGCCAACACGATTCAGATCCGGTCCTGGATGCCTGACACCAAGGAGGGCCAGGAGATTGTCCTCATGGCCATCCCCATGTTCCATGTCTACGGCATGGTCGCCGGGATGTCGTACGCCGTTCAGTCGGCGGCCTCGATGGTGATGATCCCCAACCCGCGCGACCTCAAGGACGTTCTGCAGTCGATCGACAAGTACGCCCCGACGGTCTTTCCGGGCGTGCCGACGATGTACAACGCCATCAACAACAACCCCGACGTGAAGGCCGGCAAGTACAAGGTGACCTCCATCAAGGCCTGCATTTCCGGCTCGGCCCCGCTGATGCGCGAGACCAAGGAGCGGTTCGAAGCGCTGACCGGCGGCAAACTGGTCGAAGGCTTCGGCCTGTCGGAGGCGCCCACGGCGACGCACTGCAATCCGCTCAACGGGGAGACGCGCGCCGGGTCTATCGGGCTGCCGTTCCCGGACGTCGACTGCCGGATCATCTCGCTCGACGACGGCAAGACCGTTCTGGGCGTGGGTGAGGTGGGCGAACTGGCCATCAAATCCCCGAACGTGATGCAGGGCTACCACAACATGCCTGAGGAGACGGCCATCGCGCTGCGCGACGGGTGGCTGTTCACCGGCGACATTGCCCGCATGGATGAGGACGGCTACTTCTACATCGTCGACCGCAAGAAGGAGCTGATCAAGCCCAGCGGCTACCAGGTATGGCCGCGCGAGGTCGAGGAGGAAATTGCCAAGCACCCCAAGGTGCTCGAGGTCGGTGTGGCCGGCGTGCCGGACGCCTACCGAGGCGAGACGGTCAAGGCCTGGGTCGTGCCCAAGCCGGGCGAGACGATCACCGAGGCTGAGATCAAAGCCTGGTGCAAGGAACGCATGGCCGCCTTCAAAGTGCCGACGTCCGTCGAGTTCCGCACCGAACTGCCCAAGACGACGGTGGGGAAGATCCTGCGGCGCGAGCTCGTCCGGCAAGATCGCGAAGGGCCGAAGGTCCCCGCTTAGGCGAAAAGTGGACAGTGGCCGGTGGTCAGTAGCCAGCACTGACCACCGGCTGAATCAACACGTCCCATCCTTCAAACCCAAACCCGTTTTGGCGGACGGCCCTTGGGTGAGCAAGGGGCCGTCCGCCAAAACGGGTTTGGG
>DASSGB010000025.1:0-2446 GCA_035693825.1 Anaerolineales bacterium
CCTTCCCTCTTCCAGGCTCCAGTAGCGCGGGTTCATCTCGTGCATTTGTGTCGCAAGGTCCTCGGCGTTGGCGTACCAACGGACCCTGGCCTGGTCGAAGCCTGCGGTGTCGCCGTCATGCGCGGCCGCCAACAGTTCGGCGGCGATGGTCAGGTGGTCCCGGACCAGGTCGCCGAGCACTTGGGCCTCGTCTCCGTAGTAGGGCGCCAGGGAGGCTTGCATGTCCTCGTAGTTCTGGAGCAGCCTCTCAACATAGGCGGGAGTTCCCGGCAGGTCGTTGAGAATCCCCAGGATGACGACCCGCGTCCAGGTGATGTGGTCCTCCCACAGTCTTCTCCACTCATCGTGATAGGCCACCTTCGAAGTCTTTGCACCCTGGAAATGCTCGACCTGAGGCGACGCTACCGCGGTCGCGGTCAGGCCCGAAGTGATGAGCCCGGCGGCGACGGCCAAAAGGACCCACCCGACTTTTCGTCTCAAGCGATCGACCATTGGAGCCTCCTTTCGGAAGGGCCAAGTGGCCACTTTCCGCAGAGGCCTACGGGCAGCCCCATCCACTTGGATTTGTATCTCCACCTGTACCGGGAATAGCCGGATGAGCCTCCACCAGCGGCTCCGAGCTGGATCTGTTCGATGTCCCGGGGTCAGATCGAGGCGCGCGCCGAAGCCGCTGGGTATACCGGCTGCGACCGGAGCCTCCGGCTACTGTTGCGCGAACAGCCGTCGCATCCGCGCCAGCGCGATAAGGCCGAGCAACATGCCTATGGCGGTCAGCCCGAGCAAGAGGAGTGGATTCGGCGATGCGCCGCGGAGCATGATCGATTGCAGCATCGTCATGCCGTACGTCGCCGGAAGCGACCAGGAAACCACACGCACCGGCCCGGCGAGCAGATACAGCGGAAGGAAGAAGCCGCTGAAGAAGACCGACGCCAGCAGGGTCAGCATGGCGAACTGCACCGCGTGGCTGTCGCTGGAGGCGAGGAGTGAGATGACGAATCCGTAGCCGAGCGAGGCAAAGATGACCGTCAGCATGACCAGCGCAAACGAAAGCCAGTTCCCGAGCATAGGCACGCCCAGGCCGAAAACCATCAGGGCGGCCAGCACGATTCCGATCAGGCCCGTGAAGAGCATGTAACTGGTGAATTTCCCCAGTAGGGCTTCGAAGGCGGAGAGGGGGGAAACGCGGAAGAAGTCGAGGGTTCCTTGCTGGCGCTCCCGGACGATGGAAAGCGCGCCGAAGGTCACGGCCACATGTTGGAGCAAGAGGGCCAGGACGGCCGGTGCAAAGTAATCGATGACCCGGATTTGGATCGAACCGATGCTTTGGGGGATGATCCGGAACGGGTTGACCAGGACGCCCGAGTTCATGCTCTCAAACTGGCGCAATTCCTCCTGGAGCTCCCCCAGATTGGATTCGATCTGGTCCAGCCGCCGGATCTCGGCCGAGTACCCGGCCTGGCCTTCTCGGATGTCGGACAGCGCCGCCGAGTTCTCCTGGAGGTTGGCCATGCTGTCTTTCCCCCCCGCCCCGGTGGACGAGGTGTCCGTGCTCGCGCCGAGCAGGCCGAAGGCTGCGGCCCAGGTGGCCTGAAGGTCGCTGACCTCGGTGCTTAGACGGCCCTGATGTTGGCGGGCCAGTGCCGCGTCACCCCGCTCCAGCGCCTCGCGCATGGCCCGGGCGCTGGCACGGGCCGCCTCGATGTCGTCCTGGACACTGGAGGCCTCGCCCTGCCCCTGCTCGGTGAGGGTTCGCAGGACGCGGCGGTTCACCTCGGACACATACAGCTCGCCCACGAAGGACACGTAGCCAACCTGCGCCGGATCGACTTCGTTGTGGTACAGGAGGAACTCGGCCTGCATGTTGTTGCGGATGGTGTCTTCCGGGTTGGAGGGAGTCACGACCACGATATCGACCTCGCCGCGTCGCAGTCGGTCCAGGGCCTCCTCCTGGTTGGCCGTCACGCCCGCGAAATCGATGGCCTCCCCGATGTTGCTGACGTAGTCTTCCACCGAGGATGCCATGGGGCTGCCCTCCTCGGCCACAAACAGCGTGCGCAGGATGCGCGACTGGTTGCGGTAGCCCATTCCAACCAGCAGCATGATCAGAAACGGACCCAGCACCAGGCTGAGCACCAGCCGCGGCTGTCGCAGGATTTCGGAGATTTCCTTGATCCAAAAGGCTGACGTTCGGATCAGAGATCGGATGGGGTTTATCATGTTGACCGCCCGCGCCGGACAACTTCAACGAAAACATCGTCGAAAGGCGGCAGATACTTTTCGATGGTGTCTACCTCAATGGTCCGATCATTTGTCCAGCTCATGAGATCCGGGATGGCGCTGGCCGCATCTTCCACCACCAGTCGCATCGTCATCGGATCGGTGATGGCCAGTTGGTGGACGAACGGCATTTCGCGCAGGGACGAGAAGTCCCAGTAGTTGATGGGTG
>DASSGB010000026.1:0-2308 GCA_035693825.1 Anaerolineales bacterium
GAGCCGCGCCCGTTCGTCTTGTTGAGCATGAAACGACAATCTATTCTTGTTATGGCCCTACCGGGGATCGCGCTTCGCATCCCCTTGGGGGACTTGAAGCGGGGTCCGCGGCCCAGAGGCCGTTGGGCGAGCGCGACCTTCCCTCTCCCGGAGGGAGAGGGTAGGGTGAGGGCGAGCCGGCATCGCCCGACGGCACCGCGGATGCGTTCCAAGCTCCAAGTCCCCCAAGGGGATGCCCCCTACGGGATGCGAAGCGCGACGAAGCGCGATCCCCGGTAGGGCAATTTGAATCGTGGGATAATCCCAACGCGGCGGGGCGTTCGCCCCGCCTGTTGCTTGAGGTGCGGTTGAGACGCTGGCAGTTCTGGCTCGGCGTGGCTTTCAGCCTGGTGCTCCTGACTCTGGCGATGCGCCGACTGCGCCTCGAAGACGTTTGGCAAGCCCTCCGCTCGGCCGAATTCATCTGGTTGCTGCCGGGGGTGGCGGTCTATTTCCTCGGGGTGTGGGCTCGCGCCTGGCGCTGGCATTACCTGCTGCGTCCCCTGCAGCGCATTCCGGTGGGGCGGATGTTCCCGGTGGTGGCCATCGGCTACATGGGCAACAACATCTACCCGGCGCGCGCCGGCGAGCTGTTGCGCGCCTACGTGCTGCGACGCAAATACAGCGTGCCCATCTCGGCCTCGCTGGCGACGATCATTGTCGAGCGCGCCTTCGACGGCATCGTGATGTTGGGCTTCGTCTTCCTCAACCTGCCCGAGCTGATATCGCTCACCGGAGAATCGGGATTCGCCGGCAGCATCCGCGATCTGGCGTTGTGGGGCGCGGCGGCCTTCCTGGCGGCCACGGTCGTCTTCCTGGTGCTGGCCGCCTTTCCCCGGCAGGCGCGTGTGGCCTCGGGCTGGTTGATCGATCGCCTGGCGCCTGCCCGGGCGCGGCCCGCGGCGACCGGCATGGCCGAAAGATTTCTCGAAGGCCTGGCGGCCCTGCGCTCGCCGGCTGACGTTCTCATGGTCCTGGTGACCTCGGTGGTCATCTGGCTGCTCGAGACGGGGAAGTACTGGTTCGTGATGCACGCGTTTCCGTTCCAAGTCAGCTTCTTCGCGCTGATGTTGATGAACGGCATCGTCAACCTGGCGACAACGCTGCCCTCCGCGCCCGGCTACGTGGGCACCTTCGACGCGCCCGGGATCGCCGTGCTGACGGCCTACGGGGTGCAGCCGGAGATCGCTGCCGGGTACACCTTGCTGTTGCACGCCGCACTCTGGCTGCCGATCACGCTGCTCGGCGCCTACTACATGGCGCGCGAGAGCCTGAGCTGGGGCGCGGTTCGCGCCGAATTGCAGCCGGAGGCGCGGACGTGAGCCTCCTGAGGGCGGGCTGCGCCGCATGGCAGCTGCGAGACTCAGATGGCTCGCCGACTAACGGTCTTCGACCTCACCCCCTCCCCCCTCTCCGCCACCAAGATCCCGTCGACAGTTTGGAGTCAAGCGGAGAGGGGGTGGAGAAACTCAAGGAGGCGGGGGGCCATTGGCCCCCCGCCTCCTTGGAAAACCTCACCCCTCCCCCGGCTCGGTGCATCCACGGCAACGCGGCCTCTAGCCGGGGGAGGGGCAAGGGGTGGGGGGCTAAGGCAGTACCTCCGGAACATGCCCTCAAACGCAGTGTTCTTCGGGAGGGTTTCAAATCCGCGGGAGACCCGCCCCGATGGTCGGATCGCGTGGGCGAGAAGAGGACGCCGTGAAGATCGCCATCGTCGGCGCCGGCGCGGGAGGCCTCGCCGCGGCCTACGACCTGGCAGGCGCCGGCCACGGCGTGACGGTGCTCGAGGCCAGCCAGCAGGTAGGCGGCCTGGCCTCCGGATTCCGCGAGCCGGGATGGGACTGGAGCGTCGAGCGCTACTACCATCACTGGTTCGCCGGCGACATCGCCATCCTGGGCTTGATCGACGAGCTGGGCTGGCGCGATCAGGTGCTCTTTCCCTGGCCGTCGACCGCCGTCTTTCACCAAGGGAAGTTCCACGTCCTCGACGGACCGTTCGCTCCATGGGCCGATCGCCTTCCGGCCGCCGGCACGTTGGCGCGCGGCGTACATCTCCTGCGTTTCCCCGGCCTGCCGTTCATCGACAAGATGCGCTATGGACTGGCGGCGGTGGCGCTCCTGGCAGCGCCAAGTTGGAGGCCGTTCGAGCGCGTCACGGCCGACGAGTGGCTGAAGCGCTGGATGGGCCCACGCGTCTACGAAGTCCTGTGGCAGCCTCTCCTCGAAAGCAAATTCGGGCCACACTATCGTGACGTCAACGCCGCCTGGT
>DASSGB010000027.1:0-2254 GCA_035693825.1 Anaerolineales bacterium
CCGATGGCCGCTTACCAATCGATCATCGCCTACGACGGCACCGACTTCGCCGGGTTCCAGCGGCAGAAGCGGCGGCGCACGGTCCAGGGTGTTCTTGAAGAGGCTCTGGGCCGATTGGGCTGGACCGGGCGGAGCCTGCGCTCCGCAGGCCGCACGGACACCGGCGCTCACGCTCGAGGTCAGGTGGTGGCCTTCGACCTGGCCTGGAGGCGTGAGCCGGAAGCCCTGACGTCCGCCCTGAACGCGCACTTGCCGCCGGATGTAGCCGTGCGCCGGACGGGGATCGCTCCGGATGGCTTTCACCCGCGCTACGCGGCCCGGCGGCGGAGGTACAGCTATGCCTTGGTGGCCGCGCCGCACAGGGATCCGCTGCGCGAGCGCTACGCCTGGCGGGTCTGGCCTGCACCGGACGCGGACGCCATCGAAGCCGCATGTCCGCTGCTTGTGGGACGGCACGACTTCCGGGCGTTTGGACCGTCGCCGCGGCCCCAGGCAACGACCTGGCGCACGGTGTATCGGTCGGAGTGGGCGGCGGTTGGCGACGGGTGGGTGTATCGTATCGAGGCCGATGCCTTCCTGTACCGAATGGTGCGGCGAATCATGGCGGCCTTGATCGACGTCGGGCAAGGTGCGGTTGGCTTGAACGAGTTGGCCGCCCTGGTGGAAGAACCCCACCGGCGATGGCAGGGGCGGCTGGCGCCCGCCCGCGGGCTGTGTTTGGACGCCGTCATTTTCGACGCCGACGACGAGGTCCGTTGATCTCTCGGCGGCGGGAACGAGGCAGGAGTAGGAATCGTGCAGAAAACGTACTTCCCGGATAGTTCCAGCCCGGCTTCGCACTGGGTCGTGGTCGACGCCGACGGCCAGAACCTGGGCCGCCTGGCGAGCCGCGTGGCGCGTGTGCTGATGGGCAAGGACAAACCCGACTTCACCCCCGGACAGTTGAGGGGAGACTTCGTCATTGTGATCAACGCCGAGAAGGTCGCGGTGACCGGCAAGCGGCTGGACGAGAAGGTCTACTACCGCGCTTCGGGTTTCCCGGGCGGCCTGAAGAAGACAGGCTTGCGGACCATGCTCGACCGGCACCCGGAACGAGTCGTGGAGTCGGCTGTGCGCGGAATGCTCCCGCACAACCGGTACGGCCGACGCCTGTTGGGACGCCTGAAGGTCTATCCCGGCCCGAACCATCCGCATGAGGCCCAGAAGCCGGCCGCGCTGGCAGGGTCGTAGCACCCAGGAGACGGGAGATTCATGAGCACCAAGTATTCGGAAGGCATCGGGCGACGGAAGACCAGCTCGGCCCGCGTTCGCATCGTCACCGGGACGGGAAAGATCACAGTGAACGGCAAGCCAGGCGAGGCCTATTTCACCCGGTTGGGCGACTTGCAGGTGATTCTTTCGCCGCTGCAGGCCGCAGGCCTGGAGGGGAAAGTCGACGTGACGGTGAAGGTCAGCGGCGGGGGAGTCACGGGCCAGACGGATGCCGTCCTGCATGGCGTTGCTCGGGCGCTGGAAGCCATGAGCCCTGAGCTTCGCCCGACGCTGCGCGCAGCGGGACATCTGACGCGTGACGCGCGCATGAAGGAACGCAAGAAGCCCGGACTCAAGCGGGCCCGCAAGGCGCCGACCTACACCAAGCGCTAAAAGGCGCTCGCTCGGACAAACGATGTCGACGGGCCGGTGGGAATTTCCCGCCGGCCCGTTGTGGTCTGAAGGGAGGCAACCGTGGGTGGCGGCATCACCATCGTCGGCCTGGGGCCGGGCGACCCGGCCCTTGTGACCCGAGAAGCGTGGAGCATTCTGGAGTCGGCCGAAGAGGCCTACGGGCGCACGCGTTTCCACGGTGTGTGGCGGCACCTGCCGGCCCACCCGCGCCTTCACACGTTCGACTCCGTCTACGAGAAGAGCGAAGACTTCGAAGACGTCTACCGGACCATCGTGGAAACGTTGATCGACCTGGCCGACCGTCCACGAGGTGTCCTCTATCTGGTCCCGGGCGATCCCACCGTCGGTGAAGCGACCGTCCTTCAACTTCGGAGGCGCGCCTCGGAGATCGGACTGCCCTTCCGCATCGTTCACGGCGTGAGCTTCCTCGAACCGGCCCTGGCGCTCGCCGGGCTGGACGCGCTCGACGGATTGCAGGTGGCGGATGCCTTCGAACTATCGACATTGCACCATCCTCCATTCCATCCCGATCGCCCCGTCGTCGTCGGGCAACTTCATTCGCGGCTGGCGGCCTCGGATGTCAAACTCA
>DASSGB010000028.1:0-7301 GCA_035693825.1 Anaerolineales bacterium
GAATCCCGAGAATGGCCTGCAGACCGCCGGGCGCGCCATACAACAGCCGCTGCACCACCACGGGCAGGCCGGGCACGTACGGCGGGTCCCAGAATCCATCGGAGAACATTCGCCGAAGGCTCAACCCGGCCGCGGCGAGCATCGCCCTCCATTCGGCGGGTGTGCGCAGGGAGATGTGGGTGCGGTCGCGATAGCCGATCCACTCTTGGCCCTTGCGCAGCCGCATGGGTGAGTCGAGATTCGGCGTCGATACCAGCCCCAGGCCTCCGGGGGCAAGCACTCGGGCAAACTCGCGGACGGCCGCCTCGGGTTCGGGCAGGTGCTCGACGACGTGCTTGGCCACCAGGACGGCGAAATGATCGCTCGGGAAGGACGTCAGGTCGTCCGCAGACCCGTGCTGCAGTCGAGCGCGAGGCGCGTTCTCCGCCGCCTTTTCCAATGCCCAACGATTGACATCCAGGCCGTAGGTCTCGAACGGAGGATCGAGGCGGGCCAGCAGATGGCCCAGGCCGCATCCGACCTCCAGCAGCCGGCCGCCAGGGGGCCCGTACCGGCGCACCAGCCGCGCGTAGAAGCGGTTCGACCACCAGTACTGGCTCCACGTCCGAAAGGAGACCTTCTCGTAGGTCCCGGTCGAGAAATACGAATCGTCGAACGCGGACGGCCCTCCCGCCCTCATCCACGCCTCGCTACATACAAAGTGAACGCGCCGTCGCCAGCGACCGGGGAATCATAATACGGACGGAGGGCACGCGCCGTCAGCCAGAGATTCCATCGGGTCGGGGCAAGAATCCAGCGGCCGGCCAGACGACGCGAGATCAGGGACGGCAATCCCAGGTAGTGCCCCCACTCCAACGCGCGCATGGCTCGGGGCGGAAAGTAGCGCAGGCTCCTTTCGACCTCGAAGCCTGCAGCCTCGAGCCACCCGGCCCATTCTTCCTCCCAGACCAGATGTTGCACACGCGTGATCCGGCGGAACCATTCTTCATACCTCTGACCGAGCCTTGCCGCTCCCAGACGCGCCATTGCATCCGGAAGCGAGAGATGCTCCAGATACCCCGGGTTGGGCACGGTAAAGACGAATCGGCCCTTCGGGCGAACGAGCCGGGCCACCTCGGCGAGAACCGACCGTACGTCAGGAATGTGCTCGAGGACCGAGTTGCTCACCGCGCTGGCAAAGGACCGGCTGGCGAAGGGCATGCGCCCGCCATCGCCCGCCACGAGTATGCGATAGGCGGACCGGCGGCCGGCCTCCTTCAGCGACTTCACGTCCGCGTCCATCCCGACGTCCGTCGGAGTGGAGAAGGCCACAGACCCGAAATGCCCGTCGCCGCAACCGACGTCCAAACGCGGAGGCTCGAGTCGGATTCGCTCGAGCAACCGGGCTTCGATGGCGCGCAGGAAGCCGCGGAAATACGGGAGCGACGTCAGATGGGGCCACAGGTAGTCCGTCATGGCCGCCGGCGCGCCCCGAGCTCCTCGAAAAGCGAGAGGTACTCCCGTGCGACGTTATCGGGCGCGTGCCGTGCCCGAACTCGCGAGAGATCGAGGTCGCTGCCTGGATTTCGCTCGAGCACTTCCAGGATGCCTTCGGCGAGCGCGGCCGAGTCGCGAATCGGCACGACTTTGCCGCGCCCCGTGGTCAACACCGGCTGGCGGACACCGGGCAGGTCGGCCGCCACGACGGGCGTGCCGCACAGGATGGATTCGATCTGCACCAGCCCGAAGCTTTCGGTGCTGTTCAGGCTGGGAAGGACCGTCACGTCGCACGCGTTATAGAAGGCCGACATCCTGTGCGGATCGAGCACGCCCAGGAACGTCCAGTGATCCGCCATCCGTTCGAGAGCCGGGCGAAGGCGACGAGCATAGGCCTGCTCCCCCAACACGTTCTCATGCTGACCGGCGAACAAGACCATGGCCTCCGGATGGCGCTCCAGGATGGGCGGCAGGGCTTCGAGGAGATATTCCACGCCCTTCTCGGTGGCCAGGCGCGCCGCCATCCCGATCACAGGGCCCCTGCCGTGCCGCAGCGAGGCAAAGGCGGCGATGTCCTCCGGCCGCGGGGTCTCCGGCGGATCGACCGGTGGCGGGATGACTCGCAGCTTGCGCGTGTAGCGCGAGAGGAACGGCGAATGCGCGGCATAGTCTTGGGTGTACGAGACGACCGCGTCCGCCAGCTGCGCTGCGATGTGGTTGGCGGCCTGGACGGCGGCGTGGGCCGGCCCGTTCAGCAGCCCCACCGGAAGAAGAAGGTCGCAGTGGTGGGTCAGCACCGTCGGTCGACGGAAGAGTCGCCCGCGCGCGGCGATACCCGCGGCATCGAACTGCGGCAGGTGCAGGCTGAGCACATCGTGCTCCAGGACCAGGCGGGTGGCCTCCACGCCGATCGTCGGCATCAGGACGCCCTTGCTGATTCTCATCGCCACCGGCAGGCGCAAGACCCGGACGCCATCCGCCATTTCTTCGCGCGCGAGATCGGATCTGTAGCGCGAAGTGAGGATGGTGACTGCATGCCCGGCCCGCGCCCAGGCCCTGGCCAGCCTCTCGACGTAGATGGTCAGACCCGAGACATGGGGGCGGTAGTAGGTCAGCGAAACGAGAATCTTCATCCGCCGGCCTCGGCCGGGCGCCGGGCAAGATCGCGTGCGGCGCGCGCCAGGTCGCCGATCGATTGGCCCTCTCTGGATAGGAACCAGCCCCCGAGAACCGCGGTGACGCCGATCTGCACCAGATGCAGCGTCGCCGAAACGCCCAGCGCAACCTCCGGGGAGTAGCCGACGGCCCGCAGAGCGGCGGAGCCGGCCAGTTCAAGAACCCCCACCGCGCCGGGCGAGGAGGGAACTGCGGCGCCGAAGGCGATCACACCCAGGCTGAACAACCAGACGGTGGGATTACCCGTGACGCCGAAGAGTCGCAGATACAGCTCGAACTGCAGCCAGGCGACGACCCATCCCAGAAACAACCAGGCCGCGCCCGGGATGAGACGCCGCGGGCTTCCGGACGCTTTCAGCCCGTCGGCGAGGCCGCGCGCCAATCGCGGCAGTGTACGCCCCAGGGTTCCCGGCAATCGCGAAAACAACGCCGGGCCAGACTGCGGCGACAGGATCAGGATCACGATGGCGGCCAGTCCGACGGCAAGGCCGATCGCCACACCGGTAGCGATGTCTTGCGCCCATGCAGGAGCCGCCACCCGAGGAAGCGTAAGGCTCAACGCGCCAAGGGCGATCATCACGTCGGCGAACCGCTCGACAAGCACGGAGCCCAGGGCCTGGGCGGTGCCCGTCGTCGATCCTTTCCGGACCAGGTAAGCGCGCGCAAGCTCTCCAAGACGGGCCGGAAGGAGACTGTTGAGAAGATAACCTTCATTCAGTGCGCCGAAGGCGCGTCGAAATGTGACCGTGCCCAGGAACGTCTGCCATGCGCGTGCCCGGGCCGAGATGCCGACGATCTGCATCAGCAGAATCAGCGGCATAATGTCCAGCCTCGCCGTGCGCAGAGTCGCCAGGAACCTGGCGGGCTGAACGCCCCATGTGGCGAGCCCCAGGGCCGCCAGGCTGATGAGCAGTCCAATCCACCAGCGCGAGCCGCCCCTGCGCGAGTCCTCGGCCGCCACCGATCGCATCTCCGCTTACGCAAAACGCTTCCGGCTGGATCGCCGGAAGCGCGGACATTATAGCATCGGGGACCTCAGGCCTGCAGGCCCCAGCGATCGTCAGGAGGGTTCGAAAAGCTGGCGGTTCTCTCGGACCCAATCCACCAGGCGGCCGATCCCCTCTTCGACACCCACTTTCGGACGCCACCCAAAGTGTCTCTCGGCCTTGGAGACGTCCGAGATATACACCTTCTGGTCGCCGGGGCGCCAGTCGGCATGTTCCACCGGTACCGGACGACCGATCAGTTTCTCGAGCAGGGGACCGAACTCCGTCCATACCGCCAGAGCGTTGTCCGGGCCGCCGCCGATGTTGTAGACCTGGCCGGCCGTCACATCCGGCTTGTCGACGGCCCCTAGCATGGCGTCGATCAGATCTTCGACGAAGAGCACGTCGCGCACCTGGCGCCCGTCGCCGTAGATGGTGATCGGGCGGCCGAGGATCGCGGCGATGACGAACCACGCCAGCCAGCCCTGATCCTCGATACCGAACTGCCTCGGCCCGTAGATGCAGGAATTGCGGAAGACGATGGTCTGCATTCCGTAGATGCGGTGGTAGTCGTGAACGTATTGGTCCGCGGCGCCCTTGGAGCATCCATAGGGCGAGTAGAAATCGAGGCCGGCGGCTTCGTCGACGCCGCGGGGCAGCCGCTCGAACACGTACCGGCTCCCTTTCGCGACGACGTTGTGCTCCTCGAGGGCTCCGTACACTTTGTTGGTGGAGGTGAAGAGCACGACCGGATCCAGGCCGAGCGACCGGATCGCTTCCAGCAGGTTGAACGTGCCGTGAGCGTTGATGTCGAAATCGAGCCTGGGATCCGTCACCGAGGTTGTCACGGCTACCTGGGCCGCGAAGTGCAGGACGATATCGACCGGGCCCAGAGTCGCCAGGGCCAGCCGCACCGCCTCCGCCTGACGGACATCGCCGCGCAGGAAAGTCAGCCCATCGCCCCGCTGGCGCAGCCATTCGAGATTCTTCTCGCTGCCCGGGCGCGAGAGATTGTCGTACACGATCACCTCGTGCCCATCGTCTAGCAGGCGCCTCACCGTGTTGGCGCCGATGAACCCGGCCCCGCCGGTCACGAACCAGCGCATACCGACCTCCGCATCACTCTTCGCCCAGGCGCAGGATGGCCAGAAAGGCGTCTTGCGGGATTTCGACAGATCCTACGCGTTTGAGGCGGCGTTTTCCGCGTTTCTGCTTCTCGAGCAGCTTCTTCTTTCGGGTCACGTCGCCGCCGTAGCATTTCGCCAGGACGTCCTTGCGAATGGCGCGCACGTTGGCGCGCGAGATCACTCTTCCGCCGGATACGGCCTGGATGGGCACGGCGAACAGCTGGCGAGGGATGAGCTCCTTCAATTTGGACACGAGAGCCTGGCCCTTCGAATAGGCATGGTTGCGGTGGACGATCATGGCCAGCGCGTCGACCGGCTCTTCATTGATGAGGATCTCCAGCTTCACCAGGTCGTCGGGCCGATAGCCGCTGAACTGGTAGTCGAGCGAGGCATAGCCGCGTGTGCGCGACTTGAGCTGGTCGTAGAAATCGACGATGAGCTCGGCCAGCGGGATGTCGAAATGCAGGACAACCCGCTTCGGCGCAGGGTATTCCTGCTCGATAAAGGCTCCACGCCGTTTCGTGGCGAGGTCCATCACCGTGCCGTAGAACTCCTCCGGGGTGAAGATCTGGATTCGCATCCAGGGCTCGCGCACTTCGAGGATGCGGCTCGGGTCCGGCAGCTCGGCAGGTGAGTCGATCGTCACGACGCTGCCGTCGGTGAGAGCCACCTCATATTCCACGGATGGCGCCGTGGCAATCAGGTCGAGATCGTGCTCGCGCTCGAGCCGTTCCTGGACGATGTCCATATGGAACATCCCCAGGAAGCCGCAGCGGAAACCGAAGTTGAGCGCCTGGGACGTTTCGGGTTCGAAAACGAGCGAGGCGTCGTTGAGCTGCAGCTTTTCGAGGGCATCCTTCAAGTTGCCGTAGTCTTCGCCTTCCACGGGGTAGAAACCGGCGAAGACCATGGGCTTGGGATGCTGGTAGCCGGGAAGCGGTTTGGCCTCGGTGTCGGCGGCGGAGGCAATCGTGTCGCCCACGCGGCACTCCCGGACGGTTTTGAGCCCGGTGGCGACATACCCGACTTCACCGGCGCTCAATTGCTCGGAGGGCGCCATCTGCGGCGAAAAGTAGCCGATCTCGAGCGGCTTGGCAACGGCGCCGGTGGCCAACATGCGCACGTCGTCGGCGCGCCCGACGCGGCCTTCCACCACGCGCACGTAGGCGATGACGCCTTTGTAGGCGTCGTAATGCGAGTCGAAGATCAGCGCCCTCAAAGGCGCTTCGGCCTCGCCTCGGGGCGCCGGCACCATCCGCACGATCGACTCAAGGATGCGATCGACGTTGGTGCCTTCCTTGGCCGAGATGCGAACGATCTCGTCGGGCGGAGTTCCCAGCAGGTTGTGAATTTCCGAGGCGACCTCGTCGGGCCGGGCCGAGACCAGGTCGATCTTGTTGATGACCGGGATGACCTCGAGGTCGGCGTTGAGCGCAAGGTAAAGGTTGGCCAGCGTCTGGGCCTCGATGCCCTGCGTGGCGTCCACCACGAGCAGCGCTCCCTCACACGCCTCCAGGGCGCGGCTGACCTCATATCCGAAGTCGACATGTCCGGGGGTGTCGATCAGGTTGAGCTCGTAAGCCTCTCCGTCCGCGGCCCGGTACAACATTCGAACCGCGGAGGCCTTGATGGTCACGCCTTTCTCGCGTTCGAGGTCCATGCTGTCCAGGACCTGTTCGGTCATTTCGCGATCGGGGATCGTGCCGGTCAGCTGGAGCAGACGGTCGGCCAGCGTCGACTTCCCGTGGTCGATGTGGGCGATGATGCAGAAGTTGCGGATGTGAGATGGGTCCATGGGCTGGCGCATCGCGAAGTATACCCGGTAGTGGTCAGTGGTCAGTGGACCCGTGATCGTGATTCGTGAGTAGTGATTGGTGACTGGGAACTGGTCACTGGCAACCGTAGACCGCCGATGGCTGATGGCTGATGGCTGACAGCTGTCAGCTGGCTTGTAGTGCTGCCTCTATCGCACTATCCAGGCCGGCCGGCTCAGCGGCGCCCTTCTTCGACCACACCAGGAATTCGATATTGCCCTTGGGACCGCGCAGCGGCGACCGGATGACTCCCTGCGGAGCCAGGTCCTTCTCGCGCGAGGCCGCCGCGACGCCGAGCAGCACCTGTCGGTGGACGCCGGCGTCGCGCACGACCCCGCCCTTGCCCACCGCACCGCGGCCGGCCTCGAATTGCGGCTTCACCAGGGCGACGAGGTCGCCGCCTCGCCCCAGCCACCCGGCGACGACCGGCAGCACGAGACGCAGCGAGATGAACGCGACGTCGATCGATGCGAACTGGATGCGGACGCCAAGGTCCTCGAGATAGCGAACGTTGGTGCGCTCCAGAAGCGTGACCCGAGGATCCTGGCGCAGCTTCCAGTGTAGGATCCCGTGTCCGACATCGATGGCGAGGACGCGTGCCGCCCCACGCTGAAGCAGGCAGTCGGTGAAGCCGCCGGTCGACGCCCCCACGTCGGCGCAGACTTTGCCCGAGACGTCGAGGCCGAAGGCATCGAGAGCCGCCTCCAGCTTCTCGCCTCCAC
>DASSGB010000029.1:0-2280 GCA_035693825.1 Anaerolineales bacterium
GGCCGCGGCGCTCGAGGCCTTCCGGGTCATCGAGGACGAGCCGTGGCGAGTGCAGGCGGTGCAGACGAACGCCAGTCACTTCATCGAGTCGGTCCGGGCGCACGGCCTGGACACGCTTCAGACGCGCACGGCGATCGTGCCCGTGTTGTGCGGCACGGATGAACGGGCCTTCCAGATGACGGCCGAAGCCCAGAAGCGCGACATCTTCGTCCTGCCGGTGGTCTCGCCGGCCGTACCGGAGGGGATGGCCCGCCTGCGCGCCACGGTCACCGCGGCTCACACGCCCGAAGACATCGACACCGCAAGCGGAGTCTTCGCCGAGGCGGGGCACAAAGTGGGAGTCATCTAACCGCGCGCTGCCTGCCAACCGCCATCAGCCATCAGCCGTCAGCCATCGGCAAGGGTCCCGGTGGACAAACAACTGATCCTCAAGCCCGGGCGCGAGCGTTCCGTCCAGCGTTTTCATCCCTGGATCTTCTCCGGCTCGGTCGGGGAGGCCCGCGGAGAACCGGCGAGCGGAGACACCGTCGACGTGCTGTCGCACACAGGCGAGTGGCTGGCGCGCGCTGCGTATTCGCCCCAGGCGCGGATCGCGGCTCGGATCTGGACCTGGAATCGAGACGAACCGGTCGATCGTGATTTCCTCGCCAAGCGCCTGGAGCGGGCGCTGGAGGCGCGCGCGGCGCTGGCGCGGGACCCGGAGGTCACCGCCTATCGGGAGGTCCACGCCGAATCGGACGGGCTGCCCGGGCTCGTGGTCGATCGCTACGGGGAGGTGCGTGTCGTCCAGTTCTTGAGCGCAGGTGTGGAGGCATGGCGAGAGACGATCATCGATCTGGTCGAGAATATGGGGCCCTGCTCGGGCATTTTCGAGCGCTCGGATGTCGACACGCGCCAACGGGAGGGGCTCCCGCCTCGCTCGGGACTGCTGTACGGCCAGGTCCCGGAATTGGTGGAGATCCGCGAGGGCGACATGCGGTTCGCCGTCGACGTCGGTCGAGGACAGAAGACGGGTTTCTATCTCGATCAGCGCGACAGCCGGCAAGTGATTCGCCGCCTGCATAACGCCGGTCGCGTCCTGAACGCGTTCTGCTACACGGGCTCGTTCACCGTGGCTGCGCTTCGGGCCGGCGCGCAGGAGGCGCTGTCGATCGACTCTTCGGCCGAGGCTCTCGAGCTCGCCCGGGAGAACGTTCGGCGGAACGGCCTGGACGAGAGTCGCGCGTTGTGGAAAGAGGGCAACGTCTTCCAGGAGCTGCGCACGCTGAGGGACAAAGCGGAAACGTTCGACACGGCATTTCTCGATCCGCCGCGTTTCGCGGCCGCGGTGTCTCAGGTCTCGAAGGCGGCCCGAGCCTACAAAGACGTCAATCTGCTGGCGTTCAAGCTGCTCCGGCCGGGAGGAAGGCTGGTGACGTTCTCGTGCTCCAGCGGCGTCTCCCCGGATCTGTTTCAGCAGATCGTCGCCGCGGCGGCGCTGGATGCCGGCGTCCAGGCCCAGATCGTCGGATGGCTCGGCCAACCCGCCGACCATCCGGTGGGCATTCACTTCCCTGAGGGCAGGTATCTGAAGGGGCTGATCGTCCGCGTCGGCTCGTAAGCCAATATCAAACCCGGTCAAATACCAAACCAGGTTTCCGAAGGAAACCTGGTTTGGGTTTCAGATGTAAACCGGGTTCGCGATCTACGGTGGCTTCGGTGCTCCGGAGTCGGACGCCTTCAGGCGCTGTCGCATCGAGATTCCCAGGGCGGCGCGATGCAATCGGTTGGCACGTTCGGCGCCGGCCGTGTCGCCGGCCTGCTCCAACCGCTGTGCCGCGGAAAGCAGCGCACCCAGCATCTCTTCGTCGATATCCTGCGCCGAAGCTTCGAGGGCGGCCTTGGCCTGGTCCTCGTTCTCGATCCCCAACACCGTCTGGGCCAGCCTCAGCCCGGGAGGCAGAGCCTCCTGGATGATGGCGCGCAAACGCGACTCGATTTCCTGGAGCCGCTTCAACATCGCCTCGTCGCCGCGCTCGCGGGCGGCGCGCAGGTTGGCGCCGAGAATGCCCAGGAACAGGTCGTCGACGGCCGGAAGGGCAGCCCGAATCGCCTGGTCCAGATCCTGCGCCTGGAGCAGGGAGCGCAGAACACTCGCCGCCTGGGCCGTGCGTGCCTCCTGCGCCTGGTCGATGCGCTGGGTGAGACCCAGCACGCGTTCGCGCAACGACTCCAGACGGGGGCGTTCTTCGGGTGGAGCGGCGTCGATGCGCTCGCTGAGGATCTGGAAGAAGTTGTAGT
>DASSGB010000030.1:0-20078 GCA_035693825.1 Anaerolineales bacterium
TTTATCCCCGGTTGCCCGCCCGGCGTGGCCGGGCGGGCAACCTGCGAAACGCTGCAAGACCGGACTCTAGCGTCGGGGTTTGGCGGGCTGAGAAACGCCTTCGATCGCCTTCTCGGTGACTCGCGTGTCCCCGACGTCGACGGCCAGATCGGCCATCGACAGAATGCCAGTCAGTCGCCCGTCTCGATCCAGCACCGGCAGACGACGTACCTGGCGATCCGCCATGACCTGAGCCGCTGTCTCGACATCGTCGTCTTCACGAACGGAAAGCACATCCCGGCTCATGACGTCGTCCACGAGCGTGGTCGACAGGTCGCGGCTTTCCGCAACGGCCCGAACCGTGATGTCTCGGTCGGTGACAATGCCCCGGAGCCGGCCGTCTTTGACCACCGGCAGGGCTCCGACGTCCAGTTTGCGCATGGTCATGGCCGCCTGTTGCAGCCCGGATTGCGGGTGGATGACCTCCACCTGGCGCGTCATCACGTCGCGTACCTTCATGGTCTTCTCCTTAGACTCGCTGGCGCCCGTCATACGGGGCGGTGCTCTGCCGAGGGCGGGCGCGTGTCGGGCGGGCGGTAGAGCAGGATCGTCACCAGCCGCACAATGCCCCAGGCCAGCAGGGCATACACGAGGAGGGCGACGAACGCAGGAAGCTCGAGAACGACGTTCCCGGCCGAGGGTGTCACCGTCAGTCCTCTGAACGGCCACAGGAAGACATCGGAAATCGCATACACGAAAGCCGCGAAAGGATTGTCCGGGTTGGCCGCCACGAGCTTGAGAAGGATTCGCAGGCCGATCAGGCCCTCGATCGCTCCGAAGAAGAGCCAGATCAACTCCGTCAGTTTGAACGCGAAGATCCTTTGCTCTCGCGCTGTCATCGAAACCTCCGTTTCCTGGGGGCGCCGGCGCCGCGTTTTCGCCGCCGGCTCCGACAGATAGATCTCATACTAGAAGGAAGAAGTCAGCTCTTGGATAGATGTCGGGCCAGACTCGGATACAGGCGAGCATCTACCCGCCCGGTGATCCGGCCTGACCCATCCCCCTTCCTTGAAAGGCTCAGACGGCGCTTGCGAACCTCAAACCAGCCGCATCAGGGCCGCTACAACAAACACGAGCAACAGCAGCCCGAGGACGCCGCTCGGGGCATACCCCCAGCCACGGCTGTAGGGCCAGGCTGGCAGTGCGCCGATCAGCAGAACGAGGAGAACGATCAACAGAAGGGTACTCATCAGGTTTCGCCTCCGTGAAGACTCGATCGCTCTCAGCCTAGAGCCTCGCAGCGAGTCACACCATGTGCCTGCCCTTGCCTGGGACATGCCCGGGATACACACGCGGCCGGCATGGAAGACTCGTTTGCCTGGCTACTGCGCAACCATTCGCAGCTCTGTTGCGATTCCCCTCGTGTAGGATGTCGTCCTACACCCCCACGTCATCCAACCGCACACGATCCTCAGACGGCATCCGCTTCGGGCGGTACGGGACCGCGTCTATGCTCGGTCTATGCTCAGCATCGAACCGCTTCCGGAAGTCCTGGCGACAGTCCATGACTGAAAACCTCCAGGTCCTGCTGGCCGATGACTCGGAAGTCGTCCGGAGAAGGCTGGGGACGATGATCACCGAGATCCCGGGTGTAGAGCTGGTGGGAGAGGCGGCGGACGTCGCTGACGCGCTCGAGGCGATCGAGCGCCTGCAACCGGATCTGGTCATCGTCGACCTGCATATGCCGGGCAACGGTCTTCGACTGGTGGAGATCGTGGGTCGCAGGAAGGTAAAGCCAACGATCGTCGTCCTCACCAATTACCCCTATGAACAATACCGGGATCGATGCCTGACGGCAGGGGCGGAGTTCTTTTTCGACAAGGCCACAGAGCTCGACTCGGTAGTCGAAGTGTTGTCGGATCTGGCAAATCCCGTGGAGCCGAGGGCTCCTCACTACGGCATTTGACTTCCACCAAAGAGGAAGGTGACCCGATGAAACGATGGCGCGTTCTCATCGCTGATGTCGATAGCTTGCGCTGCACCCGGTGGCTCAATGAATTCGCCAAGCAGCCGCTCATCCAGAGCGTGCGCTGCGTCGAGGGGTTGGAGGATTTGCGCGCGCTGGAAGGCGAATTCCCGTTCGACGTCGTTCTGGCGAGCGCCGAGGCTTACCGTCCGGAAGAGCTCATCGGCATGATGGGCTGGATGCGGAGGACGCACCCGGGGGTCAAGGTCGTCATCGACGGCGTGCCTCGTGAGAATGGCGTGGGCCTGCGGCTTCTCGAGGGCGGCGCCTGGGCCTACATCCCCGAGCGGGCGACCTCTCTGGAAGTGGTTCGCTGCCTGGAGGCCGCGGCGCGCGGCGAAGCCGTCCTGGCCCCGCAGACGGCCGGGGCGCTGATCCGCCGCCTCCGAGAGCTTTCCCTGGCTCACGCCGACCGCCTGCCGGGCCCGAGCGCGCTGCAGGAACTGACTCCCCGAGAGCGCGAGATCCTGGCCCTTATGGCGCGCCGGATGTCAAACTCCGAGATCGCCCAGGAGCTGGTGGTCGAGGTCGGCACGGTCAAGAACCACGTGCACAGCGTCCTGAAGAAGCTGGGCGTCGACAACCGCTACGAAGCGGCAGCGTTCGGCGTACAGGCGGGCGCGTTCGCAGAAACGGTGAGTGCATCGTGACCGGATCATTCGAAACCATGCCTGACCCACGAAAGGAAAGCGACACCGTGCGAGTGCTCACGGCAGGTCTCAATCCGCTGCTGACGAGCGTGTGGTCGGCAGCCATTGCCACTCGACCGGAGATGGTTCTGATTGGAGCCACCTCCACCATTGAAGAGACTCTGGCCCTGGTGCCTCACAGCGACGTCGTCCTGTTGAGCGTTGTCGGCGAAGTCGAGGCCGGCGTGGAATGGGTTCGCATGATCACGCAGGCTTTCCCCGACAGCCGAGTGCTGGTGGTGGGCATCCCGCACCAGGAGCACATCATCCTTGGGTATATCGAGGCCGGCGCCTCGGCCTACGTCCCAGAAGACGAGACGGTCGAACGTGTGCTGGAGAGCTTGCCGGCGGTGATGCGCGGCGAGGCCCACGTGGCGCCGGAGGTCGCGCCCGCGCTCATTGGTCGCCTGGCTCGCCTGCGGCAGGTCTATGCCGAACCCGAGACGATCGGAACGCGGCTGGAGGCGCTGACGCCGCGCGAGCGCCAGATCCTCGAGCTCATCGCCCGCGATTCCAGCAACCGGGACATCGCAGAGAATCTGCTGATCGAAGTGGGCACGGTCAAGAACCATGTCCACAGCATTCTGGAGAAGCTGTCGATGCAGAGTCGGCATCAGGCGGCGAGCTACTTTCAAGCGGCGCTCGGGAGGCCCCAGAACAACGACGTCTCCTCCCCGAGGGACCGGACATCCTTGGGAGCCGGGCCGGAAGGCCGGGTGGCCGTCCGAGGGGGCAACGGCCGAAGCGAACGGATTTCGGCTCCCCGATATATCCGCGTCCAGCGTCCGGAGGAAGGCTGACGAAAGCGTCGGCCCCAGCCAGCATGCAGGATCGAAGGCCCCTCGAAGGCAAGGTCGCCATCATCACCGGCGCCTCGTCGGGAATCGGCGAGGCTTCGGCGCGCGAGTTCGCCCGGGCCGGCGCTCACACCATGCTCGCCGCCCGGCGTGAGGAAAGACTCGAACGGCTGGCGGGTGAGATCCGCGCTGCCGGCGGCACAGCCATCCCGGTGCGCACGGATCTGACCGACCTCTCCCAGATCACTCGATTGGTGCGGATGACGCTTGCCGAATATGGTCGGATCGACATCCTGGCCAACATTGCCGGCTGGGGTCGCTACGACTGGATCGAGGAACTATCGCCGGAGGACCTTCGCCAGCAATATGAGGTCAACGTGCTGGGGATGGCCGAGCTGATCCGTCAGGTCGTCCCTTCCATGAAGTCCCAGAAGTCCGGCCTCATCATCAATATGTGCTCCTACGCCAGCCAAATCTCTGTTCCACCGTTGACGATCTACGCCAGCACGAAGTACGCGGTCGAAGGGCTGACCGACGGCCTGCGGCGCGAGTTGCTGCCGTGGGGCGTAACCGTCATCCGGGTCCATCCGAGCGGCGTCACTGGAACGGAGTTCAACGAGCACGCCCGGAAGAATGGCGGCATCACGTACCGCTCAGTCCCTGTGGGGCGGATCAGCCGCGAGCATTTGGCGAAAGAGCTCGTCGGTTTGGCCTTGCATCCGCGCCGGACGCTCTTCATCAGCCGCCTGTACGACCTCCCGGTTCTGGTCAACAAGGTCTTCCCGGGCCTGGTCGACGCGGTTTCGGCGGCGTGGGTCCGGCGCCAGCGGCGAAAGGACTTGCGAACCGTGGGCCAGGTACGTCCAGCCCGGTATCCGAGTCCGTTCCCGCTGTGGCAGATTGCCGGAGGGCTGGCGGTGATGGCCCTGGTCGCCGGGCTGCTGCTGGTACGGGCCCTGTGAGGCTCGGCGGCGCGGTTTCGCGAGGAGGCAAGCATGGAATTCACACAGGGAGCGACCGTCTTGTCCGCCGACGGCGAGAAGACGGGAACCCTGGAACGAGTGGTCCTTGATCCTCAGTCCCGCGAGGTGATCGCCATTGTGTTGCGCAAGGCAGGCGATCTGGCCGAGGACAAGATCGTCCCGGTCGACCTCATCCAATCGGGGCAGGGAAAGACTCTTCAGCTGAGGCTGGAGGCGGGAGCGCTGGCCTCGCTCGAGGCCTTCGAGGAACAGCATTACGTCGTTGTGGACGAGCACGACCTTGTCCGCGAGCTCGGGTCTGAGTCTCCGGGCGCGGCGCTGTACTGGTATCCGCCGTACGGCGGACTCGGGGCGCCTGTGCCTTCGCCGGTGCCCCCGCGCCCTGCGTACATTGTGCGCACCGAGGAGAACATCCCGCCCGACACGGTCGCGCTCAAGACCGGCTCGCGCGTGGTGGATCGATCCGGCGACAACGTCGGATCCGTCGAGAAGGTCCTGACCGATCCTCAAGCGAACCGGGCAACGCACCTGGTTATCTCCCGTGGACTGCTCCTGAAGGAACGGAAACTCGTCCCCACAACCTGGATCGCCGGCGTGGGCGAGGAAACCGTCCGGTTGGCGGTCGGGGCGCCGCAGATTGAGTTGTTGCGCTCGTACGAGGACGAGTAGCTGTGGCCGCTCTGGACGCCTGCCGAGAAGCACGCGGGGGGTGCGGGGCTGAAGGCGAGGTCCACGCCAGTCAACACCGGCATTTTCAGGTTTGCGCCGGGGCCCGCCGGAGATGGTCCGCGTGCGCACGTCTCTCGAGGTTCGGTCGAAATTGAACCAGCCGGCGCAACAAGCCCCCCTGCGCGCCCGGTCCATTCAGACGGACCTTCCGGGTGATCGTCTGCGCGGCGCCTGTATCGGCGCGTGCTACGAGTCAGCCCTGGCCATCGCACAATGCTCCAGGCGGCGCCTGGACCAAGCCGAGGCGAACTTCGAGCGTTCGCTGTGGCTCAGCCGCAACTGCGCCGATGCCTGCCTGGGCGTTGCCCGCATGCTGTCCCGCGGCAGCGAAGCCGACCCGGGGCGGATGCCCTCGATACTTGACGCCTGCTCTCTCGCCTGTCGAATGTTCCGGGAGGCGTGCGAATCCGACGAATTCAGCCTGCAAGTCTTCCGCCCCGCGGTGAGGGCCAGCCGAATGTGCGAGGCAGCCTGTGCGCGCCTTCGTCGAGCCATTGAGACGGAGGCGGCGCTCGCCGGTCGCGACCTGCCCGATTGAAAGCCCGCGTCGGCCCCTGGAATGCGAGCAAGGATGGACGCTCACGCCTCAAGGTGTGAGCGTCGGCCATTGGGCGAAGAACTCAGGACTGAGAGTTCCCACCGGCTCACGGCAGGAAGCGTGGTCCGGAAGCAATGCCTCCAGAGACAAATCGACTCCGGAGGGCCACGCCGGGTCGACAATGCGCGAGTGGTTGGTGCCCTGCGGCGTTCGTGGGCGGGATCTCCTCAAATCCTAGGTGAGACGTTTCAGAAGGGGCGGCCGAACGGAGTCTTTCCCCGATCCCCAGACCTCAGGCAATTCGCCGATGATCACCCCCTTTGCCTTCCAGGCGAAAAGGTCTTCTGGGATAGGAGTGCGCCAGCTCGGCCGGTCAGGCCGGGATGATCCGTTGATCTCCCTCGGTCTCGAACAGGTGCATGTTGTCCATATTGAACGAGACCAGCGCCTTCTCGCCCGGGCGGAAAGCTGTTCGCGGATCGACACGGCCGACGAAGAAGGAATCGCCCACCTTGAGGTGGAGGTAGACTTCGTTGCCCATCATTTCGCTGACATCCACCCTGGCTTCCACCTGGGCCGGCGTGATGCGCGCCGGAACAAAGGCCGGGTCGTGAATGTCCTCCGGCCGGATCCCCAGGATGGCCGGTTTGCCGGCGTACTTGGCGTAGGCCTGTGTACGCGAAGCGGGGATCGGCACGGTGAAGCCGTCGCCCATGGCCACCAGCCCGCCGTCGGCCCGCTCCAGCCTGGCATTGAAGAAGTTCATCGCCGGGGAGCCAATGAACCCGGCAACGAAGACGTTGGTTGGATGATCGTACAGGTGCTGCGGCGTGTCGAGCTGCTGCAGCCGACCGCCCTTGATGACGGCGATGCGGCTGGCCATGGTCATGGCTTCGACTTGATCGTGAGTCACGTAGATGAAAGTCGTCGCCAGGCGCTGGTGGAGCTTGCTGATCTCGGCTCGCGTCTGCACGCGCAGCTTGGCGTCGAGATTCGAAAGTGGTTCGTCGAGCAAGAAGGCTTTCGGCTCGCGCACGATGGCGCGGCCCAGGGCCACGCGCTGGCGCTGGCCGCCCGACAGCTGGCGCGGTTTCCGATCCAAAAGGCCTTCGATTCCCAGGATTTCGGCCGCAATTTGAACGCGCTTCTTGATCTCGTCCCGGGGCATCTTGCGCAGCTTCAGGCCGAAGGCCATGTTGTCGAAGACCGTCATGTGGGGATACAGGGCGTAAGACTGGAAGACCATAGCGATGTCCCGGTCCTTGGGCGGGACGTCGTTGACCACCCGGTCTCCGATCTTGATCGTGCCTTCGGTCACCTCCTCCAGGCCGGCCAGCAAACGCAGGGCCGTCGTCTTGCCGCAGCCGGAAGGCCCGACCAGGACCAGGAAGCCCTGATCCTCGATCTGAATGTCCAGATCGTCGACGGCGACGACGTCTCCGAAGCGCTTGGTCACATGCTCGTAGGTGACGCTGGCCATGGGAGCCTCCGATCGGCCCTGGTGGACGGTTCCGTCAAATCTGAGGGGCCCGGAATGACCACATGGGCGGAGTGAGGGCTTGGTTCGATCCAGGAGGCGGCTGGCGCGCGGGGTTGGTGCGCATAGGTCCCGGCCGAGGGCAGCCCGCCGTCTGCGGCCAATGATATCATGATTGCCGCTTCGAAGTGTGATCGCGCCGTATGGCTCCGGCGTAGGAGATCGTAGGGGCGTTCCGTGGAACGCCCCTACGCGTTTCACCTGGTGCGCCGGCATATTCTGCCGGCGCCCGATGTTCACAGAGGCTGTCGCGTCTAGCGGGGGCGACCAGAGCCGTGCATGCCCATGCCGGCCTGCGAGGCGAGGCCACGTCGTGCGCCTTGGTGCGCCAGCATCCAGTCGGCGAGCTCCTGCGTGATTGTCCCGTCCTCCACCGCCTGCGCCACGACTTCTGCACGAGCCGTGTCCATGGCCTCGAACAGGCTTTCCAGCTCGACGTCATATGTCGCCGCGAGATTCGCCAGCGTCTGACCATCGGCGCGAGCCGCCTCGAAGTCGGACAGGCTGATTCCCAGCGCATCCGCCAGCGCCTGATGGATGTCGTCCTCATACGCGGCCAGAAGACCGACGCCGTTTCCGCGGCCCCCCGGGCCGTCAGGGCACGGCGGGGTTTCGTCCTCGGCGAAAGCGGCTCCGACTCCGAAGACCAGCAGCGCCATGACAGTGAGCGGCAGGGCATACTTCAAAGTCTTCATCACATCATCCTCCAAACGTGGGGCCGAATTGGGACCGGATCATCGCCCGTCAGGGTAACTTCAGCGTTTGCAGGAGACGTGAAGAAGAAGTGAACCCGCCGCGCACTTTCCGCCGACTTCGTTGCGTATGACGCCGCGGAAAGCCCTAGCGGAGCGCCCGCCAGGCCATATAGGAGAGGAAGACGTAGTTCGGTCGCACGAGGTCGAGCGGCGGTTCGAGGATCTGGACATCTCGAGTGACCAGATCGATGCGGCGCAAAGTCACCTCGTAACCGCCCTCGGCCGGTTCGGTGCCGGCGAGAATCACCTGACGGCCATCGAGGGACCAGATCCCTTTGGCGTTGGCGGTTTCCGTCGAGGGCAGCTCCACCATCGACCAGGTTCCCGGCGTAAGCAGGAATTGGCGCGCGCCGAACCAGCGACCTGAGTAATCGCTGCGGACCAGCGCGATGACCAGCAGCTCGTCGCTCTCGGGAGACCATACGTAGTCCAGAATGTTGTCGCCGGGGACTCCCATGCGCACTTGGCGCGAGCCGTCGGCCGGGGCGAGCGCCAATCGACGGCGATCCCCCTCCTCATACAGGTACGCGAGGTATTGCCCGCCGGGTGAGAAGACGGGCCGCAAGCGGTCGGTCAGAGGCTTGACATCCAGAACCGTGGGCTCGACCGCATAGGCCGACTCGCACTGCGCAGGCGAGGCGCACGGCTCGCCCAGGATCACGAGCGGCGCAGACGCGGATGGAGGCATCACTTCTCGGGGCGAGAGCTCATCCGGCCGGATGACCCTCCGTTCGCCGCCGCCTTCGTCGACGATCACCACTCGCGCGCCGGCGGAGCCGGTCTCCAGGAAGACAATGGATCGAGTGCCCGGGATCCACACCGCGGGTTTTCCGGGTGAGTCGTACAGCAGCTCGGTGAGAACGACCTTTTCCGTCCCCTGCATGTCGAGCACGACGAGCACATCATCCCGGCGCGCCAGGAGACGATCGCCGTCCATGCCCACGCCCAACAACTCGTAACCGCCTTGCGTGACTTCCGTGGCGCGGTTGTCCACCAGGTGATAGCGAATGATAGGGCCGTAGGTATACGCATCGCCGATGCGCTCGACGATGCCGAAGATGAGCTCGGCCGCCCCTCCGCTTGGGGTCGGGCCCGTGGTGGATGTAGGTTGCGCGGGCGGTGAAGACGTGGGGGATGGGGCGAGGGTGGGCCGGATGGTACGGATGGGCGAGATCGTGGAGGTCGAGCGCGGTGGTGCGGCTGTGGAGATCGGGACCGAGGCCCGCGTGCACCCGCCGAGAAAGAGAAAGCCTGCGGCACCGAAAAGGAGGTTCAGGAAAACGCGAAAGGCGCGTCTCGGCCGTGCTTCGCCTGCCACGCCGTTGCTCACCCGGAGGGTGCGAGCGCAGCCCTGAGCGCGTCCAGCACCTGGAGGGCGGTGTAGCTTCGCACGTTCCACGCATCCACCGTCAGATGGAAGCCGTCCGAATCGCGCGCCCAGTCGATACCGTGATCGGGAAGCGGCTGGACGCCCAGCCAGAAGTTCCACAAGGGCACGTCGTACTCGTAGGCGACCGTCGCCGTAGCCAGATTGATGCTGTGGTCGCCCTCGACGTTGTCGGCCTTTGTCGCCAACACGGGCACGGCTCCGCGCTCGATGGCGGTGTCCACGATCTGGCGCAGGTAGCCGGCGTAGGTCTCGGCAGTGCGGCCTTCGTACCAGACTTCCATGCTGATGAAGACAATTGTCGGCCGGTGGACACGCAGCTCACACTCCAGGGGCGTTTCGCCGGGCTGGCATACGTCCGGATCGGCCCACATCGGCGAGAGGACCGAGGCGACGTTGAAACCGCCCTTGACCGCCATGCCTTCACGTCCGAAGGATCCGGCGAAGGCGTCGATCGTCGACTGAAGGTGCGCGCCGTCCTCGGGCAAGGTGTAGCGTCCCGGCAAGTCGTAGATTCCCATGAAGGCTTCGGTGATGTTCTGGCAATCACCCACCTTCGAGAAATGCGAGGCGTCATTGCCCATCGCCAGGCCTTCGGCGTAGATCTGCCGGGCCCGCGCGCTGACCGTCGGGACCACCGGCCACTGCTGCCACTGCTCAGGGGGAATCCGGAGATCCGGCGTCGGGCTGACCACCTCGACCTGTGCGGCGGAGGGCGACGGCATCGGCGTCTCGAGGACTGCGGTGTCGGACGCAGCCGTCGTGGCCCCGGATTCCGGACTCGCCAATGGCGTTGCGGGCGGCGCGGAGCTGCACGCCGCGACGGCCCCGAGGAGAATCAGACACAGCATTCCATGCGGCCAACCCAATTCAGCTTTGCTCACGCGCGCTTTCCCTCTCGGCTGCGGTGTCGGCCGAGGCTTCCTTCCGGGGCCCGGCCATCTCGTCCAGGAACTTATCACGATTCGCCTGGCGGGCCAGCTTGCCGCTGCTGGTCTTGATCAGCCAGCGTGGCTCGACGACGCGAACGTGGCGTACGACGACATCCGAGCCGCGGGCCACGCTGGTCCGGATACCGTCGCCGATCCGGCGTCGCTCGACGGGCATCGCAGAATCCGATTCGGCCACGACGGCTATCTCCTCCGTCCCCAAATCCTCGTTGAAAACACCGAAGGCCACGACGCGACCGGGATGGACACCCTCCACTTCGCCGGCGAGCTCCTCGATATCCTGCGGGTACACGTTCTTTCCGCCGACGATGATCAACTCCTTGCGTCGCCCCGTGACGTAGAGCTCGCCCGCGACGGTATACCCCAGGTCTCCGGTCAGATACCATCCGTCGTGGAACGCCTCCTGGGTCAGATCGGGGCGGTGGTAGTACCCGGTCAGCATGCATCCGCTTCGCAAGGCAATCTCACCCAGCTGCCTGTCCGGGAGTGGATGGTGCTGGGAATCGAGGATCCGAACCTGCGTATCGGCGATCGGGCGACCGGCCGAAAGCATCCGGAAACCGGCACCGGCTCGGGCCGGCCTTGCCTCGCCACTCGATGTCAGGGCCGCGAGATCGATTTCATCCACGACGACCGGTTGACCGATCCCGCCCTGCGTGACGGCGAACACGTTTTCCGCCATCGCATAGCAGGTGGCGAGAGCCTCAGGGCGCAGGCCATAAGGGCCAAATCGCTCGAGAAAGAGCTGATGGCTACGCCAGCGCATGGGCTCGGAACAGTTGATGACGGCACGCCAGCTCGAAAGGTCGAGCCCCTGGAGCTCCGCCTGGCTGATCTTCTGCGCACAGAAGTTGTAGGCAAAATTGGGCAGCCAGGCCAGCGTGCCGCGATACTCCGAAACCGCTCGCAACAATCGCACCGGCGCCCGCACCCACTCGAAGGGGGACATCAGTACCAGCGGCACGCGGGACAACAAAGGCAGGAGAAAGCCGGCGATGAGCCCCATGTCGTGATACAGAGGCAGCCAACTGACGATCACGTCCTCGTCGCCCAGGTGGATCGCCCGGGAATAGTCGCGGCATTGTCTCAGGACGGCTCGATGCGAGAGGGCCACGCCCTTCTGGAGCCCGGTCGTCCCCGACGAATGCTGGAGCAGACACAGGTCGTCCGGCGCAGCCGACGGCCCGCTCGGGAGCGGTTCCGATAAGGGACCGCGAGCCTGGCTATCGAGCAGGATCGATCGCACGCGCCCCTCGGCCGCCGCCCTCGCCCGAGCCTCGAACGCGGCATTCGTCACCAGCGCCGCCGGTTGGGTGATCTGAATCAGCGACTCGAGAGACGCCTGATAGCGCTCGGGCGAGAGTTTCTCTGTCAGGAACGGCATGATCGAAGGCACAGCCCCGATCAGGATCGCCCCGAGAAACGATTCGAGCAGGTCGCGGCCGTGCTCAAGGATAATGACGACCACGTCGCCGCGTCTCACTCGGGCACGAGCCAGCGCCTGCCCATAGGCCCCCGCCCCGCGCACCAACTCGGCATAGGTGATCGTCGAGGCGGCCTCGCCCTCGAGAAGTCTTATGGCGACTCGATCCGGAGCCTCGGCCGCAGTCCGGGCCAGGTTCTCGCCGAGCGTGCTCACGCGGCTGCGCTCCGCCTTTGTTCGACGAGAGCAGCCAGCTGACTCAGAGAGTCGAAAACGTCGGCGCGCAGCTCAGAATCGTGGAGCCGGACGCCGAAGGTCTTTTCCACGAAGAGCGCCAGGTCGACCAGGCTGAACGAGTCCACCAACCCGCCGGTGATCAACGGCTCGTCGGGCGCTATAGCCCGCCCGGGGTCTTTCAGCAGGGAACCGGCGATGAATTCCGCCAGGACGTCGGACGTGGAGGGCATGAGGTGATGGTCAGCGGCTGGAGTCGGCAGCGGCCAGAATCGGATCCGAGAGCCGGGATGCGAGCAGCTCTGCGCCACGGGCATTGTAATGCACGGCGCTGTCGGTGAAAGTCGCGGCCGGCAGCGCCTCCCATAGGTCGACGCAAACCCATCCGTGATCCCGGCATTCCGTTGCGAGCCACTCGCGGTAGGCATCATAGGCCCACCGCGGGTAGAAGAAGTTGTAGCGAATTTCGCTGTTCGCCCCGGCGCTGATGAAGATCGGTTCGTTGACAATCAGGACCGGCACAGGCGCGGCGGCATCCACGCCTGAAGCGAGCAGGTCCCAGGCGAGGTCATCCGGCTGCATCCCGTCGCGGGGGAAACCCTGGAATGTGTTATCGGCCTCCAGATCCTCGGCGCGGAGCTCGAACTCCGTCGAGAGGTCATGATCGACGCCGGAGGCGGCCCACATCAAGCCGTACATCTGAAGCCGGAAGAGCTCAGCCAGCTCCTGGCGGCGCCCGATCACGCCTGTCTTCCACCATGAGGGTGAATCCGCGGCTGGCAGGTAGCGATCCGGAGCGATACCGAAGCGAATCAACAGAGCCTCGGATTCGGCGCGATTCAGAGAGACGATCGGCGATTCCGCCTGGCGGGAAACGGGGAAGGATTCGAGGGTGACGAGCCAGATGATCACATCCGGCTGGTAGGCAAGGCCTCGCTCAAGGATCATGAGGTCTTTGAGCAGCGACATGGTTGGGTAGCCTAGATTGTGGAACTCGATCTGGCTTTCCCTCGATAGAAGCTGGAGGCGGTTCAGTTGGGCGGCGAGGGTATCCGACGCCGAAAGACGAAAGCCCCAGACAGAGGAATCTCCAACCACCAATGCCTGGAGATCATCGTCGGAAGGGCTCGGGACGTCCAGCTCATGCGAAGCGAACAGGGCCTCCAGGTTGGTGACGCTCACGTTGTACGAGCGAGCAGGGTCGTCGCCGTACGGCAGGCGGAGACGGCCGGGAACGATGCGGTTATACAGGCTGATGCTGCCGAAGGTGTCGAGGCTCCGCATCGGCACGAAGGCGACGTTGATCAGGGCCGCGAGCAGCAAGGCCTTGGCAGCGAGGCGAGCCAGGTCTCCCCAGCTCCGTTTCGTCCCGGGCGTGCCAGGTTCAACCACCGAAGAGCCTCCCCAGGACTTGTGCGGCTTGAGCCGGATCGGGAAGAGTGAACCATACCCAACCCAGCGTCACGAAGTGGAAAGTGAGCAGAACTCCCCCCGCCCCAAGAAGGGGCGCCGCCCACGGTTGGCTCGAGATTCTCGAGCCGACCGTCCGCGTCCATGCCGACCATCGATTCTGTATGAACAGACCGAGGCCGTGCCACGCTCCCCAGATCACGAAGCTCCAGCTGATCCCATGCCACAGACCGATCAGGACCATCAGTCCGAGCTGGCCGACGAAGATCGCTGCGGGCGCCGGCCAGGGGCGCGGTCGGCTTCGGAGATATCGGATCAGCGGATTGAAGACGTAGGCCCGGAACCAGTCGGTCAACGTCATATGCCAGCTGTTCCAGAAGGCTGTGAGATTCGGCTGCAGATAGGGCCGTCGGAAGTTTTCGGGAAGCCGAATGCCGACCAGGCGGGCGGTGCCGATGGCGACGTCGGTGTATCCGCTGAAGTCGAAATACAGTTGGAACGAGAAGGCATACAGCATCATCCACAGCCAGCCGCCCGCCGTCACGCGCTCGGCGCCGAGCGGCTGCAGGACGATCATGGCCAGGCTGTCGGCGACCACGAACTTCTTCACCAGGCCGAGCAGGATGCGACGACCTGCCTCGCGCGCGTCGTCGGGGGTGATGGCCGGGGCGCGCCGCAAGTCCTCCACAAAGCGTTCGGCGCGATCGATGGGCCCGGCCGATAGGGCCGGGAAGAAGAGGGCATAGGTCGCCATCTCGCCCAGACCCAGTGCGGGCAGCCTTCCGGCGCGCCAATCGAGCAGCACGTGAAGCAGGCGAAAGGCAAGATAGGAGAAACCCAGCCACGTCAGATCGATGGGCGAGGCCAGGTCCGTGGATTGACCCGACAGTTGCCTCCATGCGGAGCTGACGCCCACCGATAGACTCTCCGATTTCAGGACGACAAAGATTCCCACCAGAAGAAGAACGACGATCGCCGCAAGCCAGCGTGCCGATTCCGGCCGGCCCCTCAGCAGCGCAACCGCCAACGCAGGGACGGCGATGGCGGCAACAAGAGCGCCCCACGCCGGCGGGCGGAGGCTAGCCAGCCACCCGGGGGGAAGGAGGAAGTGCAGCAGTCCCACCGCCACCACGACGGCCGCCAACATCCCCGCCGCCGCGAAGGCCTGCCTCCAGGGAGCCTCTCTCGGCCGGACGATGAGACCAACAAGAACGGTCAGGATGATGCTGAGCGTCGGGAACCAGAAGCCCGCGTATCGTAAGGGTGTGGCTGGCTGAAGCAGGTACACCGAAGCCGCGCTCAGCACGAGCAGGGCCGTCCGTCGTCCTGAGGGCGCGCGGAGGAGTCCGAGCCCGAAAGCCAGCCCGGCGAAGACCAGGATGGAAAGGATCGCCACTAGAAGCCCTGGTAGATCCAGCGCGGCGAAGCGTCGGAGGTCAGAACAAGAATCAGGATCAGGAGCAAGGCGATGGCCAACGCCTCGAGGTTCTCAGCGGAGAGGAGACCGCCCAGCCTGTGCATCCCCCGTCACTCGTACCCGCACATGAGCCACTGCCCGGCTTCGCGCACAACCCGGAAGGCTCGCGCGCTCAGGTCGATTTCCTGGTCTTCGGTGCCGTAATTCGCCAGGATGCGTCCCGTGCACGTCACTCGGGCCGACTCGCCGGAGGCCTCACCGGACTGGCAGGCGACATCTTCGAGCTGAACCTCAACCGCATCGAAGGAGAGAGCCTCGGCCCGCGCCTGAGCCTCCCAATCGGCGCAGGCCAGGTTCGCCGCACCGATTTCGTCTTTCCGGATCAGGGCTTCGAGGTAGGCTTCAACGGCGCGCGCGGGAGAGCCGGCCGATCCGCACGCCCCGACAACAAGCGCCGCCAAGGTCGCTGCAAGGATCGTCCGGCGGTGGCTGCGTGGCATGGGGCTTGGGCTCCGGGAAGACGGCGAATCCGGCCAGTCTGGGCCGAGCGGGCGGCATTATACAACAGTGGTCAGTGGGGAGTAGTGAGTGGTCAGGGTTTCGTGGTTCGTGATTTGTGATTCGCCATTGCTTCGTGACAGGTTGGAAACTGGCCACTGGCCGCTGGACACCGGACAGTGGATGCTGGCGGCTGGAGGCTGGCGGCAGATAGCTGCTGATATAATCCACGACCCCGCATGCCTCGAGGGACGGGATGGAAGTTCATTCCACGGTCGAAGTCCGGGACTTGCGGCGCGTCTATCGCACAACGATCGGCGTGCTGCGCCGGCGCGTCAAGGAGATCGTCGCCGTGGAGGGCATCTCGTTCGACGTCGCCCCCGGCGAGCTCTTCGGGCTGCTGGGGCCTAACGGCGCCGGCAAGACAACGACGGTCAAGATGCTCACCACGCTGCTCATCCCGACGTCGGGCACCGCCCGGGTTCTGGGACGCGACATCGTGAAGGAGGCCGACGCCATCCGCGCCCGAATCGGCTTCATTTTCGGCGGCGAGCGCGGACTCTACTGGCGCCTCTCGGGCTACGACAACCTGCGCTACTTCTCGAGCCTGTACCATGTCGAGCCCCAGGTGGCTCGGAAGCGCATCCCCTACTTGCTGGAACTGGTAGGCCTGGCCGACCGCGGCAAGGAGAAGGTCGAGGGCTATTCGCGCGGCATGATGCAGCGCCTGCATATCGCCCGAACCCTCCTGCACGATCCCGAGGTCTTGTTTCTGGATGAGCCGACCATCGGGCTGGATCCGGTCGGGGCGAGAGAGCTGCGCCAAATGATCCTCAACCTGCAGGCCGAGGCCAAGACCATCCTGCTGACCACGCACTACATGTTCGAGGCCGACCTGCTCTGCCAGCGGGTGGCGGTGATCAACAAGGGGCGCATCGTCGCCCTCGACACACCGGCGGCGTTGAAGTCCAACGTCAGCGACCTGGCCGTCGTGGAGATGGAAGTGTTCGGTATGGACCCTCAGGTCGTCGAGCGCCTGCGAGGACTGCCGTTCGTGGATACGGTCTCGGTGGAGAACGTCGACCAGAGGCAGGCCGTGCGGGTCCAGACGCGGCGCGGTTCGGAAGCCGTGCCCGATCTGATGAACGTCCTGGCCGGGCTGCGGGTGGACCGGGTCGTGGTGCGCGAGCCCACGCTCGAAGACGCCTATGTGCGCCTGGTGGGAGGCGGCGAATGACCCTCCAGACCCTCAAGCAGAACCTGCGCGTGGCGTACGCGGCCTTCGTCATAACCTTGCGGATGAACGCCCCCGACGCCTTCGTTCTGTTTACCATCGTCGTCCAGCCGCTGGTCATCGCCGTCATGGCCATGTGGATGCTCGTCGAACGCGGCGCGGCCAATGCTCTGTACGTCGTTGTGGGCAGTGGTATGACCGGCCTGTGGTCGACCCTGCTCTTCATGGGCGGCAACAGCATCAACTGGGAGCGTTGGACGGGAACGCTCGAACTGATGGTCGGCCAACCGACGCCGGTATCGGTCATCGTGTTTGGAAAGAACGCCGCCGTCGTGTTCCAGTCGCTGCTTTCGATGGTCGGCAGCTACTCGGTCGCGGCGATACTCTTTCGTCAGAGCCTCGTCGTCGAACAGCCGCTGCTCTTCGCCGTCTCGCTGATCCTGACCACGGCCGCCTTCGTGTGCTTTGGCCTGGTCATCGCGCCTATGTTTCTGCTCAGCCCGGCGGTTCAGCATTTCCAGAACGCCCTCGAGTTTCCGGTGTACATGCTGTGCGGGTTCCTGTTCCCGATCGCCCTGCTGCCGGGTTGGACGACCCCACTGAGCTACCTTCTGGCGCCCTACTGGGCGGCCCGCGCCCTCCATGGCACGAGCACAGGCGGAGCCTCGCTCCAGGAGACCCTGTTCGCCTGGGGCATGATGCTCCTCCTGGGACTGATCTACCTGCTGATCTCCGGGTGGTTGACCGAGCGGATGCTCTACAAAGCGCGCTCCGAAGCCAGCTTAAGGCTGGAGTAGCCCGATGCGCATCCTGTGGCGGAACGTCAGGTTGTTCATCGAGGGCGCTCTGCTGTCGTACATCGCTTTGTTTCGCTGGCTGCAGCCGCATACCTACCTGGCCTCCAAGATCATCATGCCCCTGGCGCAGATCCTGTTCTTCACCTTGATGGGAATCTTCGCCAGCGGCGCGCAGAACGCTGCCTTCTATGCCGTCGGCAACGCAATTCACATCGCCTCCGTCAACGGCATCTACGGAGTGACGATGAGCGTCGGCGGCGACCGATGGTCCGGCGCCCTGCCCTACATCTTCGGCACACCGGCCAACCGCCTGGCGCTCTTCTCCGGCCGGGCCTTCTTTCACGTGCTCGACGGCATGTTGGGCGTGATGGTCGGACTCATGTGGGGTGTGCTGCTCTTCGGCCTCGACCTGAGCCACACCGATCTGGGCGGCCTGGCCCTGGCCATCCTGATCACCACCTTCAGCACTTCGGGCCTCGGGCTGCTGCTGGGCTGTGTCAGCCTGGTGAGCATCGAAACGATGTTCATCAACAACACGGCCTACTTCCTGCTCCTGGTCTTCTCCGGAGCCAATATCCCTCTGGCGGCCATGCCAGCTTGGATGCAGGGCGTGGCCTGGGGGCTGCCGCTCACGCGCGGAATCGCGGCGGCGCGGCAGCTGATCGCCGGAGCGAGCGTCCCGGAAGTCGCGCCGCTGCTGCTGGGGGAAATCGGCCTCGGGGTGCTCTACATCCTGCTTGGGTACACTCTCTTCCGATGGTTTGAGTTCCAGGCGAAGCGCAGAGGGACTCTGGAAGCTTTTTGACGCCCGCCAGCTCCGGCGCGTCATAGAGGAACACCTATGGGCGAGGACCTGAAGGGACGGAGCCGTCACGTAGAGTTGACCGTGGACCAACTCGTCGAGCTGCAGCCGGGCCTCGGACGGTTGATGCCGGAGGTCAGCCGGCGGTACTGGATCCTTTACTACGCCGCCAAGGGAGGCAACTGGCCTCTCGCGGGACATCAGCTGCGTCAGATGCGGCATCTGTTCAGAATGGGCTCGACGACACGCCCGAAGATGGCCAAGCACCTGGACGCCTTCCAGCAGGGAACGCTCGACGGACTCGAAGCGGCGATCCAGGCCAGGGACTGGCCGGAGTTCGACCGACAGTTCCAGGCCGGTATCCAGAGCGCCAACCGGTTTCATGTGACGACCAACCATCCGGAGATCCGCTGGAAGCTGCCGGCCAACCCGCCGGAAGACATGGATCTCACCGAAGGCGACCCGACTCCCTCGGCATGAGGGCCTTGAATGCCGCGACGACGACTCTCGCCGAGCGAAGTCCGTGAAGCCCAGGTTGTGTTCGCTTCCGAGCTGCCGTATCACCGGGTCTGGATCCACGAATCGGCGCGCTGGCCCAACTGGCTGGCGTCCCTCGGCAGCGCGCTGTTCGGCACGCCGCCTCCGGCCGGCGGAAACGCCATCACCCTCGGCTACAGCTGCTATTTCCCCCACCGTCTTCGCACGGCGGACGTGGATTTCGAGGCGAGGATCTTCGGCGACATGGCCTGGCTGATGCACGAGCTCACCCACGTGTGGCAGTACCATCACATCGGAGGCTCGTACGTCACGAAGGCGCTGCGCTCGCAATTCGGCAAGGGCCTCAAAGCGTACGACTACGGGGGCCTGGCGGGGCTGCAGTCTGCGGCGGCGGCGCATCGCAGCCTGAACGACTTCAATCCCGAGCAGCAGGGCGACATCGCCCGGGATTACTACATCCGTCTCAAGCTCAGCCTCTCCAAGGAGGCCTGGGAGCCGTTCGTGGCGGAGTTCCGGGGCGCATAGAAATGCCAAACCCGGTTTCGCAAGGCGAAACCGGGTTTGGGTTTCCGCGCTCACCACACAAACGGCAGCAGCCTGTATCGGACTTTCTGGAGGTACTCCGCGTAGCCCGGCAGATCCTGCGCCAGAATCCGCTCCTCGTTGACGATCCTTGCGGCGAGGAGGACGGGCACGAGCACAGACGGCAGGAATCCCCACCACGATCCCAAGGCAAGCGGCCAAAGGGCAATGACGAGCGTCATGGACAGATACATGGGGTGTCGAACGACGGCATACGGCCCGGTGGTGATCACTTCTTGGTTCTCTTCGACTTCAATCACGCGCGAGGCGTAACGGTTTTCCCGGACCGTCAAGAAGAACAGCAGGAATCCCAGAACGATGAACGCCTCCGCCAGCAAGGCAACGGCCGCCGGAACGTTCGACCAGCCGTAGCGGTGATCGAGCCCGGGGATCACAAACAGAAACACCATCAGGACGATGAAGGCGGCAATGATGCCCTTCTGGGGTTTCTCCCTCTCCCTGGTCCGCATGCGTCGTTCGAGCGCTTCCGGGTCTCGGACGTAGAGCCAGACGCCGATCACGAGGACCGCGCCGAAGAGGATCACCAACAGCACCCAGGCTTCCCAATAGGCCAGCGTTCCGGCGGGAAGGAACACGAGCGCCGCCATGACGACGATCCCGCCGACCAGGCGGATCGCCATCGTCGGAAGCAAGCCGGCGCGCGAAACGGTTGGTGCGCTCATTTCTCGTCCGGCGCGTCTACTCGTTGAACAGCTCGCCGACGGATCTCCCCTCGTGGGCGCGCAGGATGACTTCTCCCAAGAGCGAGGCGACCGACAGCACCGTCATGTTCGGCAGACGCTTCTCCGGCGG
>DASSGB010000031.1:0-9324 GCA_035693825.1 Anaerolineales bacterium
CCCGTTGCGGTAGGCGCGCAGCGATCCCGCACCGTGAACCAAGGTGACATGGACCCATTTGCCCGGGACGTAATCCACCGGCAGGATGTCGAAGGGCGATCCGGAGCTGGCGTCGTAGTTCCACACCCACAGTCGATCCTGCCCGTTCAGCACCCCGCGGACGATTCCCCACCAGCGCGAACGGTCGCCGAAGATCGCGTCGCACTCGGCGACGTTGTTGTAGGCACAGGTCAGGGCCGACCCGGTGGGTTTGACCCACAGGCTGACGGTCTTGCCGGTCTCCCAGCCCGCCCCCATGACGCTCACCGTGTCCGGCAAGAGCACCAGATCGTTGATTCCGTCGAAGGCCAGGGCATAGCCTGCGTCATCCGCATACGCCGTAAGGCCGGGCACGGCGGCGAGCAGGCTCAATAGCGCCAGAACGGTCCAGACCGCCCGGGCGCGGACAACGAGGCAGGACGAACGAGTCGGTTCCATGAAATCCCCGCGGGAAAGATGATGGGAGAGTGCGCAGCGTGCCGGTGCCTAATCCGGAACCGGTAGGTCATCGATCGGGATGCTGGCCAGCTGCTGCTTGAGCAAGTGGCCGTTGGTCCGTTCCACAGCCTCGATGTACTTGCGCATAGCGCCCAGCACGGGAACTTCCGACCGGTCGTATACCTCGCCCTGGAGCAGGCGTAAGACTTCGATGCGATGGGTCTTGGAGCGAATGAAGTGAGTGAACAGCGGCAGCAACTTGTAGTACAGGCGGATGAACTCGTACCAGATGTCGACGCCGCCGCGCACCTTTTCTTCGTAGGGACGGAAGGCCGCCTGGCTGAAGTCGCCCGTTTCGAACGCCCGCCGGATGGCTTCGGAGGCGTACTTGGCGCTGTACAGGGCGATGCTGACCCCCGAGGAGAAGATGGGGTCGACGAAGCGTGCGGCGTCGCCGATGAGCACCCAGCCGTCGCCGATGAACCGGGACATGGTGTAGCTGTAGTCCCCTTCGGTCTTGTAGTCATTCAGTCGGACGGCTTCGGCCATGGCCTGCGCCAGGCCGGCGTTGGATTGCACATAGTGAGTGAAGTAATCTTCCGGCCGGCCGCGGAACTGTCGGAAGACTTCCTTCTCGGCGACGATCCCCATCGAGGTAATGCTCTCGGTGATCGGAATCTGCCAAGCCCAGCCACGCTCGACCGGGAGGAAGTACACGTGGATATAGTCGGCCGTGTCCGGGGTTCCGCGCTGGACGTTGTCGAACCAGGCGTGGACCGCGAACTGATCGAAGATGGGATCATTCTTCTTGAGGCCGAGTTGCCGGCCCAGAAGGGTTCCTCGCCCGCTGGCGTCCACCAGCATGCGGCACTTCAACTCCAATTCCTGATCGGCGAACTTGACGCGGACGCCCGTGGCCCGCTCGCCATCGAAGAGGACTTCCTTGACGGTGACGCCCTGGATCACCTGCGTGCCGAGGTTCTGGGCATGTTTGAGCATGAGCAGGTCGAGCTTGCTCCGGTCGACGTGGTAGGTGTAGGGCTGGCGGATCCCCGCCTGAGGGAACTCGGAGAAGGTGATGGCCGCTTCCCGGCCGCCGATCTCGTGCCACGATGCGCCATATTTGTGGACGAAGCCTTCCGATTCCAGCGTCCCCAGGAAGCCGATCTCATCGAAGACCCGCACCGAAGACATGACCATCGACTCGCCGACATGCGGTCGAGGATGGTTGTTGGATTCCAGCAGGACATTGCTGATGCCGGCCTTCGAGAGGAAGCTGCCCACGGCCGAGCCAGCCGGGCCGCCGCCGATGATGATGACGTCGTTCATTCAGTGGATCTCCTTGGCGATGGATGGGGAACAGGGGGGCGGCTAGGCCGCGTGGCCGTTGCGGCGTTCGAGATAGGCCTGGAGGGCGTCCACACTCTGGAAGTTCTCGATGACGACATCCTCGTCCGGCACCTTCACGCCGAGCTTCTCCTCCAGGAACATGACCAGTTGCATCAGTCCCAGGGAGTCGAGAATGCCGGCGGCCAGCAGGTCATCTTCCGGGCGGACTTCCTTGGCCCGGCCGATGGCCAGTTCCTTGGTGATGTATTCGAGGAGCAACTTCTGGGTGTCCATGCGGTCGAGTCCTTTGCCTCTTGAAGTGGGATGGTTGGGCCGCGATCGCGGCGGGCGATCCTGTCGGTGGACGTGCAGGGCGGCTTGCGCGATTGGGGTCTGTCGAGATGGGCCTAGAACCCCATGGCCGACCTTTCTATGCGAGATACCGTCGGATCGCGGCTCATGGTCGACCTCCCCCCGTCGCGGTGGTCGATCAGGCCGGGGAGCAGAACATACGTCTCCAGGAGAACCTCGCTGATCTCCAGGCTCTGGATCTCGCGCTGCTGATCCATGGGGAGCCGATTCATCAGCTGCATGCGGTACTCCGGGGACAGCGAGTGCAGGGTCATCGCCCAGTCGTCCCCACAGCTTATCCGGGCCGATCGCGCCATTCTCAGCAGCGAACGGGCTCCCTTCCTGCTCACGGCGTAGCCTTCCGCCCCGGGAGCTTCCAGTCGGGGGTGATACTCCAGCAAGGACGACACAGCGCGTTCGAAAGGCACGTAGGTCAACACGGCCTCTCCGTCCAGGGCCGTCCTCGGATCAACCCATGAAGCCGCGCGACGATTGATGAACACGAGGTCGTACCCGGCCGGAAAGCCGAAATCCGCCTCGGTTCGGGGCAGCAGGGTCAGGGGATAGGCGTCATCTTCACAGACAATGGCGAATTCGATGTCCTCGTCGCTCATTTGTTGCCAGATGCGGATGTGCGTCAGGAAGTTGCCGACGACGCCTCGGTTGAACGAGGTCGAGCCCCAGAATTGTTCCGGGATGTACTCCCGGTGGGATGCAAAATCGAAGGTTGGATCCATGGCGTCCATGCCGGCGACCCGCGAGAACTCGATCCCAAGATCGCCACACCGCCGCGTGAAGGCCGCCAGCCTCTCCAGGTCGACGTCGCGGTTCATGACGAACAGCGGATAGGTTCGTCCGGCGCCGGCCGATCGGTGGATGGCTCCCAGTCGCGAGTAGCTGACCCTGCGTTGGAGATGGCCCGGATCCTGACTGAGCAGGCTGAGCCAGGACTCTCCGGCTGAGGCCAGCCGGAACAGCCGAAGGTCAGCCAGCCAGGGTGGTATGCGGCTGACGAGTTGGTGGATGGTGCGGACCGCAGGCCACTCTCGGACACGGCGGAGGGGCCGGCGGCGCGGGTTGCCCCGCAGCAGTGCGGCCTCAGGCCAGAGACCCATGGGCAGCGACCTCGCTCTCCTGGAGCCGTCGGCGATCGATCTTTCCGGTGGACGTGCGAGGGAAATCCTGCAGGATCCGAATGCGGACCGGCAGAGCGTAGGGCGGAAGCCGTGAGGCCAAGTGTTCCATCAACTCCGGCTGCGTCGCCGAAACACCCTGCTTGGGCACCGCAGCGGCTTCGATGAGGTGGCTTCCCTGCCCATCCGGGATTGGGTAGACCGCCGCCTCTTCCACCCCGGCATGGGCCAGGAGCACGACCTCGATCTCGTCCAGCTCGACGCGGTAGCCGCGCGTCTTGATCTGTCGATCTTTTCGTCCGAGGTAGCGATAGTCGCCGTCGGCCTGGCGCTGCACCAGATCACCGGTCCGGTAGAACCAATCTTCGAATGGGTCGAAGGCTTTGCGCCGGAAGAAGGCCCGGTCCGTTTTCTCGGGCTGCCCCCAATAGCCTTTCATGACCACCCCGCCTCGAATCAGAAGCTCACCCGCCTCGCCTTCGGCGACCGGCCTGTCCTCGCCATCGACCACCAGGTCTTCGACGTTGGCGCACGGCCGGCCGATGGGCACAGGCTCATCCGATTCGAGGGCCGGGACGTGGAAGTAGGTGCACACGTTCGTTTCCGTGGGTCCGTACAGATTGCTGAAGCGCGCCGCCGGGAGTTGCGCCATGAGCTGGCGCAGGTGCTTCGTCGGAAACGGCTCTCCGGCGAAGAGAACCCAGCGCAGTCCGCTCAGATCGCGCCCCGCCAGGTTGCCGTGCTGCAGAAGCTGGATGAGCGCGAAAGGAACGGAGTACCAGACGCTCAGCTTTTCGGCCTCCATGAGCTTGGCCAGGCTGGCGGGAAACTTGGTCACGCCCTCGGGAATGATGACCGTCGCCGCTCCGGCCAGGTGCGAGGCGAAGACATCGAAGGTCGACAGATCGAAATGCAGCGGGGCGTGATTGCTGAGACGATCCTCGGGTCGCAGGTCGTATGTTTCGGCCGCCCATTCGGCGAAACTCAGCCCGCTGCGATGGGTGTGCATGATGCCCTTGGGGACACCCGTCGAACCCGACGTGTAGAGGATGTAGGCCAGGTCCTGTTCCGTCAGGCGGCCAAGCGCAGGCGCACTGGGCGGTGCCTGGAGGACATCCTCCCACGAAATCGTGCGTGTCTTCCACCCGTCGCGCTCGGGCAGCCCGATCAGGCACTCGACCGAGGGGGCTTGCCCCAAGACCTCGGCCAGGGTCGCGGCCTTTCCCGGCCGCGTGATCAACACCCGGACGTCGCAGTCGCGCAGCACGTAGCTCAGGCGCGTCGGCGGCGCGAAGGGATCGAGCGGGACGTAGGCGCCCCCGGCCTTCATAATCCCGTAGAGGGAGATGACCGACTCCAGGCTCTTGTTCAGGTACAGGCCGACACGATCTCCCGGCCGCACCCCTTCCTTCACAAGAACATGCGCCAACTGATTGGAGCGGGTCGCCAGATCGGCGTACGACAACCCGCTGTCGCCGATGCGAAGGGCCTCCCGATCGGGATAGGCTTCGGCCGAATGGTCCACCGCGTGGGTCAACAGGTAACGTGCCTTCATCGGACGATCCCCTCCCGTGCCTACAGCCCCAGCAGCCGGGCCACGATGTTGCGCTGGATATCCGAGGTCCCGGAATACAGCGTGCCGCCGATCGCGTCGCGCAGGTCGCGCTCGACCTCGAATTCGGTCATGTAGCCGTATCCCCCGCGCACTCTCACGGCGTCCAGGCTGGATTGGACAAAAGATTCGCTCAGGTAGAGCTTGGCGAGAGCCGCCTCCATGGCCGCCGGCCGGCCGCTCTTCTTCAGCCAGGCCACCTTGTACAGCAACAGGCGGGCCGTCTCCAGCCGAAGCTGCATATCCACAATTCGGTTGGCCACCGACTGGAATTTCCCGATCGGCTGGCCGAACTGTTGGCGCTCGCGGACGTAGACGATGGCTTCTTCAAGCTGCCGCTCCATGGCGCCGATGTGGCTGGCCAGAATGCAGCTGCGTTCCCATTCCATCGAGTTGCTGAAGATTTGCGCTCCCGCACCCACCGGCCCGAGGCGGTTCTCCTCCGGCAAGAAGCAGTCTTCGAAGATCAGCTCGGCCATCGGCGCCGTGCGCAACCCGAGCTTGTCCAGATCGCGGCCCACGCGGAAGCCAGGGGTGCCGCGATCGACGAGGAAAGCCGTGACGCCCCACATACCCTTGCTCCGGTCGACGGTGGCGAACACCAACGCCAGATCCGCCACCGGCGCGTTGGTCACAAAGGTCTTGCTCCCGTTGAGCAGGTAGCCGCCGTCGCGCCGCTCGGCGCGTGTGCGCAGGCTGTAGGCGTCCGAACCCGAGTCGGGTTCACTCATGCCGTGGGCGCCGATGAGGTCGCCGCGGATCATGCCGGGCAGGTACTTCGCTTTCTGGGCCTCCGACCCGAAGTGGAGGATGGGCATCTGCACGCTCCACATCTGGGCGTTCATAGCGAAGATCAAGCCGTTGTCACGGCACCCGTAGCCGAGGCCCTCCATGGTGAGCATGGTGGTCAGGATGTCAGCGCCGGAGCCTCCGAAGGCCTCGGGCATGGGCAGGCCCTGAATCCCGAATTCGGCGCACGTTCGCCACGCTTCGCGCGACAGTTCGCCTGCCCGGTCGCGCGCCAGGATGCCTTCGTTGAGGCCGTTGCGGGCGAGCTCGATCACGCCCTTCTTGTAGGCGAGCTGTTCTTCCGTCCAGGCAAAGTCCACGGGGCGTTTCCTAGGCGATGGGAGAGGAGGCCGAGGTTCGGCCGTCCGCGCCGGCGAGGGCGCGGTCGAAAGCATCGAAATCGATCGGAGGTGTTCGCCGCAGGCGGCTCAGCACTCGTCTGGCTTTCACCGCGGCCGATTCCGGCCGCCGAACAAACAGCAGGATGCGCAGCAGCCAACGCGCCGCCAGGCGCGAGAGCGCGCTGCTGGGAACCGGCCGCCGGGCGTGGAGTCTTTTCGTCAGTTGCTGAATCTTCACTCCGCGGCGGAGATCTCCGTTCGCCAGCCGGGCAATGGCGGCGGATTCACGGGCGCCGATGTCCACGGAGGCGTCGTCCAGAATGAACACAGGAACGCCGTTGCGAACGGGATAGGCTTCCCGGCAGATCTGGCAGACAAAACCGGACTCGACGGCGGCCAGTTCTCCACCACAACGCGGGCATTGCAGGCTCGAGATGATCTCACTCGTCAACGCGCCGGCAGCAGGCTTGGCCTTCGTTCCGCCCAGGAGTCGGTCGATCACTTGCCGGCGACGCCCCTCGGACCATGTGGGGAAGCCGAAGGTCCCACCCGGCGCTCCCGGCCCTTTGTCCAGGCGCACGATCAGGCCGCGGTGATTGCCGTCGATGTCGGCGGTCGATGTCAGAAGATCGAGGGCCGCCTCCACTTCTTGCTGCGTCAATGCGCGGCCGCTGAAGTAGGGCACGGTCTGCCCGCCTGGATTCCGCCACTGGCTGCAGAGCCGTATCTGGCCTCCTAGAAGGACGCGGAAGTCCTCCGGTGTGAACCAGTTGCGCTCCGCATGGGGATAGTCAACGCCCAGCAGGTGGAGCCTCAAGCCCCGTTCCGATTCCCCCAGCGGGCAGGCCTCCTCCGTGGTGATGATCACGTGCTTCCTGGCCACGCGCACCAGCTCGGCGATAGCGACGACCGGAGAGGGCAAATGCTCGATGACTTCGCTGCAGACCACCAGATCGAAACTGTCGTCGGCGAACGGGAGCCGCGCCGCGTCGGCGGCGTAGGCCCGGACCCCGAAAAGCTCGCGCGCCCGCAGGCAGGCTTCGGTGGAAAGGTCGCTGCTCCAGGCCTCGGCGCCGAAGAGATCGCGCACGAGCGCCGACAGGTACCCCTCCCCTCCGCCGACGTCCAGGCACTCACCGAACTCGAGGCCTTCCAGTACGGAAAGCAGGCGATACGTGCGCGCCAGCCGCGGCACAATGTTCGGCTCGGCGTCGCTGGTCGCCCATCCGCCGACCGGTTGATGCGCCAGGTACGAGCCGTCGGCGCGCCGGCGGTAGCGACGATCCAGCCATTCGCGAGCTGTTCGAGTAGGTTGGTCCATACCATTCTCGGGTCGTCCACCCACGGCCAGGCGCCGAGCGGGGAGACTAGTCCGCCGCGACTTCCACTCGTCTTCCCAAGAGCCGCGCCTCCGCGATGCGGTGCGACAAGAGCCACTTCATCGCCGGTCCGGCCAAGAGCGAGGTGGCCAGGGCCATGACGACGATGGCGACGAAGATGCGATCGTCGATGACGCCGGCGGCCCGCCCGACGCCGGCCAGGATGATCCCAGTCGCTCCGCGGGCGTTCAGCCCGAACGCAATCGCCCAGGCGTCGCGGTCGATCGGCATTCCTGCCAGCCGCGCCCCCAACAAGACGCCACCGAGCTTGCTGAACAGCGCCACCGCCAGAATGACAGCGACCAGCCCGCCGTCGAAATTGGTGACGTAATTGGTGGTCATCCCGATGGAGATGAAGTAGATGGGAGCGAAGAAGCTGAGGGCGAAACGCGTGATCACGTCGTGCGCCTCCCGATGCTCATCGCCCTGCCCGCTCAGGGCCGCGCCCACCAGGAAGGCGCCCAGGAAGGCGTGAATCCCGAGCCTCTCGGTGAGGCTGGCAGCCACGAGGACCAACAGGGCCGTCACGGCGATGAAACCAGTCGGCCAACTCAAGTGGCCCTTCAGCCAATGCAGCGTCCGCGGGCCCACCCACCGGCCGATTCCCAGGATCAGGACGAACACCAGGCCCACCAAAGCGATGCTCATGGGCAGGCCGGTAGTGGCGATCTGACTCGAGGGGGCGATTTCGCCCAGGATGATGGCGAACAGAGTCCAGTTGACCAGGTCATCCACGATGGTTGCCGTCATACACATCGTGCCGATGCCGCCGTTCATCAGCCCGAGGTCCATCAGGATGCGGGCCAGCACCGGGTTGGCCGAGTTGGCCAGGTTCATTCCGATGAAGAGGGCGAAGGCGAAGAAATGCGTCTGGACCGTCGGCCCCCAGAACTCGCGCGGCACGGCATACACCAGGGCGATTCCGGCACCGATCGGGACGAGCGTGCCCACGAGGCCGATCAGGATCGCCCTTCGTCCCATCGTCTTGAGGTCCGAGAGGTTGGTCTCCAGCCCGGCGATGAAAAGAAAGAAGAGCATGCCCAGCTTGATCGAGGCGTCGCGCACGATCGCCACATTGGCCGACGAGGCGAAGAGCCAGTGATACGCGCCGGGAAGCAGGAGGCCAAGAACCGTCGGACCCAAGACAATGCCGCCGATCATCTCACCCAGCACCGGCGGCTGACTCATCCGGCGCATAAGCTGCCCAAAGAGCAGCGCGAAGGCCAGCATGACTGTGATTTGAAGGGCGTAGAGAACGAAGTCCTGTGAGCTCATCATGCCTTTCCGGCCTCAGCGTGCGTCCTAACCGGCTCGACGGACGGAGCAGCCTGCCGCTGCGCGGACACGACCTTGCGATACGAAGCCAGCATGGCCTCGGCCGCCCGTTCCCAGGTGAATTCCTCTTTCACTCTTCGCTCCAATGCCGGAGTTCGAGGCGCGGCCAGCGCGGCCTCCACGGCGTTCCGGATCGAGGCGGGATCGCCCGGGTGGCAATACCAGGCCTCCTCGCCGAAGTAGTCTCTGGCCGATCCGATGGAGGTCGAAACGATCTTGCATCCTGCAACCGCAGCTTCCAGGCTGACCAGACCCGGCGTTTCCCGCCAACTGGGCAGGGCATGCACGGCCGCCGTCCGATAGACCGCCGGGAGCTCCTCATGAGGCAGTTGCTCGACAAAAATCACCTTCCCCCGGCGCGAGGCCGCGTTTCGACAGGCCGCGGCGTAGTCGGCGTAGGCCTCCATCACCTGCCCCACAAACACGATCGGGACGGGCAAGTCGAAGAGGGCCTCGATCAAGCCAAGCTGGTTCTTGACCGGGTAGATGGTGCCGACCTCGAGGACGAAATCGCGATACTCGAGCCGCGGCCCGGCCGGTGCCTTCCCCGCGACGCCTCCATCGAAGCGCTCGACGTC
>DASSGB010000032.1:0-9448 GCA_035693825.1 Anaerolineales bacterium
TCGAGGCATCCGGCCACGAAAGCCGCGCGGTTCTCCGGCAGGGCGGCGTCGGAGAAATCGGCGGACAGCGTCCATCCGCCGATGGAGATCAGCACTTTGAGATCCGGGTACATGGCCTTCAGGCGCAGCAGCTGTCCATAGTGCCCGCGCAGCGCATCTCGCCCGTTGCCCTGTCCGTCGACGCCGTCGGCCGTTCCGTAGATACGCCGGGTGTCGGCCTGCGGATCGGCCAGGATGCAGCGGTTGTCGAAGGGCCCGGCAAAGGCGTAGTTGATGACGGTCAGTTTCTCGGCCGATCCGCTGGTGACAATGGTCTTCACATGATAGTTGCGGGCGTAGATCCCCCACGAGCTGAAGTAGCCGATGATCCTTGGTGGGGGCTCGACTTCCGGCGTCGTACGCGGCGAAAGGTACGGCCGGGGAGTCGGCGAGGAGGCCGTCGTCGCAGTGGCCGCGGATGCCGTTGGGCTCGACGTTTCTGCCGTCGCAGGGCTCGCACCAAGACAACCCTGCGCCAGGAACGCACTCATCGCCAGGACCAGCGTCGGGCGGATCGAGCCCCGGGCCTTGCGGCCAGGCACACCTACCTCCAGTCGACCTGCGGAGAACGGTAGAAATTCACTTCCATGGCGGCGAGGCGCGGCCCGTGGGTTGCCAGTCGGGCGCGGTACTCTCCCCAGCCTCTCCCCGTTCTCGTCGACCAGCCGATCTCGGCGATGCCGGCCAACCGCGGGAAGGCCATGAACTCCACATCCTGTATCGTGCGCAGAGTCTCCGACCACAATGGGGCCTCGACTCCGAGAATGTCGTCCTCACGGATCCCTTCCAACAGCGAGGCCGGCTCCCATTCGTACGCGTCCCGCACTTCCACATACCTCGCCCAGTGCAGCCCCAGAGGCGAAGACGGATCGTACTGCATATCCAGATAGGCCCTGGTGGCGGGCGAAAGAATCACCTGTAAGCCCTGTTCGACCGCGCGAACGGCCATGTCGCTGGACCAGTGTTGGGCGATCGAGGTTGAATCCAGATCCGCCTGCGCGATCTCCTCCCAGCCCACCATGCGCTTGCCCTGCGCCGATACGATGGCCTGGACTCTTTCGATGAACCTGCGGTAGTCCTCCGGGGTGGTGGCTTGCGTTTCGTCACCGCCGATATGCAGATAGGCCCCCGGCGTGCGCGCCGCCAGCTCGCTCAGGACGTCCTCGATGAATCGATAGGTGATGTCTTTGCCCACGCACAGGCTGCTGAAGCCGACCTCGATGCCGGTGTACAGCGGGCGGGCCTCACCATCGCAATTCAGCTCAGGATAGGATGCCAGGGCGGCATGGGTATGCCCGGGCATATCGATCTCCGGGACGACCGTGATGTAGCGACTCTGAGCGTAGGCGACGATTTCGGCATAGTCGTCCTGAGAGAAGTAGCCGCCCGGATCCCCCCCGACGGCGGTGCTCCCGCCATGCGTCGCCAGGTTCGGCCAGCTGTTGATCGCGATGCGCCAGCCCTGATCGTCGCTGAGATGCAGGTGAAGGCGGTTGAGCTTGTAGTACGCCAGAAGGTCAATGAAGCGCTTGACCTCCTCCAGCCCGAAGAAATGTCGAGCCACATCCAGCATGGCGCCTCGCCAGGCGAAGCGTGGCCGGTCGCGAATGACGCCGGTGGCGATCGGCCAGGGACCGGCCTGGGCCGAGGCGGCTTCGATGGACGGCGGCAGCAACTGGCGCAGGGTCTGGACTCCCCGGAAGACTCCGGCCGGATGCGGGGCGGACAGCGTGACAAAATCTGAAGTGATCGTGAGCTGATAGCCCTCTTCGCCCAGCTCCGCATCGCCGTCGCTGGTGGTGAGAATCAGACTTCGCGGGGGAGGCGCACCCGTGGCAGGAACGACGCGGAGCTCGAAGCCCGTGGCCGGCCGAAACCCCGCCGCCAGGTACTCGCCGATCTGGGCCAGCTCGGCGTTTCCGGCATCGACGTAGATCGTCGCATCGGCCTCGAGGAGGAAAGCCCCGCCCGCGGGCTTCACCGAAACCGGCAACGGAATCAGGCCGCCCATCGTCGGTGGATCGAACGACGGGCCGGAGGTAGACGTCGGTTCGGGAGAAGGTGCGGAGGCAGCAGGCGTCGAAGGACTCATGGTGGTCGCTGCCACGCACGAAGCAAGGAGAAGACCGCCAAGAAGGAAGCAGGGTTTGCTGTTGGGGCTGCGCATGAGATTCGAGCGGCCACGGTCGGTGTGCTCGTTATCCTTTCAACCCGCTGACGACGACGCTCTCCAAAATGAAGCGCTGGGCGAAGAAGAAGACGGCGAACAGCGGGACGGTGGTCAGGACGGCCGCCGCCATAATCGACGGCCAGGGCTGGACCGTATTGTTGATGTTGTAGAGCGTGGCCACATACACCGGCAGGGTGTACAGCTTGGTGGACTGCGCGTACAGCAGCGGCCCGAGAAGGTTGTTCCAATAGGCGACGAACAGAAACGTCGCCACCGTGGCCAGCGGGGCCTTGATGAGCGGCAAGGTGATTTCCCACCAGATCTGCAGGTGGCTGGCGCCATCGATGAAGGCCGATTCATCCAACTCGCGCGGGATCTGCGCCATCGCCTGCCTCAGCAGGAAGACCATGGCCGCACCCCCGGCGAAGTAGCCGGGGATGATGAGCGGATTGAACGTGCCGATCCACCGCAGCTCGTTGAACAGAACGTACTGAGGCACGATCAGGGCCTGGGCGGGGATCATCAGGGTAGACAACATCAGGGCGAAGACAAGATTCTTGCCCGGCCAATTCAGGCGGCTGAAGGCGTAGGCGACGGCCGCAATCGACAGCAGCGTCCCCGCCAGGGCCAGCGCGGCGTAGAACGCCGAGTTCACGTACGCCCGAATGAAGTCGGGGTCGGCCAGGACCGAACGATAGGCTTCCACCAGCACCTGCGAGGGGATCCAGATGATGCGGGGAGCGTTCGCCTCCTCGAGCGACTTGAGCGAGGTCGAAACCATCCAGAAGAGTGGAAACGACATCAGAATGCTGGCGCCTGTCAGCGCGACGTAGAGCAGCCCCCCGACGAGGAAACGCGAGAGCCTCCTCATCGGACGTCGTACTCCACCCAGCGATTCTGCAGCCGGAATTGAACGAAGGTGGCGGCGGCGATGATGATCAGGATCAGCCACGAGATGGCCGACCCGTAGCCGATGGTGTTGAAGCGAAAGGTCGCCTGATACAGGTAATAGACCATCGAGTAGGCCGACGGAGCTAGCGGCTGGTTGTCCCGATACAGGACGTAGACCGGCTCGAAGATCTGCAGCATGGCGATCATGCCGACGACCAGGTTGTAGAAGATGTAGGGCGTCAGCAGCGGGAAGGTGATCTTCCAGAACCGCTTCCAGCTCGTCGCCCCGTCCACCTCGGCCGCTTCGTGCAGCTCGCGGGGGATGGCGTTCAACCCGGCCAGGAAGATGAGCATCATCGTTCCGCAGCCCCATACGATGAGCAGGATGACCGACATCTTCGACCAAAGCGGCGTCTGGATCCACATCGGCACGCGGTTGGCGGCCGGTAGACCCTCCGCCAGGACCTTGTTCATCAGGGTGAAGTTGCCGTTGGTCAGGCCGAGGAAGAAACCGTTGACGACTTCAACGATGTAGATGAGGCCGCGATTGACGTAGCTGAAGACGGGCGAGGCCTGGGCCAGCGCCCGGATGACCTGGTCGATGATGCCATTGCCGGCATTGAGCATCAGGCGCCAGCAGAGCAGCACGGCGGCGTTGAAGCCCAGGATGACCGGCAAGTAGAACGTGGCCCGGAAGACGTTCTCGCCGCGCGTCTTCTGATTGAGCAGCACCGCCAGGAGCAGGGCCGCGCCGATTTGCAGCGGCAGTCCGAAGACCGTCAGGAAAAGAGTGTTGACGAGCGAACCGCGAAATTCGCGGTCCTCCAGGATGAGCCGGGCGTAGTTCTCCAGCCCCACCACCTCCAGCGGCCGGCCCAGGCGGAAGTCGGTGAAACTCCAGTAGAGCGAGGCCAGCATCGGACCGACGACGAAGATCAGGAAGCCGACGATCCACGGCGCGGCGAACATGTACCCCGCAAACGTCTCCTCCTGAATCCTGCGGTTGCGCCCCGCCAGTCGGGCGCCCAGGCGCGCCAGAGCGCCAAGGCCCAGGCTGGTGACGATGATGAAGACCAGCGTGCCGGCGGTCGACAGTAGCGTGAAAAGATAAGGACTGTCCTTCACCGTCTGGGCCTCGGCCGAAGCCGTTGACAGGCTTCAGCCGGCAAGGAGACGGGGGGCCAATGGCCCCCCGTCTCCTTGAGTATTCCCGCCCCCTCTCCGCCAAAGGCTTCTCCGTCGAAGGCCGTTTCACAGCGGAGAGGGGGCACGGGTTGAGGCACGAGAACGCTGGCTCGCATTCCCTTACGGCAGATAGCCCGCGTCCTGGAGGACCTGGGTGTACTGCTCCTGGATGTTCGCCAGGGTGGTGGCCTTGTCCTGCTGGTCGGTCAGGTACAGTCCGAGCTCGGTCTGCAGAATGCTCTGGAGTTGGGTCGGCTCCAGGATCCCGGCAAAACCGTAGCTGAACTCGGCCGCCAACTCGGCCTCGCGCTGCAGGACCGGATTGTCCACCACGTACCCGGTGTGGGCATCCGCCCGGGCCGGGATGAGGTTCATGGTCTCATTGTAGCGGTGGTTGTTCTCCTGATTGAACACGAACTTGAGGAACTCGGCCGTCATGTCGAGATTCGGCGTGTAGGCCGGGACGGCCCACCAGTCGACGAACGACAACACCACCGACTGGCTGTTGGGGAAGTTGGTCGGGTCGCCGGTGAAGGGCTGGATGTCGACCTTTTCCCACACGGCGCTGTCGGGCGCCGGCGCGGCCCATCCGGAGTGCCACAGGCACACGGCCCCATTGCCTTCCTCGATCACCGAACCCGTGCCGGCCGCGAGCGCGCCCACGGTGTCGTCCGGGTACACGGCTCGCTTCATGTCGTAGTTGAACTGGATGGCGGCGTCGGCCTCGGGCGAGTCGAAGTTCGGCGTGACACCGTCTTCCTTGTAGAGCGAGCCTCCGAGCGACCAGATGGTGTTCATATACCACTGGAAGTCGGCCATCGTCCCGGCGTCGACCGGCACGAATCCCTGCTGGGTGAGCGAGTTGGTGGCCGGATCGATGATGGTGGCGGCCTTGGCGAACTCGACCCAGCCGGCGAAGTCCGTCGGCTGCGCGTCATAGCCGGCGGCCTGCATCAGGTCCGTGCGGCAAAAGACGTAGCGAGGCGCGGAGAAGATCGGCAGGCCGCGCAGCTCCCCATCCCAGGAGGCGTTCTCGAGCGTCCCGGGGATGAAGTTCTCGATCTCGGGCCAGGCGGCCGGGCCGAGCTTGTCGTTCAGCGGGGCCAGCTGATCCCCGTACAGCCCGTTGAACTCGGAGCCGAGGTTGATGATGTCGGGCCCTTCGCCGGCGGCGAAGTACCCGGACACCGTCTCCCCGAAGGTGCTCCAGCTACCCCAGATGAACTCGACGCTGACGTTCGGATACATCGCCTGGAAGGCTGGAACGACCTCGTCCTCGAGCCAGACGTCCGTCGAGTCGGCCGTGTAGTCGACGACATACACCCGGAGGGTCACCGGCTCCGCGGGTGGAGGCTCGGTCTCGGCTGGAGGAGGCTCCGTCACCTCGGGCGGAGCGGCCGTCGGGGTGGCGGCCGGGCCGCAGGCCACGAGCGCCAGCACGACGGCCAGCAGAAGCGTTGCAGTCAATGTCTTTCGCGTACGCATGTTCCTTCCTCCTGAGGGCGCCTGAGAGGCGCTGCAACCGCACCGGACACTGCGTTCCGGCGTCGGCCCTGGACTTGGACCTTGACCACGTGTCGATCGAGCGGTAAGTTGATCGGGGCTGGCGGGGGGACCCTTCTGGAGGCGCCTGGGTAGATCGTCGCCGGATGGGCCCTGCGCCAGCTCCTTTCTCTCCTCCTTCCTCTCTCCTCCTTTCAAACTCCATCCGGGCCGCCAGCTCCGCGGCCGGTCGGCGTCGCTTTCGTCAGAGCCATCCCCACGTCGTCGGCGAAGCGCTGGATGAAATCCAATACGTAGCCTCGAATATCGCGCGCAGGATCTTCGATGAGCGGTGTCAGGTCCATCCCATACGCCATCGCCGAGGCGGTGTCCACACCGTGCGATTCGAAGTAGGTGGCGTTCGCCCGACGGCGCGCCATGGCCGCCAGGTCGTAGCGCTTGCCGCCCGAGATCTGCGAGTCGAACACGCCCAGCAGGGCCAGCTGCAGGTTTTCCCAGGGCGAGGTGTCGAAGACGATCTTGTCGCCGTCGAGCATCCAGTCCAGACTTCGCCAGACCTCGCACCCATAAACGCGCTGCGGCCGCGCCTCGCGCGGCAAGGCGCGCAGGGCGGCAATCGCCCTCAGGGCCACAGCCACATGCGTCGGGTGTTTGTCGGCCAGGTTGTGGAGGTAGACCGTCTCGGGCCGGGCGACTTCCAGCAGCGTGCGGAGATCCTGCGTGGGGCCGGATTCACCCTCGGCTTTGACGACGGCGCTGGAGTAACCCAGCAGCGCGAGGGCGCCGTATTCTCCGAGCTGCGCGGCCTTCTTCTGCTCCTGCACCCGCACGCGGCGCATGTCGTCATCGCTGTAGTTCGCGTACACGCCGGCGCGCGGCGACCCGGCCCCGTCGGTGACGACGATCCCGGTGAACCAGCGGTCGTTTCGCTGGAAACACTGCAGGATGCCGTCGATGGCCATGATCTCCAGGTCGTCCTGATGCGCACCGACGGCCAGATGCGTCGTGCGCGCCAGCGCCGCCTCGATCGGACGGCCGTCGGGAACGAAAAACTCCGCCTGCTGACTCTGCAAAGGTTTCACAGGCTGGCCTTCTCCCCGATCTCGGGCAAACTGGCGGCGGCTATGGCCTGCCCCACGCGTCGACTCCTTTCGTCCGGCAATTGAACGCTGAGCCTCTTCGCCAGCTCCGGAAACTCACAGGCGAGCACGCCCCTGGCCTCTTCGAGGAGGATTCGCCCTCCGCGGCCCGAGGTACACCGTCCGAGCAGGAGCACGTGCCGCATGTCGTAGAAGTCGGCATAGTGGGCGATGCCATATCCCAGATACACGCCCATCGTCTGCCAGATGGCCATCGCCCCTTCGGATCCGGCTTCCAGCCTTTCCTGAACCCATTCCAGTTTCTTGGCGGGGCTGAGCTCCGAGGGGAGGCTGATGCCGGCGCGATCCGTCAGGCGGAAAACACACTGCTGCGAGAAGTACGACGCTCCGCAGCCTCGGTCGCGCGACCACTCATCCACGGGCGCGTCGGGCGCGAAATCCACCGGCGCGAAGGCCAGCTCGTTCAGCCAATCGGTGATCTTCCCTTCCGGCGTCACGTAGCCGGCCGCCTGGCTGGAACCCAGCGCGAGTCCCAGGATGGCGCTGTCGTCCAGGGACATCGACCCGGCCAGCGCCGCGACCTCCCCGTCGTTGACGACTTCCAACGGCACGCGCATTTCATCTCGAATCTCGAGGAACAGATTGCGAATCTCGTCGAAACGCTCGGGGGCGATGCCGCGAAACAAGGAAGCCACCATCGGACGATTTCGGATGTAGACGCCGGCCGAACTGCCTCCGATGGCGTCCAGGCGCGGCATTTTCGACGCCGCCAGGCGAAGCGCATCCAAGATGTGCCGCTTGTGGTAAGCGGGGTCGGTTTGCTCGCGGGGATGCCACTCGATCTCCTGGCTGAACACCGGCCGTCCGTCGATCACCGCCGAGATCTTCAGGTCCGAGGCGCCCAGGTCGAATCCGATGCGGCATCCTTCCAGATGACGGCCAAGCGATCGGTGGCTTTCGCGCGGCGCGGGGATCTCCTCCGCCTCGCAATACACAACAGTGAACGGCTTCAAGTACACCTGGGTTCCCATGAAGTGGGCATCGAAGGCGCGTTCGCCGTCGGTGGAATACACCGCGCGCAGGTGTTCAAAGATGCCCCTGGGTCCCGCGACGTAGACCTTCCACGCGCCGCGCTGCCACAGCAGGAATTTCAGAAGGCGTTCGGCATAGGCGTAGTTGTCGTCCGCGAGGGGATGGCGCTCTGGCAGCAGGCGCGCGCTGTAGTGGGAGACGGAACCTTCGGCTTGTTCGAGCCCGAGGACCAGCCGCACCCCTTCCGCGCGGCCCTGAACGTCCGCTACGAATCGACGGTTGGTCAAGACGGCCGGTCGGAAGCCGCTGTCCAGTGCAGGCACGACCGCCGGCGGCTCGAGTCGGTGGAAGCGCGTCAGGACTGGGCGCGTGTCCGTGTCCAACGTTGTGCCTACGTCAGGCCCAGCTCGTGCGACAAGAGAAGCGCCGCGGCACCCAGAATGACAATGTCCTGCCCGAGCCGCGAGGCCTCGACGTGCGTGTTGTCCGCCAGCGTGCGCAGGACATTCCCCCGGGCGTGTTCCTGAATCGGCTGGAGGAGGGCCTGGCCGAAGCGGGCCATGCTGCCGGCGATGACGATGTGATGGATGTTGAGCCCGCCGACGAGATGCCCGACGGCGCGGCCCAGGTGCGCGCCGGCCTCGGCCACCATCGTGCCCACGGCCGCGTCTCCGGCCTCGAGGGCCTCCACCAGGGTCGAGGTGCTGATCTCCCCGGGCGAGGCTGCCAGGCGTCGAAGAACCGAATGTCCGTCCGACTTCCAGACTTCCTGGGCGCGCTGGATCAGGGCCCGCGTGCTGGCGACGGTTTCGAGGCAGCCCCGATTGCCGCAACGGCAGGGCAATCCACCGGGTTGGGCGACCACGTGCCCGATCTCCCCCGCGCCGGAATCGTCTCCGTAATACGGCCGCCGATCGAGGACGATCCCCGCACCGATGCCTCGCCCTACTTTGACGACGATGAGGTTGGCCAGGTCCTTGCGTTGGCCGAAGGTCAGCTCGGCCAGCGAAGCCACCTGGCAGTCGTTGGCGATGTAGGTGGGGAGCCCGAACTTCTTCTCGAGCAGCTCCCCCAAGGGGAGGTCGCGCCAGCTCAGGTTGACGGCATCCCGCACCACGCCCCGTCGGGCATCCATCAGCCCCGGCGTCCCGATGCCGATGCCCACCATCGGTCGATCGGAGGCTGCGACCAGCTGGTGGATCAATCGATAGACAAGATCCAGGGCTGCCTGGCCGTCCTGATCGTGGATCGGCAGGCTCAGTCGGCGGCGGATGTCGCCGCGCAGATTGACCAGCGCTCCGCGGAATTCGGAGTCCGCCAGGTCCACGCCGACGACATACCGGCTGTCGTCGACCACGCTGAGCAGGATCGGCGGCTTCCCGCCGATCGAGGGCGCCAGCCCGATTTCCTGCACCAGGCCGCTCTTGATCTGTTCGGCGACCGCGGCCGAGACCGTGGTGCGGGTGAGATCGGTGGCCCGGGCGATATCGGCGCGGCTGATGGCCCCCGCCTGATAGATGGTTCGCAG
>DASSGB010000033.1:0-11241 GCA_035693825.1 Anaerolineales bacterium
GCCACGCCACCTTCCTTAAAGAACTCATCCCCAAGCAATACGACGAGCAGATGGATACCATCGTGCGAAGCGCCATGCGCCTCAAGGACATCATTGAGGACATGGCCTCGATTTCCCACAAGGATGAGGGACAGTCGCGCGTCCGGCGGGCGCCCTTCTCGATGAGCAAGCTGGTCGAAGATGCGGTCAGCCGATTCCGCGAATCCGCCGCTGAGAAGCAGATCGAGATCGGATTCGACGTGCCCCCGAACGATTCGCTGCTGGTCCACGGCGACCGCGACAAGATCGACGTGGCGCTGACCAACCTGGTCCGCAACGCGGTCACGTTCACCGACCGCGGGGGCCAGATCGGGGTCAAGGCCGAGTCGGAAGGCGGCTTCATTCGCGTGTACGTCGTCGATACCGGGATCGGCATTCCGGGCGGCGAGGTCGAGAGGGTGTTCGAACGCTTCTACCAGGTGGAATCGCACCTGACCCGCAAGCATGGAGGCATGGGCCTGGGGCTGTCGATCGCCAAGGCCATGATCGAGATGCATAACGGGCAGATCTGGTGCGAGAGCAAGGAAGGCCTGGGGAGCCTGTTCTGCTTCGTCCTGCCGGTCGGCGAACGGCAGGCGACGGCCGCATCCAAAGTCTTCAAGACAGCTTGAAGGCAGTGGCCAGTGGTCAGCGACCGTTTGCTGACCACTGAACACTCACCACTCACCACTCACCACTGACCACTAGACATGCCCTCTGATATAATGCCGCGAGTCTTTCGGGGCGTGGCTCAGCCCGGCTAGAGCGCACGGTTCGGGTCCGTGAGGTCCCGGGTTCAAATCCCGGCGCCCCGACAGCAAGGCCGCCGTCCTGAGCTTGTCGAAGGGCGGCGGTTTTGCTGACCCGCGGCGGTAGAATCCCCTTGTTCGATCCTCCCCGGAGCGATCCCATGCCTCGGACGATCCGTTCCCCTCGCGGCACGCAGCTTCACTGCAAGAACTGGTTGATCGAAGCTCCCTACCGAATGCTCATGAACAACCTCGATCCCGAGGTGGCCGGCGATCCGCAGAATCTGATCGTCTACGGCGGTCGGGGAAAAGCGGCTCGCAACTGGGAGTGCTTCGATGCCATCCTCGAGTCTCTCCGTTCCCTGGAACCGGAGGAGACGCTGCTGATCCAATCGGGGAAGCCGGTGGCCGTCTTCCGCACCCACGCGGACGCGCCTCGCGTGCTGCTGGCGAATTCGAACATCGTTCCGGCCTGGGCCACCCAGGAGAACTTCGAGAAGTGGGAGCAGGCCGGACTCATCATGTACGGCCAGATGACCGCCGGAAGCTGGATCTACATCGGCACCCAAGGCATCCTTCAGGGAACCTACGAGACGCTGGCGTCCCTGGCTCGCCAGGAGGGTTGGGAAAGTCTTCGGGGCAAACTGGTGGTGACCGCCGGGCTGGGGGAGATGGGCGGAGCTCAGCCCCTGGCGGTGACCATGAATGAAGGCGTGGCCCTGATCGTGGAAGTCGATCGCAAACGCGCCGAGCGCCGCCTCGGCCTGCGGCAGTTGGACACGATCACCGACGATCTTGAAGAAGCCATGACATGGGCCGAGGAAGCCCTGCGTAAGGGTACTCCTAGGTCCATCGGGTTGATCGGCAACGCGGCGCGGGTCTTGCCCGAATTGGCGGCCAAGGACATCGTGCCCGACGTGGTCACCGATCAGACGTCTGCGCACGATCCGCTCTACGGCTACGTCCCCGACGGCCTCAGCCTTGAAGCGGCCGCCGAGCTCCGCGCCAGAGACCCCCGCGGCTACGTCGAGCGCTCGATGCAGTCCATGGCCAAGCACGTCGAAGCCATGCTGGCGCTCAAGGCGAAAGGCAGCATCGTCTTTGACTACGGAAACAATCTCCGCCAGCGAGCTTTCGACGCCGGTGTCACTCGAGCCTTCGACTACCCCGGTTTCGTGCCGGCCTATATCCGCCCGATGTTCTGCGAAGGCAAGGGGCCGTTCCGGTGGGTCGCCCTCTCGGGTGATCCGCAGGACCTGCTGGCCACGGATGAGGCCATCCTCGATCTCTTCCCCGAAGACGTTCATCTTCGGCGTTGGATACGGATGGCTCAGGAGAAGGTCGCCTTCCAGGGTCTGCCGGCCCGCATTTGCTGGCTGGGATACGGCGAGCGAGCCCTTGCCGGCCAACGTTTCAATGAGCTCGTTCAGACGGGCAGAGTCAGCGCCCCCATCGTCATCGGCCGCGATCATCTCGACGGAGGCTCTGTGGCCAGCCCCAACCGCGAGACGGAAGGCATGCGCGATGGATCGGATGCCATTGCCGACTGGCCCTTGCTCAACGCGTTGATCAACGCCGTCGGAGGCGCGACCTGGGTCAGCATCCATCACGGCGGCGGCGTGGGGATTGGCTACAGCCTGCACGCCGGGCAAGTGATCGTCGCCGACGGCACCCAGGCCGCCGCCCGCAGGCTCGAACGCGTCCTCACCACCGACCCCGGGATGGGTGTCGTCCGCCACGCGGATGCCGGCTATCCCGAAGCGATCGAATTCGCCCGCCAACACGATCTCAAGATCCCGATGCTGCCTTCCTGAGTCGGGTAGCCCGTCGCGAGCTAGACCACAAACCCGGTTTCCTTCGGAAACCGGGTTTGTGTTTCCCCCGCCGCCAGATTGGCCCGATTCATGCAACCGGGGCGAGAGCCACCGGCGACGTGTGCCTGTGGCCAGGAGTGCAGACGTGGATCATGCGACGCCACTCGACGACCTTCGCCGGCCTCACCCGGATCAGGCCCGGATCGACCGTGAAGCGGCCGCGATGCTCCTTCGAACGGCTCCGTCCCACCTCGGGCGAGTCGACTCCGACAGATCCGTGGGCGGCGACGATCGCTCCCACGTGCTGCCCCCGCTCCGTCGACCGGATCCTGGGTCCTGATGGCCGCGCGGCACATCCGACGTGACGGTCGCAACCGTACGTGAAGAGGCATCGCCAGGTCGGAGCCCCGCGTCCTCCAGCGCCGTCTCGAGGTGGAGCCCATGGCCGTCGTACCCGTGACTGACGAATATCGACTGCTCGTGCATTTCGAACGCATTCGGATTCCCGGCCTGGTCGACACCATGAGCAGCCAGGCGCCGGAGATTGTCCGTGCCGTCGATGTCCTGGCCGAGAAGTCCCTGAAGTCGGCTCAGGAGATGGGCAAGGAAGGCTGGCGACTTGTGTCGCATTCGGTGGATTTCACGGCCGGCATGGCGGTCATGACCCTCACGCTCGCTCGTCCTCAAGTGTAGGACCCCCAAGCTTCGATTCTTCCCCCTCGACTGGGATTGTCTGCAGCCGACTGTCCGGCTAGTATGCTGGCATGCGAACGGAAGAGTTGCTGCGAAGACACGCGGAAGACCGCGTCCTGCGTGAGAACTTCGACGCCGGGTATTCCGTGCTGGGTGTGGTGACGGCGCCGGATCGGGCTCAGGCCCGACTCGACCCGGCGACAGACGACCAGCAACACGTCGGCGGGGCGCCACCGGCGGAAGGTAGGGGCCAAGCACCGTTCACCTGCGCCTCACAAAGCGAAGCGCAGGGGCAGGCGTGCGAGACCCCTACCGTGTTGCGACGACGATCCTGAGACTCGAATCCCAAACCCGTCTTGCTTCGCAAGACGGGTTTGGCCCGGCCTCAAGGGTTATTCGCCCGAGTCCTTCTTGGGAGGCAAGGCAGGCGCCGGTTCGCCGATCCCGAGAGGCTGCCATTTGGTGGGATCGGAACGCAGGCGATGCATCCCCCCGCCCCGCGCGTGCACCTCGTCGAAGCCCTCCGGCTTGATGAACATCCCTTCCCCGTCGAGCAGGCCCGTGATTCCCGCCTGCCCAGGCTCGGGGCGCTTCGACTGGCAGTAGGGACATCGAGCGGAGTCATGCGGTTGGTACACGATCGGCTCTTCGTAGGTCGTCACGTAGCCTTCGAAGTTGCGCAGCACAACTTTGTGATCCGACTGGCTGATGGCGTAGTTGGGCATCACGGGGATCTTGCCGCCGCCGCCCGGAGCATCGACGACGTAGGTCGGGACGGCATAGCCGGACGTGTGTCCGCGCAGCCCCTCCATGATTTCGATGCCCTTGCCCACCGGCGTTCGGAAGTGGCCCGAGCCCTCCACCAGATCGCACTGATACAGGTAGTACGGACGGACTCGGATGCGAACCAGATCCTGCACCAGTTGCCGCTGGATGTGAACGCAATCGTTGACACCCGCCAGCAGGACGGATTGATTGCCGAGAGGCACGCCGGCCCTCGTCATGCGGTCGCAGGCGTCGGCCAGCTCCTGCGTGATCTCGTTCGGATGGTTCACATGGATATTGAGCCATATCGGGTGATTCCGTTGCAGCACATCGCACAGCTCTTCGTCCACCCGCATCGGCATGAATACCGGCACCCTCGATCCGATCCGAATGATTTCGATGTGATCGATTTCGCGCAGGCGGGCGATCAGTTCGGCGAAAAGCTTCGGCGCCAGCGTCAATGGATCTCCCCCGGACAGAAGCACGTCGCGCACCTGGGGGGTCCGCTTGAGGTAGTCGATCTGCATGTCGAACTCGGCGCGCGAGAACTGCTCGCTCGGCTCGCCCACGATGCGCGAACGGGTGCAGTAGCGGCAGTAGGAGGCGCATTGCGTCGTGACCAGCATCAGAACGCGATCGGGGTAGCGATGAACGAGGCCGGGCACGGGCGAGTGCGCGTCCTCGGCCAGGGAATCCTCCATCATCGCCGTGAACGGCTCCATCTCGGCCGCGGTCGGGATGACCTGCTTGCGGATGGGATCGTCCGGGTCGTTCGGATCGATGAGCGAGATGAAGTAGGGAGTGATGTCGACGCGGAACAGATGCGTGGCCGACAGGGCTTTCTTCTCGCTGTCCGTCAGCTTGAGGATCTGTCCGATTTCCTCGACCGAGTTGAGGCGGTGACTCAGTTGCCAACGCCAGCTGTTCCATTGATCGTCCGCTACGTCGGCATACACCGGAGCGCGACGGGACGGGAAGACACGTTTGGTCATAACCTTCTACCTCCACGGGTCAGCCGGCGCACCGGCGCCGGTCTGGTCCGAGTTTACACCTGCACCTGCCCAATAGCTCTCGGGGCGATTGTACACTGCCACCCTCAGCCCCCGGCGCGGCGCGGTCGCCGCCCTTCGGAATTCGCAGGACGGCGACCGCCCTCGTTTCGCCAACCGATGGACGATCAGGCGCCGGCCGCGCCCCAAACCCGGGCCAGCTGGCGGGCCTTCTGACGCGCCCGCGCCGGAAGCGCATCCGGGATCGGCCTCGGCTCGAATGGCAAACCGAAGCGCTCGGCAGCCAGGTACAGGATCTCCGAGATCAGGTCGTCGTAGACCATACCCTCGGCCGCCGCCATGATGCACAGGTCGCTGATCACCGGGTTCAGGCCCGGCAGCGTATTGATTTCCAACAGATACGGCTCTCCGTCCGCACCCAGTCGGAAATCGACTCGCGAGACATCGCACACATCCAGGGCCTCGGCCGCCCGCAGCGTTAGGTCGACCAGCCGCTTGCGCAGCGACTCGGGAATGCGCGCCGGGCACAGGTAATCCGGCGCACCGTTCACGCCGATGTCGAACGATTTGGCGTCATGACCATAGATGCCGGGGGTCGAGGCGATGCCGCTGTCGATTTCGAGCACCGGGAACACGTGGTAGCCGTTGGCGTCGTACAGCCACGGGCGCATGCGCCGCCCCGACTTTCCGCGGTTGCCGATGAACCCGACCGTGAATTCACGGCCTGGGAGCATCTCTTCCACGAGGGCCGGCTGGTGATAGTTCTCCAGCACCCAGGCGATGCGCTTCCGCAACGCGGTCTCATCCTTGACCACCGCGCCCGGATCCACGCCCATGCCCGTGCCTTCGCGCGAAGGCTTGACGAAAAGCGGGAAGTGAAGGGACGGATCGAGGGCCTCGTCGGGCTTCAGGAATTCCTGGAAAGCGGCCGTCGGCAGGCCGGCATCGCGCCAGATGCGTTTGGTGCGCGTCTTGTCCAGAGACAAGGCGTTGGCCACGACGCGCGAGGCGGTATAGGGGATGCCGAGCAGTTCGCACAGAGCCGGGACCTGGGCCTCGCGCCCATCACCATCGATCCCCTCGGCGATGTTGAAGCAGATGTGAGGCCGAAGACTGATGAGCACGTCCGGCAAGGTGCTGTCGCCGGCGCAGACGTGCACGTAATGCCCATCCGCCTCGAGCGCCCGGGCGAGGGCCTCCACGGTGCTGTGCCGGTCGAACTCGGCTCCGGCGTCAGGAGGCGCGTCCGGACCCCACTCCACATCGTCCTTCAGGTTGACGATGAGGGCGATTCGCCAGGGGCCATGTCGGTGGGTAGACCCGGGCGGCCTCCGTTTCTTGATACTCTGTGCGTAGCGCATGTCTATCTTCTCCTATGCCTGGTTGTCACCCGCGCCTGTTATCGCGAAGGGAGAGCCTTCCCCCGACCTGATCGGACGGGCGAACGCTCTCCACCGTCGCGCCAGGGCGCGGATATCTCGGTCAGTACTTGGCCAGTCCATCGTCGACGTCGAACTCGTCCACACCTTCGGTGACGGGGTCGACCTGCTCCTGGATGGGGCCGTCAAAGGCCCAATCCAACTCGATCGGCGTCGCGCCCAGGACCTCCAGCCGAGTCCCGCACGCCGGGCACGTCAATCGTGCTCCAAGCTTCGGAGCTCCCCGGAAGTTCAGCCTGGTGCCACAACTCGGGCACGCTGCAGACGCCATAGATCTCCTTCCAAGGCCGGATTTCGTCCGACCAGGGTAAGGAATACCGGAATGGCGCGCGATTGGTATGTGAAGGTTGTGCAAATCGCGTGAGGATTTGGGACGGGCGCCGCGCGATCAGGCTTCGCCCGTCTCGAAGAGGTATCCGACGCCTGGAACGGTCTGGATGAAGCGCGGTTTGTCGACGTCGGCCTCGATCTTTCGTCGCAGACGGCTGATGAGGCCGCGCACCAGGTCGCGATCGCCCTCTCCGGAGTAACCCCAGACGCGTTCGACGATCGTTTCGGTCGGCAGAACCTGGCCGCGGTTGGTCATCAAGAGATACAGGAGGCGGAACTCCAGCTGCGTCAGGCGCCGCGGTTCACCCCCGTCGACGACAACGGCCCTCGTCGACGGGTCGAGCTCGATCGCCGGGAGAGTCAGAGTCGGCAGGGCGAAGGCCGGCGCAGCACCCGAGCGCCGCATGAGCGCCTGGGCATACGCTCCGAGCACGAGGGGCGAGACGGGCCGCGGCAGCACCAGGTCCGCGCCGGCGCGCAGCATGTCGCACAGCTTGTCTTCCTCGACGGGATCGACGATCACCAACAGGGGGACGTCCGTCACGGCGCGCACCGAGGCGATGTCCTTGCTCAGTGCGCGCCCGTCGCCCAGGGCTGCCACGATCATGTCGGCCGGCCGGTCCAACCAGGTGGCCAACACGGCAGGCAGCCCCACGCTGGTGGCGACCGCCAGCCCGGCATGCCGGAGGATGAAACCCAGCACGTCGCGTTCGTCCTGGTCCGAAGCCACCAGAATCGCCTGCACCGATGAAAGAACCTCCGCGGCGATTGTAAGGCCGCGGACGGTAGGGTGCAATGTGGCCAGGTCTGGCACCAGGGCACAAGGACAACAAGGCACCAGGGTGACCGTTTCTGGTGCCCTGGTGCCCTGGTGCCTCGGTGCCCCGGCGCCTAGTCCTGGTTCAGAAACGCGATCAGCGCCTCGATTTCCTCTGCATCCAGATCCAGGTCCGGCATTCCTGTGCCGGGGCGGACCGCCTCAGGATTGGCCAACCATTTTCTGAGGAACTCTGCGTCCCCGCTATACAGGGTCAGATCCGGTCCGATCGAACCGCCAAGTAACTCGCCGGCGGCGAACTCTGCGTTCAGGTGGCAGGAGATGCAGCCCTTGGCGATAAACAGATCGGCGCCTTCTTCGGCTGACGACGGCGGCGCCATCGCCTCAGCCGCGGCTGCGGTCGCCGGCCTGGCCTGGAAGAAACCCGCACCCGCCAGGACGACCGCAACAGCCATCGCCCCGGCTGCATAGGCCAGGCGTCGTCGCAGGGCCAATCCGAGGCCCAGGAGCGCCGCAAGTCCCGCCCCTGCCACAACCGCCGCCGATGGAGCCTGCGCCGCGGCCGGCGGCGCACTCGATCCTGCGACCGTCAACGAGGGCATTGGATGCAGTGCCCCGAAAGCGTCGATAGCCCACGTCCAGTCGCCCGCAGCCGGAAGAGTCAGGTTGGCCGCGTAATGGCCCACCGCACCTTCATCCTGCGCCGTGATGCTGATTTCATCGTCCGTCGTCCGCGAGGAAGCCATCACCACGGGCGCCAGCCCGCTGAGCGGAGTCCGTCCGTGCTGCAGGACAGTGAAGCCCACGTCAAAGGGCTCACCCGCCTTGAGGCCTGTCGGCATGGCGTCAAGAGTGACGACCGCCCAGCCCCCTCCCCAGGCCGGGACCAGGCTCAAGACAGACACAACCGCAACCAGGATTGACACAACAATAGATTTCCTAAGCATGCCTCACCTCCCAATCTTCCTTTGACGAATTCAGCGCAGGGACTCGGCGATCCGAATCGCTTCTTCCATCGACTGATCGGTCTCCAGCCGATAGGTCAGGTCGTCTTCCTCCCAGATCAGGACATTGCCTGTCACGAGACTGCGAAGGGTGTAGTCACCATTGCGGACGACGAATGAATGCGGACCCTCGGTCCACAACGCGGGTTGTCCGTTGACCTCCGTATGCGCCAGCAGTCTGGGCTGCCCTTTGCCGGCGAACGTGCCCGGCCCCAGGACGTGAAGCGCCAGCCGCGCTCGTAGCGGATCGGCCGGATCGATCCACACCAGAACGACCATCGGTCCATCAGCCGACTGGGAGTAGACCAAATCCGGAGCGCCGAGATCTTCCGGGTACTGCGGCAGACGAAGGGGAAACCCGGCCGATCGCTGAGCGTTCTCGAAGGTGGTCAGGCCCGCCAGGTCGAGCGCGGGTACGAGCACGACCGCCGTGGGCGTGGGCGCAGCCTCGACTGTGGGGGGCGCCGGAGGCGTGGCCGTGGCGGGCGACACGAAGATCCGAACAACACCGATCTGCAAGATTCTCATCACGGCGGCGCGTGTCTCGGGGACGGCCAGCACCGTCACGACCACGAGCAGCAACGCGACCGCCGCAGCTTGCGCCCATCCCATCCGTGGGAGAGTTGTTGCGCGCTGCGGCCGGGCAATTTGCGCCCGCACGCCCTCCCACAACTTCGGCGTTGGGGGGTAGGCCGTGCCTGCGGCGATCGCCTGCAGCCGATCTGCCCATGCACCCGACGACGGGTTCATGCTTTGAGCGCCTCCCGCAGCGTGGAGTGATCGCGGTCGATGATGGTCCGCAGTCTCGAGAGGGCTCGGCTGAGACGCGACTTGACGGTCCCTGAAGGCACGGCCAGGGCTGCGGCCGTTTCCGCCTCGCCCATCCCCAGGAAGAAGCGCAGGTAGATCACTTCCTGGTCCTGCGATTGGAGGCGCGCCACGGCTCGTCGCAGTTCGGCCGCCTCATCCCGAGTCACCGGCGAGTCGTGTTCGCGGTTCGAGGCTCCCGTCGTGCGTCCTTCCAGGCGAAACCATCGCTCCACGGCCGCCAGGTAGCGACCGGCGGATCGCCGTCGGTTGCGCGCCTGGTTCAAGGTGATGCGCATCAGCCACGGCCGCAAAGGGCGCGTGGAGTCGAATCGATCCAGCGATCGAAAAGCCCGCACGAAGACCTCCTGTGCAACGTCTTCGGCGTCAGCCGGGTCGCCGAGCAGCAGGAAGGCCAGGCGGAAAACCGCGTCCCCGTGACTGCGGACGATCGTTTCCCAGACCCCGGTCTCCCCTTGCCCGGCCCGGCGGATCACATCCGCATCCGTCAGGTCCTATCCTCCGGCCGGAGGTTTCGCTGGATATACACCGCCGGCTGGCCGCAGGTTCCACAGGCTGCAGCTTGGGAGGGATTGCCTATTTGCCCGCCTGCCGGCCCACCCTACAATCCTAATGTCGTTCCTTGGCCAAAGGGTCAATGTAGCGACTGCCCCCGGGACCGCCCCCCTCGGATCCGGGGGCGATTTTTTGGGGAGCGGTGGCCAGTCGTCATCCACCCACGGTTGTATATTGGGCGGCATTGTTTCATACTGACCACTGACCACTCACCACTGAGGATCCCTATGTGGCTTGACCCGCTCTTCTCGTCGGACGTTCTGCAGGACGCGGTTGCCATGCTCCTGACCTTCGGAGTTTCGCTGGCGTGGCTCCGACTCATGGACGGGCTGGCCCATCGGGGGATGATCGAGGCCCGGCTCAGCCGGAAGGTCATTCACATCGGCACGGGGCCGCTGTTCGTCCTTTGCTGGAATCTGTTCAGCTCTTCTCCGACGGCGCGCCTCTGGGCGGCGGCAGTGCCGCTCGCGATCACGCTCCAGTTCATCGCCGTCGGGCTGGGCTGGATGAAGGACGAGGCCGCGGTCAAAGCCATGACCCGGCACGGCAATCCTCGAGAGATCCTGTTCGGACCTCTCTTCTATGGTCTGGTTTTCGTTGCGTGTACGCTGGCGTTCTGGAAAACGTCGGCGGTGGGGATCATCGGCCTGATGATTCTGTGTGGCGGAGACGGCCTGGCCGACATTGTCGGCCGGCGCTGGGGAAGGGCCCGACTTCCCTGGAACTCGACAAAGAGCTGGCTGGGTTCGGCGGCCATGTTTCTCGGTGGATTCGTCTTCGCCCTGGCCTTCGTCGCCGCGTTCAACGCCCTGGAGGTGCTCGAGCCTGCGCTTGAGATGACCTCCGCCACCGGGAAGATCGCCCTGATCAGCCTCGCCGCAGCGATCGTCGAGTCGCTGCCTCTGTCGGATGTCGACAATCTGACCATCACCGGCACTGCCATCGCCCTCGGCGGGATCCTTTTCTGAGGGCGCCGGAGACGCCAACAATTGTGTAGGGGCGAAGCATGCCGTCTCGCACCCCGTTCGCCTGCACCTGCGCAGCGCTTGGTGCGGCGCAGGCGGGCCGCGAGCCCCACAATACGTTCGGAGGGCATAGTCCCGCCGGGGCGAGACGGCCGGCGGGCCGCCGGGCTTCGCGCCACGCCTGCACCTGCGCTGCGCTTTGTGCGGCGCAGGCGAACGGTGCTTCGCCCCTACACCTCTGGGAAGCCTGCGCCCTTAGGGTTCAGCCGCGGCTCTTCAGCCAGCGCAAGATG
>DASSGB010000034.1:0-4546 GCA_035693825.1 Anaerolineales bacterium
GATGAACCAGCCCGTAGCCGCCGGCGAGGACCCATTCATGCTCACGGACCGTCTGTACGGGAGCGCCGAAGAGAATGACAACTCTGTGGTGCGAGCCATTCTCAACAATCCGGCTGCCTTTGCCCAACGCATCCTTTCCAACCTGCGCTCGCTGCCCGACGTGTTCTTGGAGTTCTTCGGCAAGCGTCTCGGCATTATGGTCCTGCTCCTTGCTGCCTGGGGAGCATATGGCCTGATCAGGAGAAGAGATCCCTGGGACTTGGTCATCATGGTCCTCTGGGCAGCGCCGGCGGCAGTTTCCCTGGCTTTCCTGCCGCGGCACTTCATCCCCCAGAGTAGCCATCTGCCCCTGGTGCTGGCGGCTGTGGGTGTCGTCTTCCCGATCTCGCGCGACGCAACGCGTGTAGAAGCTGTGTTCTTCGGCCTCACCGCCATCGGCCTGGGTGTCTATTCTCTGCTCGACAACAAGCTGGCGTTTCTGCCTGGCGCCGCGCTCCTGCTCGCCGTCTGGGGAATCGTCTGGCTCCTCAGGAGACGACATCTTTTGGCGGAAGACAGCCTCGCCGTGCCCCTCCTGCTCGCCTTCATCGCCGGACTGATCGTGCGCAGCCCATTCACCTTTCCCGACTACCCGCATTTTGGGACCCTTCCCCGCGAGCGCGCCGTCCACTACTTGGAACAGAATCTCCCAACCGGCTCACGGGTCATCTCGGCCCTCCCGTTGCCTGCCATTGCCGCCCGGATGGAGCAGGTGATACCGGATAAGGTGAGGCAGCCCTCATCAGCACTAGGTGTCTGCGGTGAGTTGCGCATTCTGGGAGTGGGCGCGATCTATGTCGACGAAGCGCTACGGTCCACCCACCCCGTCCTGCTCGATTCTCTCAGGCAACTCGTTGGAAAGGGCCTCGAGATCGGCATTACCGCGGACCCGGGCAGCTTCCAAGTCTTCCTAGTGACACCTCCATGCCTGGCCTCAGACAGCTGACGTGGTTCCGCGTGCTTGTGATTGTGGCCGCCTCGCGATGGATTTCAATCTAGCATGGCGGTGGGCGCCTGACTAGGAGCCCGTCCCAATCGCAGGTCGTCTCAACATCCTAGAGGAACAGTTCAGCGATGTCGCCGTGCTGGGAATCTGTCGGTGTGGGCCAAGCCACAGACCACGACGGGGGCCAGTCGATTACCGCTTGGTCTTAACCAAGCATGCTCGGGACCTCACGGCTGTGGAACGCACCACCGGCCAGGCGCGGCATTGCTCTCTGAGGCACCCTGCCGCTGCCCCAACGGCACGCGGCACGCTCCTGACCCTGATTTCACATATAATCCCGCCGTGACCCCCCGCCTCTCGCCCGACGCGTGGGAGGCGTTCCTCGACCTCCACCCCGAAGCCCACCTGCTCCAGACGGCGGCGTGGGGTGAACTCAAGTCTGGCTTCGGTTGGACACCGGTGCGTGTCGCCGCCGGGGCTGCAGGCGCCCAGATCCTTCTTCGCCGATTTCCTTTGGGATTCTGCCTGGCCTACATTCCGCGTGGGCCCGTCGGCAAGTGGCTGCCCGATCTCATCCCCCATCTGTTGCAGGTCTGCCGGGAGGCCGGAGCCTTCGCGCTGAAGATCGAGCCCGACGCGCTGGATGAGCCCTGGCTCGAGGCCGAGCTGCAGCGGGCCGGCTTTGTGCCCAGCCGGCACACGATCCAGCCGCGGCGCACACTTGTCGTCGACCTTCGGGAATCGGACGACGTTCTTCTGTCGAAGATGCATCCGAAGACTCGCTACAACATCCATCTCGCCGAGCGAAGGGGCGTCACGGTGCGCGCCTGGAACGATGTCGAAGGCTTTCACCGGATGCTCCAGACGACATCTGCGCGTGACGAGTTCGGCGTTCACCGCGCCGACTACTATGCGCATGCCTACAGTCTGTTCCAGGCTCGAGGGGAATGCGAGCTGCTCCTCGCCGAGAAGGACGGTCTGGCGCTTGCCGGATTGATGGTGTTCGGCCGCGGTTCCCGAGCATGGTACCTGTACGGCGCATCGACCAACGAAAGTCGGAACCTCATGCCGACGTATCTGCTCCAATGGGAAGCCATGCGCTGGGCGCGCCGGCGAGGCTGCGAGTCGTACGACCTTTGGGGAATTCCCGACGAGGACGAGGCAGCACTGGAAGCGGAATTCACGCGCAGGAGCGACGGGCTCTGGGGGGTGTATCGCTTCAAACGCGGCTTCGGCGGCAAGAACGAACGGACCGCGGGCGCGTGGGACCTTGTGCTACAGCCCCTCGTCTACCGCGCCTACCTGCTTGTCGCCGCGGGCAGGCTCCAGGGTTAGCCGATGGCCCTCGAAAGCCGGCTCCTCACCGATCGAGGCGAATGGGACTCGGCACTCCTGGCGTTCCGTGAAGCGCACATCCTCCAGGCCTGGATGTGGGGCGAGTTCAAAGCGAAGGTGGGCTGGTCGCCGACGCGCCACGTCTGGACGGAGGGCGGCCGGATCGTGGGCGCGGCTCAAGTGTTGGAGCGACGCTGGCCTTCGCGTCGAGGTCTTCCTTCGGCGGGGCTGCTCTACGCGCCCAAGGGACCGATCGTGGACTGGTCCTCCGAAGGAACCGTACGGCCGATTCTGGAAGACCTGGAGCGTCTCGCTGTTCGCCGCCGGGCCATCTTCCTCAAGATCGACCCGGATGTGCCCGCCCCCGTGGCCGGCGTCAGCGCCGAGTCCGGGTCGAATCCCGGATCGAGGATCTCGGAAGTTCTTTGCTCTTTGGGGTGGAAGCCTTCGAACGAGCAGATCCAGTTCCGAAGCACGTTTCGTTTGGACCTTGGTCTTGATGAGCAGGACCTGCTCGCTCGCATGAAGTCCAAGACGCGCTACAACATCCACCTCGCCGAGCGGCGAGGCGTTCGCGTCCGGCCGGCCGGTTTGGAAGACCTCGACCTCCTGTACTCGATGTACGCGGAGACCGCAGTGCGAGACGGTTTCGTCATCCGCCCCAGGCCGTACTACCTCGATGCGTGGGGCGTCCCACTGCGATCCGATCGGGCCAAGGCGCTCATCGCGGAGATCGAGGGCCGGCCGGTCGCCGGCTTGATCCTGTTCCACTTTGGATCTACGGCCTGGTACTTCTACGGGATGTCGCGCAGCGCCCATCGCCAGGACATGCCGACCTACCTTCTCCAGTGGGAGGCCATCCGGTGGGCCAAGGCTCAGCGCTTCACCACCTACGACATGTGGGGCGCTCCCGACACCTCCGATCCTGAAGACCCGATGTTCGGACTCTATCGATTCAAGGCCGGTTTCGGCGCAGATCACATGCGCATGCTCGGCGCCTGGGATTATCCGGCGCGCCCTGGTCTCTACCGCCTGTATTCGACCGTGTTGCCGCGCCTCCTGAATGTGATGCGTGGCCGGCAGATCCGGCGAACAAGGCGCGAGATCGAGGCCATCTAGCGGGCCGGGCCCACCACGCAGGGATCCATCACTCCGCCTGACGCCTCTGGGAACTTGGGGGCTATACTTCTCGGATAAGTCCTTCGCACCGAGGCTCCGTTTCAACCTCCGGAGGAACCCATGGCCAAGCGAGATCTGAGCCCCGACCTGCAGGCTCTCTACTTTCCCTCCTCGAAGAGTCCGGTGATGGTCGACGTGCCGCGGATGAACTACCTCATGGTCGACGGTGAGGGCCATCCTCAATCGGGTCAGGCCTTCGCGCGGGCGATCACCGCGCTCTATGGATTGGCTTACACCCTCAAGTTCAGCCTGAAGAAGGCGCGGCGCAATTTCGTGGTGATGCCCCTGGAAGCGCTCTGGTGGAACGCGGACTCCGAAACCTTCGACATGGACCGGAAGAGCGGTTGGCGCTGGACGGCCATGATGGCTATGCCATACCCGATCACTCGCGGCTACTTCCGCCTGGCGGTGGACCAGGCCTCGGCCAAGAAACCTGAGGTCGACTACGGCTCGATTCGGCTGGAGAGCTGGAAGGAAGGGCGCTGCGCGCAAGTTCTGCACATCGGGCCCTACGCCGCGGAACGCCCGACCATCGAGCGGCTGCACGCGTTCATCAAAGCTGAGGGCTACCGCTTGCGCGGCAAGCATCACGAAATCTACATAGGTGACCCCAATCGCTCGGCGCCAGCGAAGTTGAAGACGGTTGTCCGTCAGCCGGTGGAACGGGCCTGAGGTCGGCCAGGCATGGCCAGCGGCCGCTTACCTCGTCTGAACTTCGCCCATCTCCCCACGCCGATCGAGGCCCTGCCTCGCCTCTCCGCCGCCGTGCGAGGGCCGTCCCTCCTCGTGAAACGCGACGATCAGACCGGCCTGGCCATGGGCGGGAACAAGGCCCGCAAGCTCGAGTTCATCCTGGCCGAGGCTCGGGCCAATGGCGCACGGACTCTGATCACCACCGGCGCGGCCCAGTCCAACCAGTGCCGGCAGACGGCCGCGGCCGCGGCCCGCTTCGGCTTCGACTGCATCGTGGTTCTAGCCGGCAATCCTCCGAGATCCGCGAACGGCAATCTGCTTCTCGATCAGCTCCTGGGCGCGGAGGTCGTGTGG
>DASSGB010000035.1:0-2448 GCA_035693825.1 Anaerolineales bacterium
AGCGTTCCTCATTTGGCGCATGGCGAGTTCATGCTGTGGGTGCGAGGCAAGGCCCGGGTAGAAAACAGCCGAGACGGCTCGATGACCTACGAGAAACTCGGCGACCCGCCGCGCGTTCTCGGCGTGGCGGTCCATTCGCACGGCCAGCGTCTTGATCCCTCGCAGGACGAGGAACACGTCCAGAGGGCCCGGCACGGCGCCGACGGCGTTCTGCAGGAAAGCCAGTTTCTCCGCGACCTCGAGGTCGCGTAGAACGATCGCGCCCCCGACGATGTCCGAATGTCCTCCCAAGTACTTCGTTGTCGAGTGGACGACGATGTCGGCGCCAAGATCGAGCGGCCGCTGTAGGTAAGGAGTGGCGAAGGTGTTGTCGACGCAAACCCACGGGCGCGAGGCGTGCGCGTGGGCCAGCGAAGACACAGCCTCGAGATCGACCAATCGCAGCAGTGGGTTCGTCGGACTTTCCAGCAAGACAAGCCGCGTGGCAGCTTGCATGTTCTCGACAAACGCACGCGGGTCCGTCGCCGACGCGTAGGTGATCTGGATGCCGAGCGGACGGTAGACCTGTTCCAACAGGCGGTAGGTGCCGCCATAGAGATCGTTCACGGCGAGGACGTGGTCGCCGGGACGGAGCAGGTGGACGGTGGCATCCAGCGCGGCCATCCCGGAGGCAAAGGCGAGACCGCGTGTCCCACCTTCGAGGTCGGCCAGGCATCGCTCGAGAGCGGTGCGAGTCGGATTGGCCGTTCGGGCGTAGTCGTAGCCCATGGTCTCGCCGACGGCCGTCTGGCGATAGGTTGATGTCTGGTAGATAGGGGTCATCACGGCGCCGGTTGTGGGGTCTGGAGGCTGGCCGGCGTGGATGAGCCTGGTTTCGAACTTGTGGGGCGGTGGCATAAGTCCTCCGAACGGCCATTCTAGCCCAAGCAGACCGGATGATGGCCGGGAACCCGCATATAATGTCTTCTGCCGGAAGGGTCCATCTGTGGACATTCCGCTCGTCGAGCCGGAAGACGTACCTCGACCCCCGCCAGAAGTCCGGCTCCGGGAGGTGGCAGTCGTCGCGCACCCGGATGGCCGCCGCTTGCGTGTCAACCTGCGTTTGACGCCGTTCCTTGAGAAACCGAATGTCGACTTGGAAGTCAGGGATTCGGCCGGGGACCGGCTGGCGTCGGCGACGATTGTCGAGACTACCGAGTCGGACCTCGCGCTGACGCTGCATCTTCGCTCGCAGGCTGTAGACAGGCCGCTCACTCTTGTCACGACCGTGTCCTACAGGGAGCATGGATCCGTTGACCGCCGCGAAACGGGTTTTGGGGCGGCTAGCAGCTAGGGGGATCGAGCCATGACACGAACAACGCCGATTCGGCGCCACGCGATCACACCTCCGGTGTTCGGCCGGGAGAAACTTCATCGCCAGCGTTTGGTCGAGATCCTCAAGGCCAATCTTGACCGACGGCTAATCCTCGTCATCGCTCCCGCCGGGTACGGGAAGACAACCTTGATGGCCGACCTGACGGCGCACAGCGACCGGCCCGTGTGCTGGGTGCGGGTGACCGAGCACGATCGCGATCCGGCCAGGTTGTGGCGTGTCGTGGTCGAGTCGTTGGGCGCCAAGTTCCGGAGGATGCGGCGTCAGCTGGACGCACGCGGTTTGGAATCGCTGCCTGCGGACAAGATTGGAGCCTGGATAGGCCGCCAGATTGGGGAGACGGGCGCGCCTCCAGTCGCGCTGATGTTCGACGATGTGCACTTGCTCGGAGGTTCGAGTGAGTCGACGGCGCTAGTGGCCGGCCTGATCGATTCCCTTCCCGAGCATGTATGTTGCATCCTTGGCGGGCGCGAAGCGCTCGAGCTGCCGCTGGCCCGGGCGGTGGCGGCGAACGAGGTCCTGTCGATCGGCGCGGGTGATTTGTCCTTTGCCGAGGATGAACTCGAGGCCTGGCTCAAGATGGATGGCGGGGGCGAGGCGAGCGCCGAGATGCTCGAGCGGCTGATGTCAGAGAGCCGTGGGTGGATCGCCGGGATCCAGCTCCTGCGCTTGCGGGGGTTGGAGGCGTTGCATGGCAGTGTGCCTTCGCCGAAGGAGCTGACCTTCGATTACTTCGGCTCGGAGGTGCTGGGAAGGCAATCGGACGCCCTGCAGAGGTTTGCCCTGGAGTCCTCGGTGCTGCCCGTGATGACGGCCGAGGCGGTGGAAGCGGTGTGCCGGGTGGAGGACGGGGCGCGCTGGCTCAGGCTGGCTGTGCGCAGGGGCCTCTTCCTTTCGGGGACAAGTTCATCGCCCAGGACGTACGAGTACCACCCCTTGTTTCGCGAGTTTCTGCAGAAGCGGATGGAGGCATCCGATTCGAAGCGAGCCCGGGCGGCGAAGATCCGGGCGGCCAAGTTCCTGGCGAAGCGCGGCGAGGCCGAGCAGGCGACGGAGCTATTTTGGGAGGCGAGGGA
>DASSGB010000036.1:0-17786 GCA_035693825.1 Anaerolineales bacterium
TCATCCCTCACCTCCGGAGAAAAGAGGTCAGTGGTTAGCGGTTAGTGGTCAGTGACAAGCTTGAAGTGATACGTGATACGTGACCAGTCACGCATCACGAATCACGAATGCCTTGTGATCGCGATTCCCCTCTCGGGTTGACTCACGTAGCCGGGAGACCAAGCCGTTCCGCTACGACCTCGGCGACGTCCCGCACCTCGAGCTTGGCGCCGGCCTGCTTCACCTCATCTCCGAGCATGATCATGCAGAAGGGACATCCGACGGCCAGAACCTCGGCGCCCGAGGCGACCGCCTCGCGCACGCGGTTGGCGTTGACGCGCTCGGTTCCGTGCTCCTCTTCCTTCCACATCTGCGCCCCACCCGCACCGCAGCAGAAGGATTGCGATTGCGTCCGCGGCATTTCGGTCGGACGGATCCCGACCGAGTGGAGGCTGGCCCGCGGCGCGTCGAAGATCTGGTTGTGTCGTCCGAGATAGCACGGGTCGTGGAAGGTCGTGGACGGCGCCGCGCCGTCCTTGGCCCGCAGGCGGCCGGCGGAAATGAGCTCCTGGATGAGCTGGGTGTGGTGGATGACCTCGAAGTCGCCGCCGAAGGCCGGGTATTCGTTCTTGAGCGTGTGCAGGCAATGCGGGCAGGTGGTGACGATGCGGCGCGCTCCAACTTGCTTCAGCGTCTCGACGTTGGCCGTCGCCAGTTCGTTGAACAGATACTCGTTCCCGGCGCGCCGCGCCGAATCGCCCGTGCAGCGTTCCTCCGAGCCGAGAACCGCGTAGGCCACGCCGGCGGCGTTCAAGACGGCGGCGAAGGCGCGGGCCGTCTTCTGAGCTCGCGCGTCGGTCGCCGGCGCGCAGCCCACCCACCACAAGATCTCGAAGTCCTTGGACGCGGCGACGGTTGGAACCTCCAGCCCGGCGGCCCACTCGAGGCGCTTCTCCGGTCCGATGTTCCAGATGTTGGAGGTCCGCTCCATGCCGCGGAAGGCGGCCTGGAGTTGATCGGGGAAGACGCTCTCGGTCAGCACCAAATGGCGACGAATGTCGAGGATGTCGCGCATCGGCTCGTTGCCCACCGGGCAGATATCGATGCACGCGCCGCAGGCGGTGCAGGCCCACACCGCTTCCGGTGTAATGGCGAACTCGAGCAGGCTCTGGCTGCTGGCCTCGCCCTTGGCCAGACGGGCGCCTTCCTGGTTGAGGAAGTAGCGTTTGTTGATCTCCAGCGCCGCCGGCGACAGCACCTTGCCCGTCTCGTAGGCCGGGCATGCATCCTGGCAACGGTAGCACATGATGCAGGCATAGGCGTCGACCAGGGCGGTCCACGAGAGCTGCTCCAGGCGCGAGGCGCCGAACTGTTCGATGGACGGATCGTCGAAGTTCAGCCGGTCCAGCTCGCCGATCGAACGTCGGCGCGGCTTGAGCAGGAAGTTGATCGGGGCGAAGAAGAGGTGGATGTGCTTGGAATACAGGAAATAAGGAAGGAAGGCCAGGATGAGCCCCAGGGCAAACCACCAGGCGACGTGCTCGGCCACGACCAGCGTCGCCGGGCTCCAGCCCGACCACAACCTCGCCACGGTCGAGGCCAGCGGCTGCCACGCGTCCGGGCCTTCCTGCGCCAGGGCGAAGCTCTCTCCGATGAATCGGCCACCGACGTGGAGGACGATAAAGGCAGCCACGATGCTCGAGTCGCGCCGGATCCCGGCGCGGGCCTTCGGATGCAGAAGGGTCGAATCGCGGGTGGAGAGATTCGCCGGCCGGACGAGGAATCGGCGCAAGATGAGGTAGGCCATGCCCACGAGCACGGAGGCGCTGAGGAGGTCGGCGCCGAGGCGATAGACATCGCCCACGCGCCCTTCTCCCATGAAGCGCAGGCCGGGGAAGTAGCCCTCGAGCACGTCGCCGATGTTGACCAGCAGATAGTAGGTGAATCCCCAACCGACGAGGGCGTGAAACACGCTGGTGATCCAGCGAGTGCGGAACGTCGGTAAGAAGGTGATGGTCTTGAGCAGGACGCCCACCACGCGCTGCGGCAGCGCCTTCCATTCGGGTCGTCCCTGGCCGCGGCCGATGGTTCGGGCAATGCGCAGAGCGGCGAGAGCCGTCAGGTAGAGGCTAAGAAGCGCGGCCAGGAGAAAGAGGATCTTCTCGGGTAGGGTCAGCATGGCTCATCTCCGGCGGGGGTAGAGCGCGGATCAGGAGGGGACGCGAATTGTCAAGGAGCGGCGGTAGTCTATCATGGCGGCGACGACGGCGCCCGCGCGCGGCACCTTCTCTATTACTAGATTCCCCCCTCCGGCAGCGGCCTCCTGTGATCCTCGCCCGTGGGGAAATCGTCCTTGATCGTAGGCGGCCGCGTCACACCGCGGTGGTTGCGGCGAACGCGGATGCGAACGGCCGGCTCGCCAGCAACGCCTGGCCAGCGCGCGCCCTGTAGCCATCAACGAGCACGCCAAGTTCCTGCCTGATCTCGATGCTGGTGACCGTTCTGTCCATCAGGGCGGCGCAGATCGTGCGGCGGATGGCTCGTCCTATGTTCTCACGTTCTCTGTCATCACCGTCGGGGACCAGCAGGCGCAGGCCGGTAGTCAGGTCCTCCATTTTCAGGTTCAGCGCCGTATCCATGACCTCCCAGAAGGCGTCCATGCCTATCTCCAGCGCGGCATGGACGGCCGGCCGGAGGAAGTTCACCTGCCACACGGAGAAATCAAGGAACTTCTCGAAGAACGCCTCGGGGTCTCGCTCGGCCAGATCGGCGTACTCGTCGTGGAAGTCCTGACACAACCGAGCGAGAGCCTCCAGGCTCAGTCCATGCAGGACGAGATCGCGCTTGGTCGGAAAGTAGTGGTACAGGCCTCCGACGCTAAGGCATGCCGCTTTGGCGGCCTGGCGCATGGACAGCCGGCGCGCCCCCAGCTGGAAGATGAGCGGTGAGACGGCCTCATAGATCTCACGCCGCCGTGCGAGCACGTCTTCCGGCGGGCGTCCCTTTTTACCGAACGCCATGACCTTTTCCTCCTCGAAATTCACCTACCCATTGACGTGAGGCAGGCATTATCACACGATACCGTTGCTGTCACAATCCTGTCGGTCCTGAGCCTGATGATGAGGAGTAGACGCCATGGCAAGATGGTGGAAGGTCGTGTTGGTGGCTGTGCTCGTCGGCCTGCCTGCGTTCCTGCTGGGGCCGGCTCTCTGGCCGATCAGCCCCGACTTCCCGGTTCCGGCGCCCGAGCAGATGCCCTTCTTCATTCTTCTTTCGGTCTTCGACTCGCTCTTCCTCGGCCTGGGGATCGCCTTCATCCTGTTTGGGTGGCCCCTGATTCGGAGAATGCCAGGAGGGTCCGGGGCGCTTCGCCGAGCGGTCTACCTGAGCATCGTCTTTCTGCTGGTCTCGTGGTGGCCCCACATCAACCTGCACAACGCCGTCGGGTTCGACCTTCAGGGACTGCTCTACATCGACTACGCGTTCCATATCCCGCTTATGATCTCCGGAGGGATCGTCGCCTACGGATTCCTGAACCTGTTTCGCCAGTCGGAAGTGATCGTGGATGCCGCCGACCGCACCCCCGTCGAACGGGCGACCAGCCAGGTGCCCGGATAGGCGCCAGCGAGTGTGCCGATGACGGGCACTGAGAACCAATCCACCGCCAAAGGAGTAGACATGTCGGACCCAGCCTCTCGCGTGTTTTCGATCCTGCTCGTCGTTGGCGCCGCCCTTCTGACGGCGTCGATCGTCTTCCTATCCACCCGGCCGGTGATGGGCCAGGTCCTGTCCCCGGGTTTGAGCACACTGCTCTTTCTCGCCTCCATCGCCCTGCTGATCTCCCTGCCGTCGATGTACGCCCGGCAATCCACGGCCAGCGGCACGCTGGGCCTGGTCGGCTTTGTTCTGCTCCAGGCCGGGATGGTGTTCCTCGCCGCCTACGCCGCTGTGCCCCTTCTTTTCCCGTCGCTCAATGCCGCCCCGGGCGAGAGTCCTCTGGCCTTCATCCTGGGGATCGCTCTGTTCGTGGGACTTCTGCTCACCGGCATTGCCGTCATGCAGGCGGGCGTCTTTCCCAAGGGAGCGGGTATCCTGATCCTCGTCGCCACGGCCGGCTTCTTCTTCTCGTTCTTCATCGCCGAGTTCCTTCCCGCCATCACCGGGCAGATCAGCTCTGGTCTTTTCTCGGTTGCGCTCGGCGCGGCCTTCGCCTGGATCGGCGTTTTCCTCTGGGCGCGGTAAGCATCGGGGCCGGCGCCTTACGTGTGGAGGAAGCCTGCCAGCTCTTGACTGCCTGCGGAAGAACGGGCTTCCGGGATCTCCGGATGCAGGCCTGACGCGGGGCGCCCAGGCTCGGACACCAAAGCGAGACGGGGCGCGCATAGGCGCCCCGTCTTCTTCGTTGCTGCGGAGGGTCAGGCGGCCTTGGCCGGCGCTATGACCTCGAAGGCCTCGCCCAGCGGGTGCGCGGCGAGGTAGGCCTGGACGTCGCCGAGAGCTTTTCGATAGCGCTGCAGCAGCTCGGCGTCGCTTCCCTTGTGCCGGTGCAGCACCTGTAGGGCGCAGGCAGTGCAGCCTTTCATGGCGCGGTAGGAATCCGTCTCGCACGCCAGGCATCCGTCCAGGCGGATCATCATCAGCGAAAACGCCAGTGCTTCGGGGTGATCCTGCGGGAGGGAGACGACTCGATCGATCAGCTGGTGCCATCGCTCGCCGCGAGCCCGCCGCAAGCGGGGGATGACGTGCGGCGGGAACAGGATTTCGTTTTCCGCGTACATGGGCAAACTCCGGCAGGGCTGGAGCGCAGGTTGTACTCGGCTTGACTTTGGCCTGATTGTAGAGGGCGGCGAATCCCCGAATGGATAGGACTTTGGTACCAGGGGTGCCGGCAGGCAGCTGATTCGCCCCTAGATCCTGGGGTCTAAGCGCCGCCTTCTCCATACACAGCGGGATCTGTCGGGGTCTGGCCGGAGGGGTCGAAGACGTAGACGTAGGTGCCTTCTTCGGCGAAATCGAAAATCCACTGGGCATCGGTCAGGGGCACGTTGACGCAGCCCCTGGACGTCGTCGTGCCGAACTTGGCGTGCCAGTATGTTCCGTGAATGGCGCGCGCCTTGTCGAAGTACAGCACCCAGGGCACGTTCTGGAGATAGTAGAAACTCGGATCGTCGGGGATGCCGCCGGTCATCAGGTCGCGTTCGAGCTTGGCCCAGACCTGAAACAGGCCCGGCTTCGTCCAGAAACCGTTGCGTCCCGTGGACACCATCGTGGCGTACACCAGTTGGCCGTCACGGTAGGCGGTCAGCGTCTGTTCGTACAGGTTGACGGTGATCCAGCGGTCGGCGTCGACGCCCTCGGGCGGAGTGGCATCGGGGACCACCCGGGCGACGTTGCGCTGTTCGATCCACTCGTTGCGCCCTATGCGATACCAATCCCACTCCCCCACTCGTTCGACGCCGAAGATCTGCACCAGCGAAAATTTGGGCAGCCAGTTCTCGGTGTAGATCTCGCTGCCGGGCTCGGCCTGAGTGAAGGTTCCCGAAATCACCCAGCCGAAAGGCCGGTCCGGCGTGCGTGAAAAGGCCTCGCCGTGGAAATTCGGAGGAGTGTAGTCGCCGGCTTCACTCGAGCGCACATAGCCGTCGCCGGTGGCATAGACCGTGGAGCCGCCTTCTTCGATCTTCTCCCGATAGTAGAGGAAGACGAAGCCGGGAGATATTCTTCCGGTCTCGCCCGAGCCGCGGCGCGCGTCCTCGACGCTGGGGAACAGGCGGACGGACTCACCGCTCTTGGCTCGCAGGTACTCCGTGGGAACATAGAAGTAGCGGTCTTCGATGGGAACCGTCGGCAGAGGCATTTCCGGGTACAGGCCCGCCTGGGCCAGGTGCAGCAGCGCCGCCCCGGGCCCGAGATCCGGGCAGAACTCGGGATGACGGATCTGCACTCGCGGCGGGCAAAGATAATCGCCGCGCGGATCCGCCCCGGGAGAGTCGGGGATCGGCGCGGCCGAGCCGGGGCGCAACGTCATCGATGCCGCCCCGGCGACGGTCGCGACGGCCAGCGTCAGGCGCAGCCACGAGATCAGACGGCGGTCCATGGTGGCCGATTATACCGTCCGCATCAGCGTCGTTCGGCGGCCTCGGCCTGGGCCCTGGCAATGAACGCTCCCAGGTCCATCGCCCCGAGATCCTCTTCGGAGCGCAGGCGGACGGAAACCGCTCCCTGCTCCTGTTCGCGATCCCCCACCACCAGCATGTAGGGCACTTTCTGCAGCTGCGCCCGACGGATCTTGGCGTTCATCCGCTCCATGCCTTCGTCGACCTCGGCCCGCAGCCCCGCCTGGCGCATCTTCTCGGCGGCGGAGCGCGCGTAGGCCACGTGGCGGTCGGCGATCGGGATGACCACCGCCTGCACCGGCGCCAGCCACAGCGGGAAGGCGCCGGCGTAGTGCTCCAGCAGAAACCCGATCGTGCGCTCGTGCGTGCCCAGCGGAGCCCGATGGATGCACAGCGGCATCTCTTCCTTGCCCTCACGGTTCACGAAGCGCAGATGGAATCTCGCCGGCTGGGCGAAGTCGACCTGGTTCGTCGCCAGGCTGAACTCGCGGCCCGTCGCACTCCAGATCTGCACATCGATCTTCGGCCCGTAGAACGCCGCCTCGTCCGGCACCTCCACAAAGGGGACATTTCCATGCTGCATCGTGCGCCGGACCATGTCTTCCGTCTTCAGCCAGAGCCTCACGTCATCGACGTACTTCTTCCCGAGGCCCTTCTGGTGGTGCGTGCTGAAGCGCATGACGTACTTCTCGATTCCGAAGATGCGGAAGTACTCCAGGTAGAGCTTGACCACATCCAGGAACTCCTGCTCGAACTGCTCTTCCGAGCAGTAGATATGGGCATCGTTCATCTGCATCGAGCGCACACGCATCAGGCCGAAGAGCTCCCCGCTCTTCTCAAAGCGATAGCACGTGCCGTACTCCGCCAGCCGCAGCGGCAGATCGCGGTACGAGCGAGGCTGGCTGGCGAAGATCTTGTGGTGCATGGGGCAGTTCATCGGCTTGACGTAGTAGCGAACGCCCTCCATTTCCATGGGCGGGTACATCGACTCGGCATAGTAGGGCAGATGCCCGCTGTGCACGAACAGGTCTTCCTTCGACAGATGCGGCGTGCGCACACGGACGTAGCCGGCGCGCAGCTCCGTCTCCTTGGCCAGTCGCTCGAGTTCCTCGATCAGGACGGAGCCTTTGGGCAGCCACAACGGCAGACCCGGGCCGACCTCGTCGTCGAAGATGAAGATCTCGAGCTCACGTCCCAGCTTGCGGTGATCGCGCTTCTTGGCCTCCTCCAGCATGGCCAGATGAGCCTGAAGCTCCTCGGGCGTTTGCCAGGCCGTGCCATAGATGCGCTGCAGCATCGGTCGCTTCTCGTCGCCGCGCCAATACGCGCCGGCCACGCTCAGCAGCTTGACGGCGTCGGGATGGATGCCCTTGGTGCTGGGGACATGCGGCCCGCGGCACAGGTCGGTGAAGGAGTCGTGCGTGTAGATGGAGATGACCGGCTTTTCGCTGGTCTCCTCTCCATACTCGTCGACACCGCCGCGCTCCAGGCCGTCGATCAGCTCGAGCTTGAAGGGCTGGTTAGCGAACAGGCGCCGCGCCTCGTCGGCCGAGAGCTCTTTGCGTTCGAAGGCATGCTCGCCGCGCAGGATCTCCCGCATGCGGGCTTCGATGCGCTCCAGATCCTCGGGAGTCAGCGCCCGCGGCAGTTCGAAGTCGTAGTAGAAGCCGTTCTCGATGGGCGGCCCGATGGCGATCTTGGCCTGCCCGGGAAACATTTCGAGGACGGCCTGCGCCATGACGTGCGCGGCCGAGTGCCGGATGCGGTAGAGCTCGGACTCCTCGTAGCGTTCCTGCACCTTGTCCATCCCACACCTCCGCCGGCGTTTGCCGGCAAACAAAAAGGCCCTCGCCCGTTCTGGGGCGAGGGCCGGAAGCCTCGCGGTTCCACCCAGGTTGCCCCGTCCTGAGCTTGCCGAAGGACGGGACATCTCGGTCAGCCGTTAACGGGGCTGGGCCGCATTCCTTGCTTCGACCTCGCCCGCGGGCGAAGTCGAAAAACGGTTTGGGCTCGCGGGTGGTTTTCGACGGTGCTGCCCGAAGGGGACTTCCAGTCGGCGATCCCCTCTCCCTGGCGGGCGGCGCTCCGGCTACTCGTCCCGGTCAACGCCGTTCGATTCGGTTGGTGTCGTCATGATAACCGAAACCATGCCGGAGGGCAATCCTCAGGCTTTGGGCCAGCTTGTCGATGCACGGCTGCATGCGGGCATACGAGTAGGCGGCCTCCGGCTATGGAGCTTGGATGTGAGCATGGCGGGCGGAGGGCACCTCCCTGGCCGGCCGGGATGGGGGCGAAGCGCCGGCCAAATTGAGGCAGGAAAGAAGGCGGGCCGTCCACGGATCGGGACGGCCCTCAGGTGGGCGGTATAGGACTCGAACCTACGACCTTTGCGATGTCAACGCAACGCTCTAACCAACTGAGCTAACCGCCCATCCCCACGCATTATAAGCGGGCAGGACGCCCTTTTCAACGGCTCTCTTCGAGCGCCCCGTCACGCCCGGGAGGCCTGGAAGGGGTTCCGGGCGGGAACTCGTCTGCACCGCCTCGCCCTGTTCCACTTCCTCGAACGCCGGACGACAACGCATGAGTGGCACCCGCGCCCGCGGCCTCCCGCAGCTGTTCACAGGGGATCCTCTCCAGGATTCCCACCATCGTCGGCGGAGCGAATCACGGCCTCGGCTTTCTTGAAATCCACCGTGAGTTGACAGCTGCTGCGCCCGTTGTCCCAGGACAGCTTCAGGGCCGCATCATCCGAGTCGAGGACCCTGAACTCCCCATCGAAGGCCCTGTGTTCATTGCGGAAGCGAATCAATTTCACCAGACGCTGGACAACGGGGCGCTGCAGGTTCCGTTCCACCTCGTCCATCGAGTAATTGTGCCGGTTGATCTCGCGGCCGTCGCCTGCAGCTACGGCCGCGGCCGGATCGTTCTCCCCGGCCAGCAAGCCGACATAGTAGACCTGCGGAACGCCGGGTGTGAACATCTGGATGGCCCGGGCCGCCAAGTAGGCCTCGTCATTGGAACCGAGCAAGGAGTAGAACGTCCCCCGGATTTGATGGACGTCAAAGCCGTCCGGATCTCGATGCCGGGGAGAGTAGACGCGGCTTAGATTGGCGCCCCGTTCCAGACAGATGGAAACGACCTTGCGTACGTCCTCGCTTCGATAGAGACCGTTCAAGTCCGGCTTGACCGGGATGCCGTCATGACAGTCCAGCATGGTGAATTGCCGGTGCGGCCGGGTCTTCAGGTACTCCTTCAGCTTCGTGGCGCTTCCGCGCAGGAGCGCCTCGAGGACCATGTACGGCAGGATGAAGTCATAAATCCAGTAGCCTCGTTCGGCCAGCTTGATGGTGGTGGTCGGGTCGGCATGGACTTCCGGCAGCACATCGAGTCCCAGGGAATCGGCCACGCCCGAGATCCACTCCAGGAAGTGGTAGATGTCCGGCTCCACGAAGAACCACGAGGTTCTGCGTTTCTTGGTGACAAAGCCGACGGCATCCAGGCGCACAATGCTGACGCCGTTCTCCGCGAACTTCCTCATAAACTCTGTCAGCAGACGCCGGGCGATCGCAGAACGGACGTCGATGTCGATCTGTTCGGAAGGACTCGTCTTGCCGAAGGTCGTCCAGAGCCGCACGACCTCGCCCGTTCCCTTGAGGGTGAAGTCAGAGAAGGGCTCCCTCCTCCGAAGGAAGATCGCCTCCATTTCGTCGCGCGGAATGTCGCCGCCGGGCCAGATCTTGTCTACGGAGAGGAAGAGGTCGGCAAACTCGGACTTCCGCCCGTTCTCGAGGAAGTCCTGGAAGTAGACCGATCCCGCGGACAGGTGATTGACCATCAGGTCGAGCAGGACGGGCCTCCATTGGCCAAGGCGCCGAATGTCCTCCCAGCGGCCGAATTCGGGCGCGATATCGAGGTAGGTCACGGGGGCAAACCCCCGGTCGCCGGAGGACGGGAAGGGTGGCAGGATGTGGATCCCGCCCTCGAAGAGGCCGAGGAAATGGGTCTGCAGAACGCGGTCAAGCGCTCGAAGGTCTCCTCCGAGCGAATCCGGGTAGGTAATCAGCTGCACCTTGTTCTTGATCGCCATTGCGCGTGGCTAGGCTACGGAGACGACCAGGTAGTCCTTCGTGATCACGAAATCGGCCAGCTGCTTGTGGCCGGCAATGATCTTGTGTTCCATCCGGAGCACCTGCTCGATGAACGGATCGCCTGCTTCCTGTCCCCGGTTCCTTGTCCGCCGGTCGTCCAGCGTGTCAAGCCAATCCCTGTCGATGAAGATCCTCGTGTCGACATGCTTGAGCAAGGACACATAGGTTCCTTCGGCGATCACAACGCGGATCCCCTCCAGACGGATGGTTTCTTCTTCGATGGTATTGGACTCGTAGTCCACCAGGGGTTTGGTGATCTGGCCGATCCCCTGAATCGCAGACGCCAGATGCTGGTTCATCAGATCGAGTCGGACCTCCACGTGGGGTCCGAGCCATTCGGGATCTTGTCGCCTCTTGGCGTCATTCAATCTTGGCGGAAGGACAAAGTAGTCATCCTGGCCCAACACGACGGAAGGAAGACCGTGCTCCTCCAGTTCGTCGGCAAGAGCCCGACCGGCTGCAGACTTGCCGCTGCCCGATTCGCCTGCGATCGTGATCGCGTATCTCCCGCCCTTCCTCCGGATCGGTCCGACGAGCTGTGCTGCCAGTCCGGCGGCAGCCTGCCGGTGGCATTCCTGGAGGACAAGGACCTCGCCTTTCATGATGATCTGTCCCTTCCTCCGAAGGGGCGGGCCGTCCCAGGGCGGATCACGGGTTGCCGTCGCCGGCGGCTCGACGCTCGCCTCCCGGGGTTTCCATCGCGGACAAGGCTCGGGCTGGAGTCTTCGATGGGGATGGGCACGTTCGGCTAAGCTCCATCCCGCGGCTGAAGCCAGTAGGAGGAGTAAGGCTGAAGCTGGATCTTCGCCCCCACAGAGACGACGGATGACGAGAGAAGGTCGAGGCTCTCCTTTCGGAATTCCTGTGGGACAACGACGGACTGCACGTCCTGGCTCAGATTGCAGAGAACCAGCACGACGTCCTTCCCTTCCCGACGTACGTAGCAAGCCACCGCCGGTTGGCCGGCGTCCACCCACTCGAGGCTGCTGCCCCCGAACGCGGGGTGGCGCTTTCGTAGGGCAATCATCTTTCGGACCGTGTGGAACAGCGATCGGGGATCGTCCAGTTGGTCCGCCACATTGACCCCTGGGGATCCACGATCGCCGCGAGCCGGTTCGGCGTAGGGGACTCCGGTGGTGAAGCCGCCCGTGGGGGAGCTGTCCCACGGCATGGGCGTGCGAAGGCCGTTCCGGTCGAACAGGTCGAGGTTGTCGCCCATGCCGATCTCATCGCCGTAGTACAAGACGGGCGCGCCGGGCAGGGTGAAGAGGAGAGAGTTCGCCAGTTCGATCTTACGGCGGTCGTTGTCCAGCAGAGGCGCCAGGCGTCGCCGGATGCCCAGGTTCAGGCGCATGCGAGGATCCGGCGCGTACTCCTTCCACATCCATTCGCGCTCCTCGGCCGTGACCATCTCGAGGGTGAGCTCGTCGTGATTCCTCAAGAACGTGCACCACTGGCAATCCGGCGGGATGGGAGGGGTCTGCCGCATCACCCATCGGATGGGCTCGACGTCGCCGCGGCGCAGGGCCATGAACAGGCGCGGCATGAGAGGAAAGTGAAACGCCATGTGGAATTCGTCGCCGTCGCCGAAGTAGGGGCGCACGTCGGCGGGCCACTGGTTCGCTTCGCACAGCAGGATGCGGCCGGGATAATGTTCCTGGACGAAGGACCGCAGGCGCTTCAAATAGGCGTGCGTCTCCGGAAGGTTCTCGCAGACGGTGCCTTCGCGCTCGAAGAGGTAGGGCACCGCATCCACCCGAAAACCGTCGATGCCGAGGTCCAGCCAGAAGCGCGCCACGCGGAGCATTTCGTCCTGGACTTTGGGGTTGTCGAAGTTGAGGTCGGGCTGACTGGCGTAGAAGCGATGCCAGTAGTACTGGCCGGCCTGCTCATCCCACGTCCAGTTGGAGGCCTCGGTGTCAACGAAGACGATGCGTGCGTCTTCGTACATCCGATCCGTATCACTCCAGACGTAGTGGTCCCGCCAGGCCGAGGTCCGGCTGGAGCGTGCGGCCTGGAACCAGGGATGCTCGTCGGAGGTGTGATTCAGCACGAGATCCAGGATGATGCGGATTCCGCGCGCATGGGCCGCTTCAATCAAGGCCGTGAGATCATCCAGGGTTCCGTAGGCGGGGTCGACGCTGAAGTAATCGGCTACGTCATAGCCGTCATCCTTGAGCGGCGAGGGATAGATGGGCATAAGCCATAGGCAGTCCACGCCGAGGGTCCGCACGTAGTCGATCTTTTCGACCATCCCGCGGAGATCTCCACGTCCGTCGCCGTCGCTGTCCATGAAGGCCCGGACGGGAACTTCGTAGAAGACCGCATTCATGTACCAGAGGTCATGGTTCATGATCGGCGTTCCAGCCCCGCGGCGAAAGGACAGCCGGCGGGTTCGTGGTCAAACGCTGATCGCGTTCTGCTGGATGACCTGGCTGTACCAGCGAGCGCTTTGTTTGGGAATGCGTCGTTGGGTGGGATAGTCCACCCGAACCAGCCCGAAGCGCCGGCTGTACCCTCGCTCCCATTCGAAGTTGTCGAAGATGGTCCACAGGAAGCACCCGTGCACATTGGCCCCTTCGAGGATCGCCTGATGCAGAGCCTGCAGGTGCGCCTGGAGAAACCGAATGCGATCCCGGTCGTCAACAAAGCCCTGGTCGTTCGGCACGTCCGGCATGGCGCAACCGGTCTCGGTCAGGTAGAGGAAGGGGTTGCCGTAGCCCTCTTTGATGTACAAGAGCTCGTCTCTCAGCCCCATCGGGTGGATACCCCAGCCCATCTCCGTTCGGCCCCATCCGGAGGCCGAGTAGGGGCTGAGGCGAGCCTTGTACAGCCCGCCGAAGAGATCGTAGGAAACTACGTCGGTGTTGTAGTAGTTCAGACCGAGGAAATCGATCGGCTGGTGGATGATCTCCAAATCGTCCGAGCGAATCTTCGGTTGGTGAGCGCCCACATAGTCGAACAGCGCTTGCGGGTAGGTCCCCTTGAACACAGGATCGAGAAACAGAGCGTGCGTCTCATCGTGGACGCGAGCCGTGGCGGCTACGTCTTCCTCGCGGTTGGAGGCGGGGATCAGACCGTTCAGGTTGAGGATCAAGCCGATCTTCCCCGCATAACCGCCTTGACGGAACACCGTCACGGCCTTTCCGTGCGATAGCAGCAGGTGGTGGGCGGCCTGGTACGCTTTCGAGTAGTCACACAGCCCGGGGGCGTGCAATCCCTGAGCGTGTCCCAGGAACGCGGCGACCCACGGCTCATTGTGCGTGGCCCAGAGTCTCACCCGGTCTCCCAGCTCGTCGAAGACGACCCGGGCATACTCGGCAAACAGGTCGGCGGTATCCCGCGACGGCCAGCCCCCCAGGTCTTGGAGCGCCTGCGGAAGGTCCCAATGGAAGAGTGTGCATTTGGGCTGGGCCCCCGCCGTAAGCAGTTCATCCACAAGGCGGGAGTAGAAGTCCAAACCCTTCCGGTTTACCGCCCCTCGTCCCTGCGGCAGGATTCGGGTCCAGGCGACGGAGAAACCATAGGCAGGAATCCCAAGGGACCGGATGAGTGCGACATCCTCTCGGTAGCGGTGATAGTGGTCGCAAGCGACATCGCCCGTATCGCCGTTGAGGATGTGCCATGGCCGGCGGGTAAAGCGGTCCCAGATGCTTGGGCCCTTGCCGTCGTCGCTCCAGGCGCCTTCGATCTGATAGGCCGACGCGGCCGCGCCCCAGAGGAACCCCTCTGGGAATCGCAGGACGGTCATGCGGGCAACCGGACGATGAAGCCCGGCCCGCCCGGTTCGCGGCTGGCTCTTGACGGAACTCGCCAACCAACCGCTGGCGGACAACCGTTGAGCGAAGGCACCCACCCGGGCGGCGAGACCATCCGCGCCAAAGCCCTCACCGCAAGCGGGCGGGACGCTTGCCTGCGGACGCCGGCGAAGGCAAGAAACGGTGTCAACGGCTCTCCTGGGCGTTCGTCACCCGATTCCAGCAGGACATCGCGGTCAGACCCGGCCTGCCGTCCACCTGGATCCGGGCAATGACTCGGGGAACGACGGTCATCGGTCGGGGTTGAGGTCGCGTGAAGCGTACAGCTTGAGGAAACGGTACGGATAGGGTTCATCCGGTTCGCTAACCTGACTCAAGCGCGCAAGTTCCTCTTCCGACAGGTCCAGCTGACCGGCAGCCAGATTGTCATCCAACTGGGTCGGCGTGCGTGCACCGACAATGACGGAGCAGACAGCCGGTTGACGCAGCAACCAGGCCAGGGCAACCTGGGAAGGGGTCGCCTGGCGGGCCCTCGCCACCTCATCCACAACCTGAAGGATGTCCCAGTTGCGTTGGTTCGACCTGCGCAGCCAGGATTCTTCGGTCTCGTCCGGCATCATGGCGAGGCGGCCTTCTTGAGGCTTGTCCCCGGGGCGATATTTGCCGCTCAGAAACCCTCCGCCCAGGGGCCCCCACGGCGTCAAACCCAGGCCTTCCTGCAAGCAGAGCTCGATGATCTCATGTTCGATGTTTCGTTCCACGAGGCTGTACTGGTACTGGGCCGCGACAAACCGCATCCAACCGTGGGCCTCGCTCAGGGCGAGGGCCTTCATCAGCTGCCAGGCCTTGAAGTTCGACACTCCGATGTACCGCACCTTGCCCGAGGCCACCAGATCATCGAAGGCGCGCATCGTCTCGTCGAGCGGAGTGAGCGGATCCCAGGCATGCGCGATGAGCAGGTCGATCCGATCGGTCTGAAGCCGTCTGAGGCTGGCCTCAACGCTCCGAATCATGTTGTAGCGGGAGAGGCCCTGGTCGTTGAGGTTCTGCCCGATGGCGTGCCGGACCTTGGTCGCCAGGATGACTTGGTCGCGGCGATCTTTGATCGCCACGCCCACAATCTCCTCGGATCGGCCACCGGCGTACACGTTGGCGGTGTCGACGTGGTTCCCGCCTGCTTCCAGGAACTGATGAAGGAGCCGGGTTGCGGACTCCCGGTCTGCGCCCCGCCGGCTGTTCTCTCCAAAGACCATGGTCCCGAGGCAAAGGGTGGAGACCAACAGCCCGGTCTTGCCCAACGGTCTGTACTGCACAGCGAGTCCTTACTCAGACGCCAGATCGGGGATTCCGGCCTCGTCGCCGTCCAGCCGGCTTGGCGTTACGCGGGCCTTCCTGCGGTTCACCCTTTCACGGATCCTGCCAGCAGGCCCCGCAGGAAGTACCGCTGAAGCGCGAAGAACACCGTGAACGGCAGCACCATCGACACGAAGGCTCCGGCGGTCAACAGATGCCAATCCTGGCCGCGCGCGCCGACGATCGCGGCCATGCGCTGCGTCACCAACTCGAACTCGGGATTCCCGCCCAGGAAGATCAGGGCGACCAGATAGTCGTTCCAGACCCAGTTGAACTGGAAGATCGCAAACGAAGCCAGAGCCGGCACCGACAGGGGCAGGATCAGCTGGGTAAACGCCGTGAAATGGGAAGCTCCGTCGATGAAAGCCGATTCGAGGATCTCTCGCGGCAGGCTGCTGATGTAGTTGTAGAGCAGGAAGGTGGCCAACGCCAGCCCGAACCCGGTGTGCGCCAGCCAAATGCCGAGAAAGGTACCGTTGAGGTTCAACGCCTTGTAGTCCCGGAGAATGGGCACCAGGGCGATTTGCAGGGGGACCACCTGCAAAGCCACGACCATCATGAACATCCCGCGCCGACTCGGGAACTTCATCCAGGCAAACGCATAGGCGGCGAAGGCTGCGATCAAGATGGGGATCACGGTCGATGGAACGGCGACCGACAGGCTGTTCAGGAAGGCCCCGACCATGTTGTCACCGGGAACCACCTCCTGGGTGCCGTCGGCCCGGGTGAACGTGAAGTCCTGGCCTCCCAGGACCTGTTGGTAATTGTCGAGCGAGAAATCCCACGATGTCGTCCAGACCCGTTCCTGGACTTCCACCCTTCCCAGGCGCTTGTTGCCGATCCAAGTCACACGCTTCCCGTCGGGCGTCTCGATTCCCGCCCGGAATTCCTCGAAGGTTCCCCGCACACCTTCGATGTCCATCACGCCATTCGGATCGACCCCCAGCGTCTTGGGGTCGATCTCCCTGAGCGTCCGCCAATCCCGGTGGGGGAGCACATTCCACCAACCCGAGGTGGCGATATCGTCCCGGTTGCGGAAAGACGAGATGAAGATCCCCATGGTCGGGATGGTCCATAGGACGACCAAAAGGAGCAGGGTTGCGTTGACCAGCAGGCGGCCGAGTTGTCGTTGGCGCTTTCCGCCCCTCATCTCAGAAAGCCTCCCGCTCCTGGAATTGCCGCAGGTTGTAGATCATGACGGGCACCACGGCCAACAACAGCACAATGGCGATCGCGGAGCCAAAGCCCGAGTTGCGATTCGTAAAGGACTGGCGATAGAACTGCGTGGCGATGACGTGCGTGCCGAACTGGCCCCCGGTCATCACCCACACCACGTCGAAAATCTTCAGGGTGAAGATGACGATGGTGGTCCACACCGCGATCATGGTTCCCTGGATGTAGGGGATCATGACGCGGAAGAAGATCTGAAACTCGTTGGCGCCGTCAATTCGGCTCGCCTCCAGCAATTCCTCGGGGATGCCCTTCAGCGCCGCCGAAAAGAGCACCATGGCGAATCCGGCCTGCAGCCAGATCACGATGACGATCAGGAACAGGTTGTTCCACGGAGCGATGCCGACCCATTGCGGGAACGCCTGAGGCGTGCCGCCCCACCCCACGACGATGTTGTTGAGCAAACCGATTTGCGCCTGCCCGGCCGGCCGGTACTCATAGATGAAGTTCCAGATGATTCCTGCACCGACGAAGGAGATGGCCATGGGGAGGAAGATGAAGGACTTTGCGATCCTCTCAAAGCTGCTGCGGTCGGCCAGGACGGCGATGAGCAATCCGAGGACGACGGAGAAGGTGCTGCCAAAGACGATCCACATCAGGTTGTTGCGAAACGACTGCAGCATCAGCTGCTCGGTGAAGACGGCGACGTAGTTGCGCAGGCCCACGAAGCTCTCGCTCCCCACGAGCTGGAAGAGACCCAATCCCGGTTGAGGGCCGTCTCGACTGAACAGGCTGATCCAGAACGTGCGCAGGGTCGGGATGGTGAGATACCAGGCGAGGATCGCGATCGCGGGGCCCACGAAGACGAAAGGAAGAAGGCGAGCCCTCAACGCATCGGGGAGCCTCTCCACGAGGCCGTTGAACACCCAGAACAGGAGAGCGACTCCCCCTACGCCCCACACGATTGCCACCAGGGCGATGATGCCGCCCGGGGCATCGCTGTCGCGCAGGAAGACAAACCCCACATACAGGACATAGAAGGCAATGAGGGGGATCCCCGCGGCCAACAGGATTCGGCCGACCAGTGAAAAGACGCCGACCCAGATCGGTGGTCTCTGCATTCCCACGCCGCGCGGAGAAGCCATGGCTCGTTCCTCGAATACCGGACTGACGGGATAGCGTCAGGTGGGGTGAGATTCTACGGAATGGTATCTCCGAAGCCTTCGGGGAGGAAGAGTTGGGGGTGGGCCGCCGGGCGG
>DASSGB010000037.1:0-12564 GCA_035693825.1 Anaerolineales bacterium
ATGACTCTCAACGACTACCAACGCAAGCGCGACTTCCAGCGCACGCCTGAGCCGCCGGCCAAGCCCACGCGCCAGGGCGATGAGGCCAGCCTGCGTTTCATGGTCCACATGCACGACGCCACGCGCCTGCATTGGGATCTGCGGCTGGAGCTCGACGGCGCCTACAAGAGCTGGGCGGTGCCCAAGGGCCCTTCGCTCGATCCGTCGGAGAAGCGTCTGGCGGTTCTCGTCGAAGATCACCCCATCGAATACGGTGAATTCGAAGGCGTCATCCCCGAGGGCAACTATGGCGCCGGCACGACCATGATCTGGGACGAGGGCAGCTACACCTCCCCCGGCGCCGACAGCCGGGCCGACATCGAACGCGCCTTCCATGCCGGCCTGGAGAAAGGCTCCATCAAGATCGTCCTCAAAGGTTCCAAACTCGAGGGCCAGTTCGCCCTGGTGCGGCTGAAAGACAAGGAAGGCGAAGGACGAGGCGCCGAAGGAAGAAACTGGTTGCTCATCAAGGACCGCGACCAGTTTTCCACCCCGCGCGACATCCTCGAACTCGACCGGTCGGCGCGCACGGGCCGGACCATGGCCGAAATCCGGGAGAAGGAAATCGGCCGGCCGCGCCCCGACCGCGTGCCCGTCGATTTGAAGGACGTTGACCTCGGCCGCGCGCCGAAGGCCGAGATGCCGTCGAGGGTGCGGCCGATGCTGGCGGAGATCCAGGAGACGCCTTTCGACCGACCGGGATGGCTGTTCGAGATCAAGTGGGACGGCTTCCGGGCCGTGGCCGAAATCCGCCCGGACGAGGTCAGGCTCTACTCGCGCAACCTCGTCAGCTTCATGGAGGACTATCCGCCCGTCGTCGAAGACCTGAAGAAGATCGGCTTCCAGGCTGTTCTGGACGGCGAGATCGTGGCGGTGGACTCGGACGGAAAGTCCCAGATCCGGCTTCTTCGCAACTATCGCACCACCCGCCGGGGCAACCTCGTTTATTACGTCTTCGATCTGCTGCACCTCGAAGGTCACGACCTGACGCGTCTGCCGCTCGTGCGGCGAAAAGAGATCCTGCGCAAGGTTCTGCCTGCCCTGCCTCACATTCGTTTCAGCGACCATATCGAGCAGCATGGCAAGGCCTTCTACGAGAAGGCCATCGCCAATGGGCTCGAAGGCGTCCTGGGCAAGGACCGCAACAGTCCCTATCGCATCGGCGAACGCAGCCGCGAATGGCTGAAAGTCAAAGCGCGGATTTCGCAGGACTTCGTCATCGGCGGCTTCACCGCGGCGCGCGGCCAACCCCTGGCCTTCGGAGCGCTTCTGGTCGGCGTCTACGAGGGGAAGGACCTGGTCTTCTGCGGCCGGGTGGGGACGGGCTTCGACGACGCCGAGCGCGCCCGCATCAAGGAGCACCTGACACCGTTGATCGAAGCCGAACGGCCCTTCCGGGACGAGCCCGCCATCGACACCCAGCCGACCTGGGTCCGGCCCGAGGTCGTGTGCTCGATCAGCTTCATCGAGTGGACCGACGACAACCTGTTGCGCGAGCCCGTCTTCCTGGGCTTGCACCCCGATCGCAATCCACACCTGGTCACGCGACGCGAAGCCACAGCCGCAGAAGCACCCGCCCCTCCGCCACGCCGCCGATTCCGGCTGCACGAGGACGCCGGGACGGTCCTGCAAATCGGCGGGCACAAAGTCACCGTCACCCACCTCGACAAGGTCTATTGGCCCAAAGACGGCTACACCAAGGGCGACATGATCGCCTACTACCGCGACCTGGCTCCGGTGATGCTGCCTTACCTTGCAGACCGTCCACTTTCGCTGCACCGCTTTCCCGGCGGCATCGCCGAGAAGAGTTTTTACCAGAAGGACGTGGAGCAGGCGCCGGAATGGGCCAAGGTCGTGCCCATCGAGTCGGAATCCCGAGGCGAGACCATTCGCTTTCTCGTCTGCCAGGACGAGGCGACGCTGGTCTACGTGGCGAACCTCGGGTCGATCGAAATCCATCCCTGGAACTCGCGCGTGGGGAACCTCGAGAATCCGGACTACATGGTCATCGATCTGGATCCGGCCGACCAGCCCTTCGAGCAGGTCATGGAGGTCGCCCGGACGACGCGTGCCGTGCTGGAAGAGATCGGAGCCACGGGATACGTCAAAACCTCCGGCGCGACCGGCCTGCATGTGTATGTTCCGCTGGGCGCGCGCTACGACTACGAGCAGGCCCGCACCTTCGGGCGTCTGGTCGGTCACATCGTCCATTCGCGGCACCCGGCCAACACCAGCCTGGAACGAGTCCCCGCCAGCCGCAAGGGCAAGATGTACATCGACGTCTACCAGAATCGCCGCGGGCAAACTCTGGCCGCGCCCTACTCCATTCGTCCGCGCGATGGCGCGCCGGTCTCCACACCGCTGCAGTGGGAGGAGCTCCAGCCGGGCCTGACTCCTTCGGCGTTCACCATCCGCACCCTTCGGCAGCGGCTCGACCGAACCGGCGATCTCTGGTCGGGTGTGCTCGACCCTGGAGTCGACATTCAGGCCACGCTGCCTTCCCTGCAGACGCTGTGGGCGCGCGAGCAGGACAGAACAGGCACCACTTCGGGGTAGACCGGGGCATTGTGACGTCTTTCCCAATGTTGACGGGCAGGATGAGCTAGCCTAAATTGAGGAGACCGTCGCAAGTTCGGGGCGGTCTCCGCTGTATGTCCCTCCGCATTGGCTTCGTGAGGTCCGCCGCAGGCAGGCTCCGCCATGGGGGAGTTTGAAGCTTCCCCGGCATGCGTGACTGACCGCACGCCTGGCAGGCGCAACCCCTGGGGCGGGCCTGGGTTCTACATTTGGGGTTTTGTCGAGGTGCCGGCTGCGAACGGTGAGGAGGGCCCGCGATGACCAAGCCGCTCCAGGTGGATATCGTCGCCTACGCCCCGACAGCTTTCTATCACTGCACGCATTGCGAGATCGTTTGGGATCAGACCGGATTCAGCCGAAACGTCCGCCGCGAGCAGCTGGAGTCCGGCCTGCCCGAAGACCTGGCGCGTGACTATCAGGCCGTCTCGGATTGGGTGCGGCAGATGTTCTCGCGCCACGGCGAGGCGGTGCTGGTCAAGGTCATCGACGCCGCCTCGATCGAGGGCTTCCTCATGACCGCCCGCCATCGCCTGCGAACCTTCCCGGCCGTGATCGTCGACGGCCGGGAACGTTTTTCCGGACCCGATTTCAGCGCTGCCGATCAGGCGATCGACCGCCGGCTTGGCGATCCGTCCCCGGCCTGATCGCCCTCTGAACGAAAGGAGGCAGACAGGAGACAGACGGCCCGCAGGTTCTGACCACCGGGATCTCGTACGTCTCGTATCCGGAGGGACTACATGAACACGCTTTGGATCGTTGTGATCGCCGCCGTCGCCATCTATGTGGCCTACAACTTCTACGCCAAGCGCATCGACCGGAACGTCATCCAGTCGGACGCCAAGAGGGCCACACCGGCGAAGATGTACATGGACGGCGTCGATTTCATGCCCACCAGCCGGAACGTGCTCTACGGCTATCACTTCAAGTCGATCGCCGCGGCTGGCCCGATCGTGGGCGTGATCACCGCCGCCAACATCTGGGGCTGGCTGCCCGCCCTCCTGTGGCTCGTCGTGGGCGTCAGCTTCATCGGTTGGGCGAGTGACTACTCGGCCATCATGCTCTCCGTCCGCAACGAAGGCAACAGCCTGAGCGCCGTCTCCCACAAGCTGATCGCCCCTCGCACGCGGACCATCCTGTTCGTGTTCATCTTCTTCTACCTGCTGCTGATCGCCGGTGCCTTCATCGGTATCCTGGCAGCCATCCTGTCGGCCCGGGCCGATGTGCCCTTCGGCATCCTCATGCTGGCGGTCATGGGGCTCCTGGCCGGCCAGATGCTCTATCGCTGGAAGATGGACCTGATCGTCGTCACGGCGATCGTGGTCATCGTCAGCGTCTTGTCGATCATGGCCGGCCCGTTCGGCCGCACGACCAACGCCGAGGGGCAGGTCGTCCAGGGGCCGATCGGCCAGCTGGTGGTCAGCGTCAACGGCGCCATCAACAGCCTGACCGGCGGGCAACCGATCGAAGGCCTGAGCACGGTCGATCCGACGGCCGCCGATCCGCGCCTCCCGGCGCCGAACGCCGAGGGCGTGCGGCCCACCACGGCCACCTACGACGCCGAGACGGGCCAGATCAAGACTTTGCCCAGCTATCTGTTCTGGGCCCTGTTCTTGTTCGTCTTCTCCTACCTGGGAGCCAACCTGCCGATCTGGAGGTTCGCTCAGCCGGTGAACTACATCGGCTTCTGGATCACGCTGCTGACCATCGGGTTGAGCGCCGTGGGGGCGATTCTGGCTCCCCTGACCGGCGCGGTCGACTCGACCGGGGCGGCCATCGGCGCGTTCGCCCTGGCGCCGGTCAAGACGCTGGGCTTCACCATCGACGCTACCAAGGCCTGGCAGCCTCTGTGGCCGATGCTCTTCGTGACCATCGCCTGCGGCGCCATCTCCGGCTGGCACGCTCTGTTCGGCTCCATCGGCACGGCGCGCCAACTCGAGTATGAGACCGACGGCCTGCCGGTCGGCGGCGGGGCCATGTTCACCGAGAACACCCTGGCGCTGCTGTCGTTGGTGGCGGTCTCGATCGCCGGCGCCGGCGGCGGAGGCGGGCGGTTCGCCGCCGGGGTGGGCAAACTGCTCAGCGCGGTCTTCGGGACGGCCTTCGAGCCCTTCGGCACAGCCCTGGGCTTCGGTGCCTTCGTCGTCATCGTGCTGACGGTCACCCAGCTGGTCTTCCGCGTGATGCGCGTCACTCTGACGGAATGGGTGGGCGAAGCCGTGCCCATCGCGCGCAACGCCAACTTCTCGACCATCTTCTCGATGGTCCTGACGCTGCTGCTGGTCCTGACCGGGACGTGGGTCTATCTGTGGCAGATGTTCGGCGCCGCCAATCAACTGATGGCGGCCCTCAGCCTGCTGGTGGTCACCGTCTGGCTGAAGTCACAGAAGCGCAACCCGGCCTACGCCCTGTGGCCGACGTTGTTCATGTACATCACCACGCTGGCGGCGACGGCCGTGACGGCGCGCAACCTGTACGTCACCATCGCCACCAAGCCCCAGTTAGGCGCGCTGCCGGTGGGCGGCGCCTGGGCGATGATCATCGTGGCCGCGCTCTTGATCGTGGCGGCGCTGTTCATCGGTTGGGATGGATACAACGCCTATCGACGCTACGCCCGAGGCAAGATGGCGCCGGCAACCGGGGCCGCGGCTGCCCGCTAGGGCCTGAGCTGATCGGCTAGTCCGGGTACACACGAAGGCCCGCCGGGGAAGACAGATGCTCCGGCGGGCCTTCGAACAAGCGGGAATCCGGATTCAGGCGGGAGAAGCGGCTCGCTGGGCCACCTGCCGGACGGCCTCGAAATAGTCGGCGGCTTCTCCTCGAACGTCGGGCAGCGGCACGTGCAACTCGAACTGTGGCGACTCGCGGCGCACGGCCAGTCGCCACACGGCGGGGAAAGACTCACGGGCCGCGCCCAGCAGCGCCAGCGCGCCGGGGCGCGACACGGCCAGGCTGGCCGTGGGAGCCAGGAAGGTGTGTTGCGCCTCGGCTTCTTCGCCCCAACGCCGGTTTCGCGCATCGGCGATGGAACGCCGCCCCGTCCAACTCGCGGCGGCGGCCACTTCGTACTCCAGGCGCGGCGAAGACACCAGTTGGCCGCGGACGATCAGCGTGTCTTTGCGGCCGCCTGCGGCCGCCAGCAGCCACAACCAGGGCACGTCGCGCGGCGTCATCACCAGCAACACCTGCACCTGGCGAAAAGGAGCCTTGGCTTTTTGGATGCTCAGTTCGACGACCGACGTGCCGAGCCAGCGCAGGGTGGTCCTTTCCCCGAGCCGGGGAAGGCCGCCCTGCATCCAGCGCATGATGGCATTGCCGCGGCGGATGTTCCAGATCACCCCCACGGCGAACCACCCCATCACCACAAAGACGATCACCAGGAGCCAGGGTTGATACCGGGCCGGGTCCATGACGTGTCCTCTCCGGGTCGCCATTCTAGCCCCAGCCTCCTCGACCGTCAAAGAGGTTTGTGCGACAATGAGGCCCTGGCCGATGGCCTCCCCCTCGTCCCCCTCCCGATCGTCTCACGCTTCGACCGAAAGCCCCGGGGCCATGCAGCGCGCCCTGCGGGCGGTGCGCGAGTTCTTCTACGGGATGATGGGCTACGAACTGGCCCAGCATGCCCTGGAGATGAAGGCCAGCGTCGAATCGCTCTTCATGCTGGCCGTCTTCGGCGACCTGATCGGTGTGCCCGTTCTTCCGCCCTACTACAACCTTCGCTTGCTGCCGTACGTCGTGCCGCACATCAGCACCTGGAAACGTCGGGTCCTGCGCGAGCGGGAATTCACCGACGAACACGACTACGATCTGCACGGTCTGTGAAGGAGCGCCGATGACCACTCCCCAGCCCAAGAAGTCTTTCCTGCAGAACCTGCGAGAGATCATGTACGGCATGGCGACTCACGACATGAGCCGCTACGCCGTCCGCACCCGCGCCAGCATGGAGCACCTGTTCATCCTGATCACCATGGGCGATCTGATCGGCGTGCCCATCCTGCCGCCGTACTACAGCCTGCGGCTGCTGCCGTACGTCGTGCCGCAGATCAGCACCTGGAAGCGGCGCCTGCTTCGCGAGAAGGACATTTCGGACGCGATGTTCTAAGACTCGCCGTCAGCCATCGGCCGTCAGCCATCAGCCCCGCACCCCGGCCTGGCTGAAGGCTGACGGCTGATGGCCGAAGGCCTGGTCTTCAACCCTCATCGAAAGGACGACGTCTTCATGAGCCTCCGCCAATCCATCCTCGACCACCCTGAGCGTCGCTACATCATGTTCGGCGGCAAGGGCGGCCTGGGCAAGACCACCTTCTCGGCCGCCACCGCCTACTGGCTGGCCTCCCAGGGGCATCGCGTCCTGGTCTTCTCCGTCGACCCGCAGGCCAGCCTGTCCGATATCTTCGAGCGCGACATCTTCGGCAAGGGCGCGGTCCAGATCAAGGAGAACCTGTGGGCCCAGGAGGTCGACGCCGACCGGCACATCCGGGTCTACCAGGACGAAATCCGCAAGAAGATCCTGGATATGTACGGCTTCGACAGCGTCCCGGAGGAGATCGAGCAGTACATCCAGGCCGCCAGCGCCGAGCCGGCCATGGAGGAAAGCGCCATCTTCGACGCCGTGGTCGACATCGTGGTGAGCGGCGACTACGACTACTACATTTACGACCTCGTGCCGCTGGGCCACGCCCTGTACTACCTGAGCATGGCCAAGGTCTACGACGAGTGGATCAACAAGATCACCAAGCTGCGGGAGGAAATGCGGGAGTACGAGGAAATGGTCTCCCGCCTCAAGCGCGAGAAGGAGACGGACGAGGACCAGATCCTCTCCGAGCTGCAGTACATCCGCGGCCGCATCAACGCCTCCAGCCAGATCCTGACGGACAAAGAAAAGACCGCCTTTTACTTCGTCGTGATCCCGGAGAAGATGATCATTCTCGATACGCAGAAGGCGGCCGGGCTGTTCTCGGCGTTCAACGTCCCCATCGCGGGTTACATCGTCAACCGGGTGGTGCCCGAGGACCTGCTGGGCCAGAACATCCCGGCTTACCTCAAGCACCGGATCGAGATGCAGAAGAGCTATATGGACGAGATCCGCAACACCTTCGGCGACCAGGTCAGCGCGTACGTTCCCGAACTCGAACGCGACGTGACGGGCCTGCCGATGATCGAGCGCCTGGCCGAGATCATGTACGCCGACGGCAACAGCCAGGCGGGGAGGCTGCGATGAACTCTGGCGACACCACGATGAAGCAGTACGTCGCCGATCATCCCGGCCTGCGCTACATCTTCTTCGGCGGCAAAGGCGGCGTCGGGAAGACGGTCATGGCCGGCAGCACCGCCCTGTGGTTGGCCTCGCAGGGCCGCAAGGTGATCCTGGCCTCGACCAACCCGGTCCACAGCCTGAGCGGGCTGCTGGGGCAGAACGTTTTCGGCCAGCCCACCCAGGTCGAAGGCGCGCCCAACTTGTGGGCGTATGAGATCGACACCAAGGAAACGATCGAGCGTTCCAAGACCGAGATTCGCGAGAAGATCCAATGGTTCCTTAAGTTCGCCGACATCTCGACAAAGGCCGACGACTTCGTCGAGTCGGCCACGATGAATCCGGCCTTCGAAGAATCGGCCATGTTCGAGAACATGGTCGACCTGATGCTGGGCGATGCCTACGAGGTGTACGTCTTCGACACGGCCCCGACGGCCAACGCCCGCCGCCTGCTCGGCATGTCCCAGGTCTACTCGCTGTGGGTCAACAAGATGCTCAAGAGCCGCGAGGAGGCCCGCTCTCTGCGCGAGCTGCTTTCGTTCACCAAGAAGAAGGAAGCCGATCCTTTGCTCGATTACCTGGTGTCCTTCCGCGAGCGCATGGGCCACGCCCGGGAGATGCTCACCGATCCCGAGCGCACCGCCTTCTTCTTCGTGACCCTGCCGGAGGCCCTGCCCATCGCCGTCATCACCCGCTTCATCGGCTGGTTTCATGATTTCGGCATTCCGGTGGGAGGCGTGATCGTCAACATGCTCATCGACCGCCGCCAGGTCAACGACGCCTCACCGGATTTCGTCCGCAACCGTCTGGCGATGCAGGACCGCTACATGGTGGAGATCGGGCAGAAGTTCGAGGGGCTGGTGCGCGCCAAGACTCCGCTGTACGAAGACGAGGTCCGCCAGGTGGCCAGCCTGCGCCAACTGGGCGACTCGCTGTTCACCTAGGACCGGGGATGAACTGGCGCGGCATCCGGCGGACCCTCGGCCAGGTTCTGTACGGCATGGCCCTGCACGACAGCGTGCGGGGCTTCGCCCGCCAACGCAGCGCCCTCGAGCATATCTTCGTGCTGACGAGCTTCGGCGACCTCCTGGGTCTGCCCATTCTGCCGCCGTACTACAGCCTGCGGCTGCTGCCGTTCGTCGTGCCGCTGGTACACAACTGGAAGCGCCGCATGCTGCGGGAACGTGATCTTATGGACAGCATCTTCGGATGAGGGGGCGGAAGAAAGGCCAAACCCGGTTTGGCCCGTTGCGGTTCACCGAGAGCCACCGGATGGGCCAAACCGGGTTTGGGGTTCTCTGGGACTGACCGCTGACCACCAACCATTGCCTCCGGAGTCAACCATGGACCTAGGTCTCAAAGACAAAGTCGCTCTGGTCGCGGCCGCCTCCAAGGGTCTTGGGCGTGCGGCGGCGATGGAACTGGCCCGCGAGGGCGCCAAGCTGGTGATTCTCGCCCGAAGCGAGCGAATCGACGCGACGGCCGATGAGATTCGCAAACAGACGGGAGTCGACGTCCTTCCGATCCGGGCCGATTTGACACAGCCCGATCAGATCGACAGCGCGGTGCGCCAGGCGCTCGAGCGATTCGGTCGAATCGACATTCTGATCCTCAACGCCGGCGGCCCGCCCCCGGGTTCGTTCCTCACCTTGAAGCCCACCGACTGGGAGGCCGCCTACCAGCTCACCTTCATGAGCGCCGTCCGGCTGTGCCACGCCGTCGTGCCTCATATGGTCGAGCGCGGTTCGGGCAGCATCGTCTCCACCCAGTCGTACACCATCAAGCAGCCCATGGCCAATCTGATTCTCTCCAATGCCCTGCGGCTGGCGGTGGTGGGCTTGATGAAATCCCTGGCCGACGAGCTCGGGCCGAAGGGGATTCGCGTCAACACCATCAACCCGGCCTGGACCTCGACCGATCGCGTCGAGCAGCTCATGGCCGACCGGGCCAAACGGGCGGGCACCACCCCCGAGCAGGAAGCGGCCAAGGCCGCCTCCGAGATCCCTCTCGGCCGCATGGGAACCGTCGAAGAATACGGCCGGGCCATCGCCTGGCTGGCCTCTCCGGCGGCGAGTTTCATCCACGGCCACGCCCTTCTGTTCGACGGCGGCGCGGCGCGTACGCCCCTCTAGAGATCACACGGGGGTCCGGGCAAGCGGGACAGAGTCTCCTCAGCCGAAGGCTGATGGCCAACGGCTGAAGGTTGGAGGGCGAGGGTTTACATGCGGATTGCAGTCGTCGGAGCCGGCGGTGTCGGCGGGTACTTCGGCGGCCTTCTGGCCCGCGCGGGAAACGAGGTGGTCTTCCTCGCCCGCGGCGAGCATCTGAAGGCCATTCGCCAGCGGGGGCTGCTGGTCAAGAGCTCCACCCACGGAGAGTTCGCCATCTCGCCGGCACGGGCCGAAGACGACCCGGCGCGAGTCGGAGCGGTGGACTACGTCATCGTGGCCGTCAAGACCTACCATCTCGAGACGGTCGCCCCGACTCTCGGCCCCATGGTGGGCCCCGACACGACCGTCTTCTCGCTCGCCAACGGCGTCACGGCGCATGAGGTCCTGCGGCAGCACCTGCCGGAGAAGGCAGTGACCGGCGGGTGGTGCGCCGTCTTTTCCCAGATCGAGTCTCCGGGCGTCATCCGCATGGGCGGCAACACCAAGACCGTCACCGTCGGCGAGTTGGCGGGCCCTCCGTCGGAGCGTCTCGACCGAATCGTCGCCGTCTGGAAAGAGCAGGGTGTCGATGCCTCCCAGTCGGCCGATATCCTGGCCTCGCTTTGGACCAAGTTTCTTTTCATCGCCTCGACCGGCGGAATCACCTCACTGGCCCGCGTGCCTGTCTCGGGCGTGCGCGGTGAGCCGGCGACGCGCCAACTACTGACGGAAGCCTTCCGCGAGGTGGAAGCCGTCGCCCGGGCCAAGGGCATCCGCCTGGCGCCGGACGTCGTCGACAAGACGTTGAAGATGGTCGACGGACTCGCGCCCGAGGTGACCACCTCGATGCAGCGCGACGTCGCCGCAGGCCGGTATTTCGAGCTGGAGGCCTTCAGCGGAACGATCGTGCGCGACGGCGGCGAGACGGGCGTGGCGACGCCGGTGCACGCCGCCATCTACGCGATGCTGCTGCCCGCGCTTCGGCAGGCAGCCTCGTAGCCAGACGCCGATTGGCCCCAACCTGAGCGGACGCGGCCAGAAGATCTGGCCTGCATCTGCCCGCGCTTCGACTGGCTCAGCGCGTGGGACTCCCCAACCGCCGAGCCATGCCCCCGTCGAGGCGGGACGGTTCGGATCACCGCCGGTCTTAAACCGACCGGAGAGGACGTCGCGATTTCGGTGGTCGCTACGGGCCGCGGGATCCCGGCGGAGGATCTCCCCCATGTCTTCAACCGGCGCTACAAGTCGGCCGATTCCACCGGGAGCGGACCCGGCCTGTCGATCGCGCCCAACCTGGTCGTCGCCCATGGCGGCGAGATCACGGCCGAGAGCGGGCCCGACAAGGCACCACGGTTCGCTCCACGTTGCCTGTAAACGACGGAGGGGCCTTCACGGCGTAGGGCGCAGCGTCGTTGACAAGGGTAGGGACGCGCCCGTATTCGGCGTAGCGCGGCCATAGAGCCGTCGCGAGTTAGCTCTCGCCCAACGGTCCTTGGGATACATATCTCGCTTCAAGTCCCCCAAGGGGATGCGAAGCGCGATCCCCGGCAGGGCCATGGAAGAGAACATGTCTGGCCACTAGACAAACTTCGGGAATGATGATATTGTGTGTCGCAAGGTAGCATGCACGTTCTGACGGGAAGTCGAAAGACCTCGGCCTGAGCGGCAAGCGCTCAGGTCGATTTGGTTTACCCGGCTACGCCGGACCAACGACCTCCAAGGAACAGGCAACTACCATCATCTTGCCTAAGGAGGCAAAAGCAATGTCCGAGCGTATCCAGGGTACGGTCAAGTGGTTCAATGGCGGCAAGGGCTACGGCTTCATCGCCCGTGAGGGCGGCGAAGACGTGTTCGTGCACTACTCCGCCATCCAGGGCAACGGCTACCGCAACCTCGAGGAAGGCCAGCGCGTGGAGTTCTCCATCGTGCAGGGCCCCAAGGGTCTGCAGGCCGCCCAGGTCACGATCCTCTAAGACCAAACCACGGATCACACACAGAAGCCCCCGCTTGCCCGGAGGCTTCTTCTTTGTCTGATGCGAAACCCGGTTCCGCGTTCTGGTTTCGCTCTCACGCGTCTGTCCCCCCGGCCGCGCCTGCTCGCAAGATGCTTGCGGCTACAGCTCTTGACGGATGGCTGACGGCTGACGGCTGAAGGTTTCTTGCACCTCCACGCCCATCGCCCTGAGGTCCTGCATCATTCGTTCCGGCTCCGCCAACAGTGCCTGGAGGTGCAGCCCCGGCCGGCGCGCCGAACCGTCCAGCATTTGCAGAAGGCAGGCGGCGATGGGCGCGGCGGTCAGGACGTAGCCGTCCGGGTGAGCGACTCGCACTCTCAAGTTGTGCTCCGCCCCGTCCCGAAGACCGTGTGCCTCGAGCTGCAGCAGTGTTCCGAAAGGCGGCGTGGAAAACCGACGCAGCCCCCATTCCAGCATGCGGGCAAAGGCTCGGCCCCCGGCCTCCGGCGAGATCCACAGCAGGCCCATCCCAAGTGGCATCAGGAGCCAATCCACCACCCAGTTGAAACCGCCGACGAAGAAACCGGTATCC
>DASSGB010000038.1:0-4401 GCA_035693825.1 Anaerolineales bacterium
CGATTCGAGAACCTCCGCTTTGGGCATTCGATAGAAAGTGTTGTTGATCTCCACCGCCGGGAGCTTCTCGGCATAGACACGCAGCATCTCGCCGTCCGGCAGACCGGCGGGATAGAACCCGCCCTTCCACTCCTTGTAGCTGTAGCCGCTGGTTCCCACCCACAGGTCCACGCCGACCTCCCGGGACGACACCCACCTGACCGGCCCTAAGAATCTACCATCGACCGAGGGCCGCGGTGGGTTCGCCTCGGAAGTTTGGGGTGCAGCCGTCTTATCGAGCGATGATGACCGTCAGGCGCTGGGCTGCCGGCCCGACCCACGGGGCAAGCAATGCCAGCACCGATGGGAAGGCGAACCAGGCCAGGAGAGCAAAAGCCCCGGCGATTTCCAAAGGCTTCTGGAAGGGGCCGTGCAGCTCGACCGCCGTTGCTCCACGACGAAGGCTGAGCAATGGCCTCAGTGCGAGGACGGCGGCCGCAACCGCCATGAGCACGAGAACCCAGGTCGGGATCATGCGCAGGATGAAAACAATCACCACAGCCGAGGCGACGCCGATCACGATCCAGGTCATCATGAGCAAGTGGGCGTAACGCGGCCCCACCAGGCTGGCGGTGTGTCTCACACCGGCCTTCAGGTCGCCCTCCAGGTCGCGCAGTTCATTGAACAGCTGACCGTACAGGCTGATGGCGGACACAAATGCCAGAGGGAAGACCCACTGCCACGACGGCCCTCCCTCGAAAGTCATGTAGGCCGCCAGGAACTGAAGGCCGGCGAGCATCAGAGCGTGCGACACCAGGTCGGCGACGGGGATCGCCTTGAGCCGCACATCTCGCGACGAATACAAGAACGCCAATGTCAGGCAGGACACTCCCACCAGGAACGGCCACCAGCCGAGCCAGGCGTAGAGGACGGCCGCGGCGATGGCCGCGGCGAAGGAAGACAGCCGGGCCGAGCGTGTGGAGATGTCGCCCGACGATACCGGATTGCGCAGCATCTTGGCCGGGTTGATGGCGTCGTCGGGAGCGTCTTCGACGTCGTTGATCATGAAGGCGAAACCGACCGCCAGCCAATTGGCGGCCAGGACCGTGATCAGCCGCCACCCCCAGACGCCTCCGCCGGCGGCTGCCCCCAGGAAGGTCGTGAAGAGGACGAACGAAACGTATTCCGTGAAGCGTGTCAGGCGCCAGATCCCGTTCAGGCGCCTTTTCATGACCACAACACCCTCGGCAATCGTCATTCCACCATCCTTCAAACGCTCAAAGCAGCTCCGGGTATACCCCGGGCATCCGACGAACGATCGGCTGCTGACTACTCCAGGGAACAGAGGACTTGGGGTAGGCCAGCGGAAGGCAGCCTCGACCGCACTCTGCCGCCGGCCAGGCGTTCGCACCACTCTACGTCAGGTTTTCGCCTAGTGCAAGGAGGTAAAACAGCCTGCCCGTGCCTGGGAATGCGGACGACAGGCGCAAGCGGGCGGCCGCAGGCTCAATCGGGGACCGCCGGGCAGGCGTAGCGCTCCCAGCGGGCGCGGTCCTGAATGTCCTCATCCGGGAAGATTGTCCACACACCATTCTGGACGAGAGCGACTTTGTAGGAGACGCGCGACTGAGTCAGGATCTCGTGGCGAGTCTGCCGGGCGACTTCCCAGTAGGGATTCTCGACGGTCATCCGGTAGCACAACGCCGCGTCCGTCCCGAGGGTCTGTTCCTCGGCCGGCACCACGCCGCGAGCCAGGACATCGATGGTCACGGTGCCGCACTGAGCCTGGCGATAATCCCCGGGCCAGATGGGCACTTCGTCGACGCCGATGCACACCCGATGGTCGTCGCTGATCCTGCGCACGACCTGAGCCGGGAGCTGCGGGCCCCACAATCCCGGGACGCACCTCCGCAGGAGGAGTAGGCCCAGGGCCACTCCTCCCAGGGCGAGCCAGAAGCGCCTCGATCGGATCATCGGGATCCCAGCCCGCTTGTCGTCCCGGCCGTCGACAAGTCTACTTGTCCTCGCCCACGGTCATACCTTGCGAGCATATACGTCCCCCGATCGTGCGTCCGATGGGAGGCCACGCAGTCGTTGGGCCATCGCCTGAGGTCCCATCCAATCGTTCGATCCCAGGCGGGCGGTCTCAGCCTCGGACCAGTTGAACTCATACTTGCTCAGGCCGCCGAGGAGCTCGAGGCATTCGAGGGCGACGTCGACGGCCGCTGGAACGTACTCGAAGGAAAGCGCCTTCAGGGGTCTGGACAGTCCCTGGAGAACGTCTGCTTCCCAGCCTTCGACGTCGATCTTACAGAAGGCAGGTTCGCCGTACTGCGAGATGAGGGCGTCCAACGTCGTGACCTTGACGGGGACGTTCCCTTCCCAGCGGACGCGGGAGAAGCCACGCGTGCGGCGAACGCTCTCGATCCACCCAGTCGAGAAGGTTGAGACGGTGGGATTCAGGAGGCTCATGCGTAGGTTGCGGAAGGAGGAACGTGCGCCCACAGCCTCCTGGACCAGCTGGACCCTTGGCTGCGATCTATAGAGCCGTTGGAGGATCCTCGTGCATTCCGGATGCGGTTCCACCGCAACGATCCTTGCCCCCAGGTTGAGCCAGGCGCGGACACGATTGCCTACGTGGGCGCCTATGTCGAAGCACAGATCGTCGCGACGGATGAATTCACCGTACAGGCGCTCGAGGGCCCGCCCGGGCCATCGGGGGCGGTAGTAGGTCAGCAGCGAGACCAAGAGCCCAAGGGTCGAACGAAACGTTTCTCCGAGGCTTCGCCTCCCGGGGACGGCCCCGGTCCCACCGGTCGGTGGTTGCAGTGAGTCGGATGTCATGCCGCTGGCCGGAAAGCGCGCACGTGGGCGTCGATGACGCTCAGTGCCGTGGCCACTCCATCTTCGTGCCGTAATTGTTCCGCAACCGACTGGGCCCGCGACACAAACGAAGGATCAGCCTTCGTTTCCCGGATCAGGCGGTCGAGGACGGGCGTGGTCAGGCGATTGACGGGAACGCCCGCAGGTCCGACTCCGAGCTGATGAGCTCGCCGCGCCCAGAAAGCCTGATCGGCGGTGAATGGAATCGCTACGCTGGGGACGCCCGAGCGCAGGGCGGCGCCGGTGGTCCCCGCGCCGCCGTGGTGAACGATCATGGCCATCTGGGGGAACAGCCAGTCGTAGGGAGCCCATTCGAGTGCATACACGCCCTGAGGCATAGTCAGGCTGTGGACTTCCCGCCCCGGCCCGCCGATGATGGCCCGGTGATCCGTCGATCGAATCGCCTGGAGGACGCCCTCGAGGAGTTGCCGCATGCGCTGCGTCCGCATGCTGCCGACGCCGAAGAAGACAGGCGGCTGGCCTTCGTCCAGGAAACGACGAAGGTCGTCCGGAGGGGACCAATTCGAAGGCGGGGGAAGCTTCCAGTAGCCGGTCACATGCGTGTGAGGCGGCCAGTCGTACGGTCGAGGGAGAACCGCGGGACTGTAGGCGAACAACAGCGGGGTGGGGCCGCGAGAAGAGTGGTTGAACGGCCAGGGAGCGAGATCTGGCAGGTCCGGGGCGCCCGATCGAATCCTGCGATAGAGCAGCCGCCCCCCAAATCGGAAGACCGCGGTGCTGAGACGGTGAGTGAAGCGCCGGTACGTTCCACCCCAGCGCCAGTCCGGGAATACGGGGGCGGGAAAGTCGCCTGTGGTGGCGAACACAGGGAAGAGTTGGGCGGAGAAGTCGGGGATGCCTTGCCGAACGGCGATGGTGTGGCCGGCGTCGGTGAGGAGGAACGAATGGACGATCACCTCCGCCTCCCGCGCGGTTCGAAGTGCGGCTCGCGCCACCCTCTCGGCCAGAGGCAGCACGTGCTCGATCATGCGCTTGACCATGCGTGGACCGTTCAGTCCGGCGCGGTCCGTCAGAGCCAGGGCCAGCTCCTCGGGATTGCCCTCGAGGGGCTCGAAATTCACACCGTGGGCGAATGCGAGATGTGCGAAGGGCGCGGGCGCCATGAGGCGTACGTCGTGGCCGGCCTGGCGCAATCCCCTCGCCAACGCCACGAAAGGTTCCACATCGCCTCGCGAGCCGTACGTCATGAGGACGAAGCGTTTGGAATCAGACATCGGCATGCGGGCGAGACAGGCGAGGAATCAAGGCGTGGAGCCGATCAAAGCCGCAACCTGTTCAACAGGAGACCGGTGGGCACGGCTCCTACCGGGCCGAGAACGGCTCCGACGAAGATCAGCTCGAGCATGAAACCGGTGGGATGGACGACCAGCCACGGGTAACTCTGAAATCCCCAAACCGAGGCCGGGCTGCAGGGCCCGAGAGAGATGGGGGGACTGCTAGTCCCCCTGGATGGTTTCATGAGCGCGATTGTCAACGACGACCGGACACTCGTAGTACGTCACGGTCGGTCGATGCCCG